>NZ_CP116936.1:4285624-4597249 GCF_028475105.1 Micromonospora sp. LH3U1 | reverse complement strand
CCATCATCAACTCCGGCGTCGCGGCCGCCACCGTCGCAGCCGTTCCGCTCGGCGCCTGGCTGGGCGGGGTGTGGGGATGGCGGGGCGTCTTCCTGCTCGCTGCCGGCGTTGCGGTGCTCGCCCTGATCGTGCAGGCGACGACGCTGCCGAGCGTCGCTCCCGGAGCGGCGAGCGGGCTTCGGGCACTCGGATCGGTCCTGCGCTCCGGTGTCGTCCTGACCGGCCTGTTCGCAGTCCTGCTGATCTTCAGCGGCCACTTCACCGGATTCACCTACGTCCGGATCGCCGCGCAGGGCCTCTCCGTCATCGACAGCGGCGGCTTCGCCGTGCTGCTACTCGTGTTCGGCGTCGCCAGCCTCCTGGGCACGGTCCTGAGCGGCCCTCTGGCCGACCGCGCTCCGCGGGTCGGCGTGTTCTTGTTCCCTGCCGTGCTGGGGACAGGGATGCTCGTCATGTACCTGACCGGCGGCTCGTTCGTCGGCCTGCTCATCGCCATCGCGGTGTGGGGCTTCGGGTTCGGCGGTGTGCCGACCACGGTCCTGAGCTGGGGTGCCCGGAGCGAACCGACACGACTGGAGCAGATGGGTGGGCTCATCGTGATGGTGTGCAACATCGGGATAACAGCCGGCGCGGCCGGCGGCGGCGTACTGGTCGACGGAGTCTCGGCCAGGACACCGTTGGCGGCCGGTGGCGTCGCGGCCGTCGCTGGCGCCGCGGTGCTTGTGACCCTGCGGCGTCAGCGCTGACGTTCGCGCCATCAGGCCAGGGTGGCTGAGGCGGCACGCCGCGACGCAGGGCAGGCTGGTAAGGCCGACGGCCCGCGCCGCCGCGGACGCGGGCCTTCAAGAAAGGTCAGGTCAAGACCGCGGCGAGAGCGCGGAACGCGTCGGCGGGGAATGTCGTGGCGTCGCCGCCGTTGAGTACCTGGACCGCTACCTCGTCCGCGCCGGCCTGGTAGTGCTTCTCCAGCCCGGCCGCGACCTCTTCGGCCGTGCCCCAGGGGATCAGGGCGTCGACGAGGCGGTCGCTGCCGCCTCCAGCGAAGTCCTCGTCGGTCCAGCCGAATCGCCGCAGGTTGTTGGTGTAGTTCGGTAGTGCGAGGTATCCGCTCGTGTACTGCCGGGCCGTGACGCGGGCGGTGGTGGCGTCTGCTTCGAGGACCACCGCGACCTCGGGAGCGAGCAGCCGGTCAGGCCCAAGTGCCGCCCGGGCCTCGGCGGTGTGCTCGGCAGGGACGAAGTACGGGTGCGCCCCGGCTGAACGGTCGCGGGAGAGCTCGAGCATCCGCGGGCCGAGTGCGGCCAGGATCCGCCGCTCGGGCGGGAGCCCGGCCGCGTCGAGACCGTCGAGGTACTCCACCATCTTCGAATACGGCTTGCGGTAGGTCGTGCCGCTGCCTTCCAACAGCACCGCGTGGCTGGCGCCGAGACCGAGCAGGAACCGGCCGGGATGGGCCCGCTCCGCGTCCTGGGCGAACGCCGCCACCTCGGGGGGCGACGAGTGCCAGATGCTCACAATCCCCGACGCAACCCCGATGCGCTTGGTCCCGTCCAGGATCTCCCGGAAGCGTGGGGCGACGTTCTCCTCGAAACCGCCCGAGAACCAGAGCCGTGCATAGCCGAGCTCCTCCAACTCGGTCGCCGCATCGATGGCCGCGCTCTGACTCTCGCTACCAAGGAAGAACGGTTGCCATACGCTGACGAGTCGTTGTGCCATACCGAAACACTACGCGTCAAAGCCGTCTTGACATGGCGGCCCGAGGCGCAGCCCGGTCCCGCGATGGGCGGGGCGAGGGTAGCGGGAGTCGGCGAGCACCTGCCCTGGGTCTACCTTCGACGCCCACGATCCGAAGGCGCTCTCGCAGTTCTTGCGGGACGCACAACACCGCCACCCGCTTGCGCCGCGACGAGCCGGCGCCTCCTACCAGCGCGGGCTACAACGTGATGCCCGATCCGGAGGGAAACGAGTTCTGCTTGGACCGAACGACGGGGAACTTCACGCCGGTGAGGTCCTCGGAGACGGCCCACAGCCGCTGCTGGACGGCTACCTCGTAGGAATCCGGGCTGGAGGTGACCAGCCGGGGGTGGCCCTTGACCTCGTTGCGTCCGCCGGGACCGTAGTACTGGCCGCCGAGCGCGGCGGGGTCGGTGGCGGCGCGCAGGGTCGGCAGCGCGCCCATCGCCGGCGTCTGGGTGATCAGCGGCGCGAGCCAGGTGAGCGGAAGCCGGAGGGCCGCGGGGGTGTTGCGGGCGAGCTCGGTACTGGACATGCCGGGATGCGCGGCCAACGCTACGGTGGTGCCGTGCGTGGCGAGCCGGCGCTGCAGCTCGTACGTGAACATCAGGTTGGCCAGCTTGGACTGGCCATAGGCGGCGGCCCGGCTGTACGACCGCTCCCACTGCAGGTCGTCGAAGTGGATCGCGGCCCGGATGCGGTGGCCGGTGCTGCTGACCGTCACCACGCGTGAGCCGGGCACCGGCAGCATCAGGTCCAGCAGCAGCCCGGTGAGCGCGAAGTGGCCGAGGTGGTTGGTGCCGAACTGCATCTCGAAGCCGTCCCGGGTGGTCTGCTTCGGGGTGTACATCACGCCGGCGTTGTTGATCAGCAGGTCGATCCGGTCGAGCCGGGACCGCAGCGCCGCCGCCGCGGTCCGGACGGAGTCGAGCGAGGTCAGGTCCAGCGCCTGGACGGTCACGTCGCCGGTCATGCGGGCCGCGGCCCGCTCGCCCTTTTCGACGTTGCGTACGGCGAGCACCACGGACGCCCCGCGCTCGGCGAGCGCCTTGGCGGTCTCGTACCCCAGGCCGGTGTTGGCCCCGGTCACCACGGCCACCCGCCCGTGCTGGTCCGGAATGTTCGCCGTCGTCCACTTCTCGCTCATGTCAGGCTCCCTACTAGCTAACGTACCGAAGGTATCTTGTGCCGACGACGTTAAAGTACTTTCGGTACGTTGTCAACGTACCGCAGGTACCTAAGTTAGGCTGGCGAACGTGACTTTCCAGCGGGCGCGAACCGAAGAGCAGCGGGAGATCCGCCGACGGGCGATCCTCGACGTCGCGTCGGCGATGCTCGACGAGATGCCTGTGGCCGCGGTCACCCTGAACGAGCTCAGCCGCCGGGTAGGCCTGGCGAAGCCGAACGTGCTGCGCTACTTCGAGTCTCGCGAGGCGGTGCTGCTGGAACTGCTGGACCACTTCCTGCAGGAGTGGTTGACGGAACTGGCAGGCGAGTTGGCCGCCGGCGTCGACGAAAATCTGCCCATGGCCGAGCGGGCGGCGGCGGTGGCCGAGATCCTCAGCCGCTCACTCTCCGACCGGGTGGTGCTGTGCGACCTCTTCGGCGCGCAGGGCAGCGTCCTGGAACACAACGTCTCCGTCGAGGTCGTGACACGCTACAAGCGCGCCTCCCTGGACCGCCTGACAACCATGACCGCCCTGATCCAGAAGTACCTGCCGGAGCTGGGCGAGAACGCAACACTGTTCAGCCTGCAAACCATGGTCATGGCCGGCGCGCTGTCGGCGTACAGCACACCCCCACCCAGTCTGCAGGCGGCCTACCAGGCCGAGCCCGACCTGGCCCGCTTCCACTTGGAGCTGAAGGACTACTTGAAGCTGGCCCTGACCGCAACCCTCCTGGGCGTCCTACCCCGCCGCTGACCTGCGTTGCACTGGACAGGCCAAACCTCTGTGTTTCTCGCGCTCGGACGGTGGAGGGTAGCCGCTATTCCTCCGAGTGGGTGTTCCGCCCCGAACAGGGTGAGAAGACTCTTGCTGCCAGGGCTCTGGTGAATGACGCACGGCGTAAAGTCGCCGTCGAAGAATAGGCGGGTCCGACTCTTCGTGCAATCCACCGCCTGGCACTGCTTTTTGTCGCGATTGCCAATTGTGGTGGGCCAGGTCCCAGTCATTTGTCGCTGTCGACACCCTCGCGGGCGGCACGAGCTCTGAGCGTCAAGGTCGAAGGCGAGGTAGAAATATGACCGCTTCGGGTGGTTCGGTATAGGCGGTCATGATCGTGGCGATGTCAGATCGGGCGCGGCCCCCAATGTTTTTCCGGGTGTCCAGCTGGAACGGTTCAGAAGTCCTGCGGTGGCCTCGACCTGGTAGTCGGATGCGTTGGTGCGGTAGGTGATGGGTGATTTATTGGGTTTCAGGGATATCGTTCCAACCTTCTGGTGACCCGTCCATTTCTGCGGGTTGTGGCGCGATGTCGGAAAGAACCTGCGTCCCGACGCCGCCTGGTGAATAAGAGCTGGTCGCGTCGGTATCTTCGACATTCGGCAGTGCTCCGGTATAGTGCGATCAATTCCCCTTGGAGTGTGTCGGAAGGCGTCTGGTCTGCGTGATGACACCTGGGCTGGAAAGTGCGTCAACGAGCCCGCGCTTCGTCGGGCGGCGACCACAGTTGGCGCGTATCGGGAGAGCCCAGGCCACCGTGCTGGGCCGTGGCCGGCAAATGGTTTGCGAGGTGGTCGGGGAGCCGGGCATCGGCAAGACCCGGTTCGTCCGCGAGGCCCTGGAGCGGTGCGCCCCCACCGTCCCCTGGGCCGTCGGGACCTGCGCCCCGGATGAGCGAGGAGTCCCCTTCCATGTGTTTCGACACGCCTTCACGGAGGGGCAGCCACTCCGACGTGGGCTGCGTGCCGGGCGGTCGACCGGGGAGACCTGGGCGGAATCCGCCGCCGCGGTGCCACCGGCGCCGGCGCGGGCGTCGGACGCCCGGCGGTTCCGGACCTACCAGTTGGCCCGCCGGCTGATCGGCCTGGCGGCCCGGGACGGTCTGGTGCTGGTCCTCGACGACCTGCACTGGGCGGATGCCTCCTCCACCGGTCTGATCGCCCACCTCCTGCGGTATCCGGTGCCCGCCCCGCTGCTGCTCGTGCTCGTCTACCGCCCGCGGCAGATGGCGACCCCGATGCCGTTCGGTCCACCAGATCCCGACGAACAACACGCCGATGCAGAACCGACTTCACACGATCGGATCGACCTCAGCCCTCTCAGCATCGCTGAGGTCGCGCTTCTGCACCCCCACGTCGACCAGGTGGAGTTGCGCGCCCGGTACGACCTGACCGGCGGCAACCCCGGTTACCTGGCGGCACTGCCGGGCGACCCCACCTCGAACAGCGCCGAGGAGATCCGTGCAGCACAGAGCACCCGGCTGTCTGATGCGGCGGTGGCCGTGCTGCGCCGCGAGTGGACGGACCTGCCGTCGGTCGAGCTGGCCTGCCTGCGGGCCGGGGCGATCGTCGATGCGCCCTTCGCCGCGGACCTGCTCGCCGACGTCGTGCAGGTCCCGACGACACTGGCGGTCGAGGCCAGCTGGCGGTTGGCCCGGCTCGACCTGATCCGCCGCGTCCCCGGCACTGGACGGTTCGCCTTCCGGCACCCGCTGCTGCGGATGGCGGTCGCCCAGGACACCGACCCGGCGTGGCAGGTGGAGGCGTGTGCGCGAGCGCTCACCGCGCTGGTCGATCTGGGCGCGCCACCCGCCGACCGGGCCCGTTACGCGGAGCGCCTGCTCGCCCTGCCGAACGGCGGCTGGGTCGACCGCTGCGTCGACGTGCTCTGCCGGGCCGCTCAGGAGAGCCGGCGTGAGACACCGGACCTGGCCATCCGCTGGCTGCGGCTGGCGCTGCGGGCGCTGCGGCCGACGGCCGGTTCGACGCAGCGTCGCCGAGACGTGTCGCTCGCGCTGGCCCGGATCATCGGGGAGGCGGGCGACCTGGCCGAAAGCAGGGCCCTGCTCCAGGAGATCGTGCCGCTGTTCCCCGCTGACCCGAAGGGACAACGGGCCCAGGCGGTGGCTCTCTGGGCGCGCGTGGAACGCCTGCTCGGCAACTACGCGGAGGCGGCCGAGATCAGCCGCCGCGAGTTGGCCGCCCTGCCGGCCGGCGCCGGACCCACCAGCGGCTACCAGCTCGCCACCGAGATCGGCGTCGCCGGCATCCTGGCCGGCCGCCCCGTGGCCGCCCTGCCCGACGCTCCGACCGGAGATCTCGACGGCTCCGGCGCGGACCGGGCCGGCCTGCTGGCCGTCCGAAGCCTGGCCGCCGCGCACGACGGCGCGCTCGACGACGCCCGGGGCCTGCTCGATGCCGGCGCCCGGATCGTCGACTCGTTGCCGGACCGGGATGTGCGGGACCACCCCGACTGTCTCACCGCGCTCGGCCTGAGCGAGTTGTACCTCGAACGGCAGGCCGACGCGGTGCGGCACCTCGACCGAGGGCTGACGCTCGTCCGCGCCGCGCACCGCGACGACGGGTTGTGCCAGCTGCTGCTCGCACGCGGTCAGGTGGCCTACCACGGCGGCCAGCTGACCACAGCCATCGGGTTGGCCACCGAGGCGGGCATCATCGCCCGGCGCATCGGCAGTCGCCACCTGCTGAGCTTCGCCCTGGCGTTCGAGGCGGAGGCGACGGCGTGGCGTGGCGGCCCCCGGGACGACGACCGGGCGGTGGCGCTGGCCCGCAGCGCCGTCGGAATCGCCACCGACCTCGCCACGTGGTGCGGTCGCACCGCCGCGACCGCGCTGGCGACCGCAGCGCTGCTGTCCGGTGATCCGGCGACCTGTACCGAACTGGTGCGCTCAGCCGGGGGCGACAGCGGCCTGAGCCGCTTCCAGAGCACCTTTCGTCCGATGTGGTACGAGCTGCTCTGCGCCGCCGCGCTCGCCGCGGGTGAGGTGGCCGACGCCGAGCGGCAGGCGCGGTTGGCACTGGCCGCGGCGGATCGGATCGGTCTACCCGGGCAGCGGGGCTTCGCCGAGTCGGCGTACGGCGAGGTGCTGCTCGCCCGCGGCGACGTCCCGGCGGCGCTGCTGCACCTGGAGAACGCGGCTGACCTGTTCCGCGCCGGCGGGATGGTGCTACGGCGCAGCCTTGCGCTGGCCTCCCTGGCCCGGGCGGCCGAAGCCGCGGAGCAGGCCGGCCCGGCGGCGCGGGCCCGCCGCCGGGCGCTGGAACTGGCCGGGTGGTGCGGGACGGAACGGGTCGGCCTGCGATTGGCCCGTCCAATCGGCCCGCGCGAGGTCGCCGCCCTGACCGACCGGGAATGGCACATCGCGCGGCTGGCGGCTACCGGGGCCACCAGTCGACTGATCGGGCGGCAGCTGAACATCAGCCCCCGCACCGTGGAGGCGCACCTGACCCGCATCTACCGAAAGGCGGGCGTCGCTTCCCGGTCGGGTCTGGTCGCCTGGGTCGCTCGGCTCGATGACACCGATCGGTGACCGTCATCCAGGCCGGATGACGTCGTTCGGTGCAACGCCGACAGGCCGGGCAGCACGAGGCCGCTCCGCCACCGGCCTGGCCCGCCAGCCGCTCACATACTCGACTGCATCGGGCGCGATTCCCGTGGACCGGTGGTGGATGGAGGACGAGATGCTGGGCAAAAGATCCGTCAGGAGCCCGCGTAGCCTCGCCGCGCCGGTGCCGGCGATGCCGTTCGCCGCCGCCGCGGTGGCGCTGCTCGCGCTGACCGGTTGTGGTGGCGAGCCGGTGGACGCGGCCACCCCGGCGCCCCACGGTTCGGCCACTTTCGGTCGGGACCGGGCCGCGCTGGTGCTCACCGCCTTCGACCAGGCCGACTCGGCAGCCTCGGTGGCCGGTGACGTCGAGGCGCTGCGGGCCCAGGAGGTATCGCCCTCGCTGGACCTCAGCATCGCCGCAGCCCGCCGGGCCGCCTACAACCAGCGTCCGCAACCGTCGTTCCAGCACATCAACCCGGTCTTCGCGGTGCCTCCCGGCGACCCGGCCTGCCTCCTCGCCACGGCCACCCTCAGGCTGGCCGGCTCGGAGTTGGCCCCCACCGATGTCAGCCAGTTCGTGCTCGGCGCCGACGGCCAGTGGAAGCTCAGCCACAATGTTCAGGTCACCCAACCTTCGCTGGTGGTCGCCCGGAGCATCGACGGTCGGCCGGCCACGGAGGGCGGCACCGCCCTGGACGAGACCAGCCGTCGGGCCCTCGCCGCCGAGGTGTTCGCCCGCAGCATCGGGTCCACGACGAGCAACCGTTCCCTCGTCGTGTCGAGCCCGCTGCTCGACGGCCAGTTCGCCGGCGGCTGGGAGGTCTACGGGCAGCAGCTCGCCGGTGTCGGCGCGGCGGTGCAGCGGACGATGGACCGCGCGGAGTGGTCCGACTGCGCGGTCGCGGTGCCGACGGGCACGCTGACCTTTCTGACGATCCACGCCACCGACACGCTGCGTCCGGCTCCCGGCGGTCCGGCCACCGTCCAGATGGTGCCGCAGAGCCCCGACCTGATCGCCACCGGTCATCGCACGGCGATCAGCGGAAAGTCGATCCGGGTCACCCGGGTGGAGACCTTCCTGCTGCTCGTACCGGCGCAGACCACCGGCACATCGGTGCTGGGGCTCAACGACACCGCGCTGACCGTCACCGCCGGCTGACCGGGCCGGAGACGGCCGACGGCAGAAACCGGTGGCATCACTCGGGATCGGACCCCCGGACCGCGACGATTGCAGTAGCCGTGATCACCGGCGGGGCCGGCGGTGCCGCGGTCCGGCCACCAGGCTCGGGAGGAACCATGTGGCGTCCGCGCTTCCGATCGGACTACGTGCCGGTGCGGCTGCCCGACGGTCCGCTCGTGGTGCTGGGGGAGACCCGCAGCCTGCTCATCGACGACCCGGTCGCCGCGGACCTGGCCGACCAGCTCGACGGCGCGGCGCCGCTGGCCGACGTGGTGGCCCGGCTGGCCACCCGGCACCCGGTCGCCGCCGTCGGCGCCGCCCTCGCCCGGTTGCGCGACCACGGCCTGCTGGTGTCCGGTCCGGCGCACACCTCGCCGGCCGAGGCCGCCGGCTGGGACGCCCGGGGTGTCCCGCCCGAGGCCGGGCGGCGGTGGATGGCCGGGGGAACGGTCACCATCGTGGACCTCGGGGCACCCCGGGTGGCCGAGACCGCCGACGCGCTGCGCGCCCTCGGGCTCGCCGCGACAGTGGTCGGGCCGGACGCCACGGACCCCGATCCGGGCACCGCCCAGGTGCTGGTGCTGCCGTCGTCGATGCTCGACCCACGGCTGGCGCTGATCAACGACCGCCACCTGGCCGCCGGCCGCGCGTGGACCCTGGCCCGGCCACACGGCAACGTCGTCTTCCTCGGCCCGCACCTGGTGCCGGGCCTGACCGGCTGCTGGGCCTGCCTGCGGCAACGCTGGCAGGAGAACGAACAGGTGAACGCCTTTCTCGACGGGCAGGACCTGGCCGGTCCGCTGCCGCAGCCCGGCCGCGCGGTCCTACCCGGACTGGCCACCATGGCCGCCGGGCTGCTCGCCGCCGAGCTCGCCGTGCTCGCCGTACGAGGCACGTCGCCCCGCCTCACCGGCCGGATGGTCGCGCTGGACACCCGGGACCTGAGCACGGAGAGCCACCATCTGGTACGCCAGCCGCAGTGCCCCGCCTGCGGCGACCCGGACCTCGTCCGCAAGGCCGAGCCACGGATCGACCTGCCACCGAGTGGCGCCCAGCCCAGTCGGGCCGTGGACTCCCGCACCAGGGAACCGGCCGAGGCGTACGCCGCGCTCGTCCACCACGTCAGCCGATATCTGGGCGTGGTGAGCCGGCTGACCCCGCTGGAGGCGACCGACAACGGCGTCACCCACACCTACTCGGCCGGGCACAACTTTGCCCAGCCCCGCCAGCTCGCCGCGTTGCGCCGCAACCTGCGCGGGCAGAGCGGCGGCAAGGGCCGGACCGACCTACAGGCCCGGATGAGCGCGATCGGGGAGGCGGTGGAGCGCTACTGCGGGGTGTGGCGCGGCGACCGCCCGGTGCACCGGGCGACCTACCGGCAGCTCGGTTCGGACCGCGCGGTACACCTGCGGGAGTTGTTGCTGTTCTCGGAACGCCAGTACGCCGACCGGGACCGGCTCAACCGCGACCTGGGCCACCTGCACCGCATTCCCCGCCCGCTGGCCGACGAGGTGGAGCTGGACTGGACCACGGGTTGGTCGCTGACCCGGCAGGCACCGCGTGAGCTGCCCGCCGCGCACTGTTGGTACGGGCATCCGGAGCTGACCGGGCTGGGGGTGTGCTCGGCCGACTCGAACGGCTGCGCGGCGGGCGGCAACCTGTCCGAGGCGATCCTGCAGGGGTTCTGCGAACTCGTGGAGCGGGACAGCGTGGCCCTGTGGTGGTACCACCGCTCCCGGATGCCCGGGGTGGACCTCGCCTCGTTCGCCGACCCGTGGACCGCCGCCTGCGTCGACCACCACGCCACCGCCCTGGGCCGTGAGCTGTGGGCCCTCGACCTGACCGCGGACCTCGGCGTACCCGCGTTCGCCGCGGTGTCCCGGCGGGTCGACCGAGGGCCGGAGGACGTCCTGGTCGGCTTCGGCGCGCACCTGGACGCGCGGGTCGCGCTGACCCGGGCGCTCACCGAGGTGAACCAGTTCCTGCCCGCTGTTCCCGGACCCACCTCCGCACGCAACCGGTACGGCGTCGACGATCCGGACACCGCGCGCTGGTTCGGCACCGTGCGGGTGGCCGACCAGCCCTGGCTGTCCCCGGACCCCACCCGGCCGCCGCGCACCGCAGCGGACCATCCGGCGCTGACCACCGGCGATGTCGGGGATGACGTGCGTCGTTGCGTACGCCGGGCGGAGCGGGCCGGCCTGGAGGTGATCGTCGTCGACCAGTCCCGTCCGGATGTCGACCTGGCGGTGGTGAAAGTCGTCGTGCCGGGTCTGCGGCACTTCTGGCGCCGGCTTGGTCCCGGTCGGCTGTGGGACGTGCCGGCCCGCCTCGGCCGGGGCCCGCTGGCCGTCGACGAGACGTCGGCCAATCCGCTGAACGTCTTCTTCTAGCCGGCGCTCCCGGGCCTACCGGGAACGTGGGAGGGATGTGGGGATGACCACCGTGGTGGACCCGGTCGGTCGGCGGTCGTCGTGAGCGGCTCCGTCGGCGGTCCGCCGATTCAGGAGTCGTACCGGCTGCGCCGTGACGCGGAACTGCGACTTGGTGAGGACGGCTCGCTGACCCTGCGGCAGACCCGCTTCCAGCTCACCCTGGAGCAACCGGGGATGGGCCGGCGGGCGCTGCTGCTGAGGCTCGCCGCCGACTGGGTCAGCGACGTCGAGGTCGGCCGGCTGATCAGCGGCCTGGAGGGGGAGAGCCGGGTGCTGCCCGCGCAGTTGCTGCTGCGCCGGTTGCTCGCCCACTCCTGGCTGGAGCGACGCGTCCAGGTCGACGACCGGGCGCTGCTGGACCTGGTGCCCACCGGCCTGGGTCGGGGCAGTCTGCCGGAGAGTCGCCTGCACACGCCCGGGGTCCGCTACCGGCTCTCCCGTTTCGCCACCCTTGCGCACGAACGGGGCATGCTGGTGGCCGCATCGCCGCTGAGCACCCTCGCCGTCGGCTGCGCCGACGCCGCCCTCGGTGCGGTGCTGGCCGCCGCCGTGCCGGGCGTCGGACCCGACACGGTGGCCCGCACGCTCGGCGTGTCGCCGGAGGCCGCCGGAAGGGTGCTCGACGAGTTGGCCACCGCCCGGATCCTGGTCACCGACGCCGAGTTCGAGGCGGAGTGCGACGACGCGCCGCTGGCCTACTGGTCACCGGAGGAGCTGCGGCTGCACCACCGCTCCCGGGCCGGCCGACACGCGCTGCCGGTGGGCGGCACCTACCGGATGCGGGAGCGCTTCGCCCCGCAACCGCTGCGCCGCCAGTACGACGGGGGTCGGGCGGTCGAGTTGCCGCTGCCGGACCTGGCGACGATCGCCAAGGCGGATCCCGCGTTCAGTCAGGTCGTCGCGGACCGGCGCAGCGTGCGCGAACACGACGACGCGGCGCCGCTGCCCCTGGAGCGGCTGGCGGAATTCCTGCATCGGTCGCAGCACACCATCGCCGTCGGCGAGGCCGGCGGGCAGGAGGTCGGCCACCGGCCCTACCCGGGCGGCGGCGGGGTCTACGAGCTGGAGATCTATCCACTGGTCGCGCGCTGCGCCGGGCTTGACCCCGGGCTCTACCACTACGACGCGGTCGGGCACCGGTTGGAGCCGGTCGCCGGCTGGGGACCGGCCGCCGACCGGCTGCTGGCGTACGCCCGGGCGGCCGGCGCCATGCCTCGGCCGCCGCAGACGGTCCTGGTGGTCACCGCCCGGGTCCAGCGGCTGATGTGGAAGTACGAAGGGATGAGCTACGCCATGATTCTCAAGGACGCGGGTGTGCTGACCCAGCAGATGTATCTCGTCGCCACCGCCATGGGGCTGGCGCCGTGCGCCCTCGGCGCCGGTGACTCCCAGGCCTTCGCCGAGTTGTCCGGGCTCGACCCGCTGGTCGAGCCGAGCGTGGCCGACTTCCTGCTCGGCTCGCGGTGCGCCGCCGGCCCGGCCGGAGCGGGGGGCCGGCCATGAAGTTCCGGCGGCAGGCGCTGCGCCAGTTGGAGGCGCCCGAGCAACTGGACCGGGCGGTCCGGCTGACCACGGTGCCGAACTGGCTGGCCACTACCGCCCTGGTCATCGTCGTGGTCGCCGCAGGTGTCTGGTCGGTGCGCACGGTGGTGCCCCGGACCGTCGAGGCGGCCGGGGTGCTGATCCACTCCAACGGGATCTCGGCCCTCGACGCGCTCGATGGCGGTCAGGTCACCAAGGTGTGGGCGTCACCGCACCAGCGGGTGCCGAAGGGCACCCCCCTCTACAGCCTGCGCACGTCGGACGGCAAGGTACGGGTGGAGACTGCGCCGGGTGACGCGTACGTCGTTGCCTGGCTGGTCTCGGAGGGCGAGATCGTCACCCCGGGCACGCACCTGGCCGACCTGGAACGGCTCGACACCGCCGGGGACGCGTTGCAGGCCGTCGTCTACGCCCCTGCCGTCGCCGCGCCGCTGCTGCAACCCGGCGTGTCCGTCGAGGTGGCCGCCGCGGCCGCGCCGCGCAACGTGTTCGGCACCCTGGCCGGCCAGGTGACCACGGTCGGCGCCTTCCCGGAGACCGAGGCCTCGCTGCGCGCCTTCCTGGGCACCGGGCCGGACGTCCGGCGGCTGCTCGCCCGCGGCAGCGTGGTCCGGGTGACGGTCGCACTGGAGCCCGACCCGGCCGCCCCGGGGGGCCTGCGCTGGACCAAGTCCCCGCCGCCGTTCCAGCTCAACTCGGCCAGCGAGGTCACCGCCTGGTTCACCGTGGACCGGGAACACCCGATCGACTGGTTGCTGCGGCGATGAGCGCGCCGACGACGGCCGCCAGCGGTGTGCCGGAGCTCCCCAGGATCCGGCGTCGACGAGTCCGCACGCCCACCCTGATCCAGATGGAGGCGGTGGAGTGCGGTGCCGCCGCGCTGGGGATCCTGCTCGCGCACCACGGTCGGCACGTGCCCCTGGAGGAGTTGCGCCGGGTGTGTGGTGTGAGCCGGGACGGCTCCACCGCGGCCACCGTGCTCAAGGGCGCCCGCCGGTACGGAATGGTGGCAAAGGGTTTCCAGATGGACCTGGCCGGCCTGGCCACCGTGGCGCTGCCGGCGGTGCTGTTCTGGCGGTTCGAGCACTTCGTGGTGCTGGAAGGGCTCGGCCGCAAGGTCTTCATCAACGATCCAGCCACCGGTCCCCGCGCGGTGAGCTGGGAGGAGTTCGACGGCGCCTTCACCGGCATCGTGCTCACCATGGAGCCCGGCCCGGAGTTCCGGCCGGGCGGCACCCGCTACCGGCTGGTCCGGGCGCTGGCCGAGCGGTGGCGCGGCCCGGGCTCGGCGATCGCGCAGATGCTGCTGCTCGGCCTGCTGATCGCCGTGGTCGGCCTGACGATCCCGGTGATGGCCCAGGTCTTCGTCGACCGGGTGCTGCTGCAGGAGGATCGGGCCGCGTTCGCCGGCCTGGTGGCGGCGGTGGCGGTGGCCACCGTGCTGACCTTCCTGGCCAGCCTGCTCCAGCAACGCCTGACCGTACGCGCGGAGACGGCGCTCGCCCTCGGCAGCGCCGCCCGGTTCTTCCGACATCTGCTGCGGCTGCCGCCGACCTTCTTCGACCAGCGGCAGGCCGCCGACCTCAGCCAGCGGGTCCGCGGCAACGAGGTGGTCGCCGAGGTGCTCACCCGCCGGGCGGCCACCACCGTGGTGGACACCGGCCTGGTGCTGGCGTACGGGGCACTGCTCTGCCAGTACGACCTGCTGCTCGGACTGTGCGCGGTGGTCCTCGCCGGGTTGAACGTCAGCGTGCTCCGCTACGTCGCCTCGACCCGGTCGACCGCCGTCGCCGGCCTCCAGGCGGACCGCAGCAAGCTGGTGACCACCGTGTACACCACGGTCCAGATGATCGAGACGGTGAAGGCCGGCGGCGAGGAGGAACGCGCCGTGGCCCGGTTCGCGGCACGCCACGCGACCGTCGCCACCCGTCAGCAGCGGCTGGGAGTGCCCACCGCGGTGCTCTCCGTCCTGCCGGCGTTCCTCGCCTCGGGGACCACCGCGGTGCTGCTGGGGTTGGGCAGCCGGCAGGTCGTGGCGGAGGCGATGAGTGTCGGCGTGCTGGTCGGCATGCAGAGCCTGGCCGCCGCGATGAACCGGCCGTTGGGCAATTTGACCGCGCTGGGCTCGCGGCTGCAGGACATGAGCGCCGACCTCAACCGGCTGCGCGACGTGGAGCGGTACCCACTGCCGTCGGCCGAGGACCGACCCGCCCGCCCGTTGACACCGATGGAGGGGCACCTGCGCATCGAGGAGGTCACCTTCGGCTACAACCCGCTGGGCCGTCCATTGCTGGAGAACTTCAGCCTGGACCTGCCGCCGGGTGCCCGGGTGGCGCTCGTCGGGCGGTCGGGCAGTGGCAAGTCGACGGTGGGCCGACTGGTCGCCGGGCTCTACCGTCCGTGGACCGGCCGGGTCACCGTGGACGGCCACGAGCGGCCGGCGGCCGACGACGGCCTCTGGGCGGCCACCGTCGCCATGGTGGACCAGGACCAGCGGCTGTTCGAGGGGACGGTCCGGGACAACGTCACCATGTGGGACCTCACGGTCGTGGACGAGGACGTCGTCACCGCGCTGACCGACGCGTGCCTCTACGACGAGGTCGCGGCTCGTCCGGGCGGCCTGGGCAGCCCGGTGCGGGAGAACGCCCGCAACTTCTCGGGTGGACAGCGGCAGCGGCTCGAGATCGCCCGCGCACTCGTCCGCAACCCCCGGGTGCTGGTGCTGGACGAAGCCACCAGCGCGCTGGACGCCGAGACGGAACGCCGGATCGACCTGCACCTGCGCCGGCGGGGGGCGACCTGCCTGATCGTGGCCCACCGCCTGTCCACGGTCCGCGACTGCGACCTGATCGTCGTGCTGGACGGCGGTCGAGAGGTGGAGCGTGGCACCCACGAGCAACTGGTCGCCCGGGACGGGGCGTACGCGCGCCTGGTCCGGGACCACTGACCACGACGATCCGAGGAGACGCTGATGAGTGACGCGGTGGAGGATTCCCCGGTCGGCGGCCTGATCGGCTTCTGCGCGGAGGGCGTACGCCAGGTCTGCCGCCTGGACGGCCCGGTGGCTGGCTGGCTGGTGAACGGAGGCGAGGC
This sequence comes from Micromonospora sp. LH3U1, assembly GCF_028475105.1. NCBI lineage: Bacteria > Bacillati > Actinomycetota > Actinomycetes > Micromonosporales > Micromonosporaceae > Micromonospora > Micromonospora sp. LH3U1. Next base: position 4,581,754 of record NZ_CP116936.1, on the reverse strand, counting down.
CGACCTGTTCGCGGTGCGCCGGGCCGGGATGAGCCCCTCGCGTCGTCATCACGTGGCTCGGCTGCCTGCGGGTGGCCTGGTGCCGACGTCCACCGCGATAGGCGCGTGGCAGTTGATCCTCGTGCCACTGCCCGGCACGGAGTTGTGCGGGCTGTCCCGGCGTCACCTGTCTCTGCTGGAGCGGCACGTCCGGCTCGGCCGGGTGGCGGACGAGGGGGCGTCGCTGCGGGCGCGGACCGCCGCGATGGAGCTGGTCGCGGCGGTGGACCTGGTGCTGGTCACCATCGCCGACACGCTGCGCCGCGGGCAGGCGCCCCGGGAGGCGTCGACCCTGCGTGGACGCGAGATCGTTTCGCTGGCGCAGGGGAGCGCCCTCACCTCCACCGGCGGCGCCTGGTGGCTGCGCAGCGCCGGTGGACAGCTGCGACGCAACGACGGTGGCCCGGCGGAGATGTCGGGGGAGCGGGAGCTACTGCTGGTCGCCGAGCGGGACTGGGTGGTGGCCGAGTCGCCGTGCGCGGTGGAGAGCCACGGCAGCTGGGACCTGCTGGTCAGCGGTCAGCTCCGGTCGGCGGTGGACCAGCACGTGGCCCGGCTGCTGCGGATGGTGGAGACCCGGATCGAGGAGGCCGACGCGGCCTTGCTGAGCGCCGTGGAGCGGCGCCGACAGACCGACGCCGCGGTGCTGGCTGCGGCGGCCCGCCGGTCGATCGGGGTGATCGGCGCGGGCGGTGCGGTGCCGATTCCGGACGGTGAGGCCGGCTTCGACCGGTACGGGCGGGCGGTCTCGGTGGTCCGGGTGGTCACCGAGCGGATGGGCAGCCCGATCAACGAGCCGGCCGACCGCAGCCGCGCGCCACTGGACGACCGGGCGGCGGTGCACGCGGTGTCCCGAGCGTCCAGCCTGTTCCTGCGTGAGGTGCAGCTGCCGGACCGATGGTGGCGGCGGGACCTGGGGCCGCTGGTGGGGTGGCGGGCCGGCGGTGACCCGGAGCGCGCCGTCGCGGTGCCGCTGGTGTTCCGCCGAGGCCGCTACCACCACGTCGACCCGGACACCCGGGCGTACGGTCGGATCGACGCGACGGTGGCCGCGACGTTCGCCGCCGAGGCGACCGAGGTGCAGGCGCCGCTGCCGCCGACCGCTCGGATGCGCCACCTGCTGCGAGCCGGGCTGGTCGGTGCGGCCGGCGACGTGCGGGGCCTGCTGTTCGCCGCCGCCTGCGTGGCGCTGCTGGGCCTGGGCGTGCCGCTGGCCACCGGTGAGGTGCTCGGCCAGCTGGCCCGGCAGGGCGAGGTGAACGGCCTGTTCGGCTTCCTCGCGCTGATGCTCAGCGCCGCGGTGGTCGCGGGGCTGGTCGGTGTGGTGCAGAACCTGCGTCTGCTGCGGTTGGACGGCCGGATGCAGTCCGGTGCGCAGCTGGCGATCTGGGACCGGCTCATGCGGCTGCCGGCCCGGTTCTTCGCCGGTCGCAGCAGCGGTGAGATCGCCAACTCGATGTTGGGGATCTCGTTTGTCGGTGAGGCGCTGAGCGCGCTGCTGCCGCAGCTCGTCTCGGCGGCCGCGACCGTCGCGGTGACCCTCGGCATGCTCCTGGTGGTCGAGCCCGTGCTGGGGCTGTGGGGGGCGGGGATCGTCGCCGTCACCATGCTGACCTTCGGCGCGTTCGCCGTACTGATCGTCCGTCAGCAACGGTCCGCGCTGCCGGCCGAGCACCGGGCGGCGGCGATGACCAACCAGTTGCTCGGCGGCATCGTCAAGATCAAGTTGGCGGCCGCCGAATCCCGGGCCCACGCGCGCTGGTCGGAGGTGGCCGCGGCGTCCCGGGCGGCGCTGCAACGGGTCCGGCAGAGTCAGGCGGGCCTGGTCGCCCTCGGCACCGTGCTGCCGGTCGCCGGTCAACTGGTCCTGTTCGTCGTGCTGATGGGGCCGCTCGCCGGCCGGGTTGCGCCGGCCGATTTCTTCCTTCTCAACGTCGGCTTCGCGATGCTGCTCGGCGCGCTGCTGGTGCTGGTGTCGGCCGGGGTCGAAGTGATCGCGGCAGTGCCCCGGCTGGGCAGCCTGCGGGAGATCCTGCGCGCCGACCCCGAGGCGCGGCCGGACCGGGTGGACCCGGGCGAGTTGCGCGGCGAGGTCGCGCTGCACCGGCTCACCTTCGCCTACCAGCCGGACGAGCCTCCGGTGCTCGTCGACATCGACCTGCACGTCCGCCCGGGCGAGTTCGTCGCCATCGTCGGACCGAGTGGCTGCGGAAAATCCACACTGCTCCGTTTGCTGCTCGGTTTCGAACGCCAGCAGCAGGGCGCAGTGCTCTACGACGGCCAGGACCTCTCCGAACTCGACGTACACGCGGTCCGCCGGCAGTGCGGGGTGGTCCTGCAGGACGGCCAGCTCTTCGCCGGCTCGGTACGGGACAACATCTGTGGCGCCGGCAGCTTTCCACTGGACCAGGTCTGGGAGGCGGCGCGGATGGCTGGCCTCGCCGACGACCTGGAGACGCTGCCGATGGGGATGAGCACGATGGTGCCGTTCGGCGGCGGAACGCTCTCCGTCGGGCAGCGTCAGAGAGTGCTGATCGCCCGCGCGCTGGCTCCCCGGCCCCGGATCATCTTCCTCGACGAGGCGACGAGCGCTCTGGACAACCGGACCCAGGAGGTGGTCACCCAGAGCACCGCGGCCCTCGCCGCAACCCGGGTGGTCATCGCCCACCGGTTGTCCACGGTCCGTGCGGCAGACACCATCGTGGTCCTCGAAGCGGGGCGGATCGTCCAGCGGGGCAGCTTCGACGAGTTGATGGACCAGCCCGAAGGGCTGTTCCACAGGTTGGCACGCCGGCAACTGCTGGCCGAACCGGAACGGTCAGACGCCGTGGTGGAGAGCCGGCAGCCGGACGGGCAGCCCGCGACGAGCTGACGGTTCGGTCAGCCGTTGTCGATGACCGTGCTGTCCTCCAGGCACACGTCCGTGTCGAGGTGGTTCTCCAGCAGCTCCGCGACGTGCGCCTCCGACTGGTTCTCCACGGCGAGCCGGAACGCCTCGGTGAGCACGTTGACCACGCCCTGGGTCAGCAGCAGGGTTTCCCGGTCGAGGTCGGCCCAGGACGACCGGGCGCCGCTGCGTACCAGCTCCGGCGCGAGGGCCAGAAGCCGGGCGGTGACGGCGGCGACCAGCTCGTCGGCCACCGGCCGGAGGCTGTCCAGCACCTCGCTGAGGGTCTGCAGTGCCGGCACCGTGCCCACCCGTACCCGATGCAGGTCCAGGGCGGCGCGCAGCGGGCGTGGCCGGACGGTGCGGACGGTGCCGTCGGTGGTCCGTCCGATCACGCCGTGCCGGGTCAGCGCGTGGGCCAGCGCGGGACGGTCGGCGGTCAGGCGTTGCAGCATCGCGGTCAGTCCGTCGGGCGCCTCGTCACTGGCCCGGACCCCGAGCATCGCCTCGATGGACACCAGGTTGAAGCCCTGCCGCTGCAGGGCGAGGATCGCGTCCAGCCGGCGGACGTGGGAGTCGTCGTAGAGCGCGGCCCGGCCGTGTCGCACCGGCGGCGGCAGCAGCCGCCGGGCCTGGTGGGCGCGGATGTTGCGCGGCGACATCCCGACCTTGCGGGCGAGTTCCTCCACGCTGTACCCGGCCGGGCCGCCGGGTGTCGTCGTCACCTCGTCGATGGTCACGGTGGCCTCCGGCAGCACTCGGTGACGAACACGGCACCCCGTCGAACCGCTGTCACGGTGGGCGGTCCGCCGATCGCAGCGTATGTGCGGGCACCGGGCGCGTGACAGGCGAGGAATTACTACTTGTCCACAGTGGTGACAATCATTAGAATCGCAATCCGCCGTAAGCCGCTGATTCCCAATTACCCGGCTTTCGCCGCAGCGCGACCTTTTCGCGGCCACATTCGATGAAATTCCCGCTCGTTGCGCGGACCGGATCCGCCGGTGGCCCACGATGAAGCGAAACCGGCGGCCCGGAACCTCCCGCGCTGCCTGTCGCCGCCCTGGTGTCACCGCCGGCGGCCGACCATCGAAGGGAGCAGGGTGTGACACCTGTCGATCGAGCGGTCTTCGTGGCCGCGTACAGCCGGCTGGTCGCCGACGTCTGGGCCGACCCGGTCAAGGAGCAGACGCTCGACCGGGACCCGCGGGGGTTCCTTGCCGGCTACGGGCTTCAACTGTCTGAGGATGTGCAGGTCCGGGTGGTCCGGGACGTCGCCGACGCCGATCCGGACCTCGAGGTGCAGATTGAGTCGTGGCAGCTGGCGGCGACCACCGGCACCTTCGTGCTCTTCGTGCCGTCGCTGCTGCCCGTGGCCCAGGCGGAGCTGGCCGAGGACGAGCTGGACAGCGTCGTGGCCGGCCTGGACTCCAGCTGTGCCTGCTGCTGCCCGTGCTGCTGCACCTGACACCGATGTCTGCCGCCCGCCGGCCGGCGCGGCAGATTCTGATGGCAGTCAGACGAAATCCTTGATTGTCGAACCTCGATCTTCCTAGCGTTCTCGCCACAGCGATTAGCCGCCCGTCTCGCAGCGATCCCGAGGAAAGGACCGAACGATGAGCAACGACGAACAGGAATATGGCGCGAGGTTCGTGACCAAGTATTCGGAACTGGTCACCGCAGTGTGGCGCAGCGACGAGGAACTGCAGCGCCTCCTCGCCGACCCGACCGCCTACGCGACGGCGGCCGGCCTGCCGGTCGCAGCCGGCGCCACGGTCGAGGTCGACCGCGCCCAGCCCGCCACGCTCTACACCAAGGACCAGATCGTCGCCGACTGGGCCGGCACGCCCGGCCTGCACGTGCTGCACGTGCCCGAGGTGCCGCTGGTCGACCTCAACGAGCTGACCGAGGCCGAGTTGGAGACGGTCGCCGGTGGCGTGGCCCCGGTGGCCGACAACAACGTCAACATCATCGCCGTCCTCATCCTCTGAGTTTCCCACCCCCCCGCCGGGAGCCTCGATGACTGACACGACCGAAACCATCGCGTTCCGATCCGGCACCTACCGGACGGCCACCGTGGAGCAGACCTGGGAACGGATCGGCGGAATGCTCGACCGGTTCCGGATCACCCGCGTCGCCGACATCACCCGGCTCGACGAGATCGGCCTACCGGTGCACGTCGCCTACCGGCCGGTCGGAGCCACCATGGCGGTGAGCGTCGGCACCGGCGCCACGGCGACGCAGGCCCGGGTCAGCGCGGTAATGGAGAGCATCGAGTCCTGGCATGCCGAGAACCTCCGGCCGGGGACCGTCGTCCGGTCCCCGGCCGAGGCGCTCGATTTGCCGTACGACGTCCGGTGGCTGCACCTGGCGGAACGGTCGCCCCTGACCCCTGCCGTCGAGCTCGACTGGGTGGCCGGCCGTGGGCTGGTGACCGGTGCGGGTTGCCTGGTGCCCCGCGCCACCATCGAACTCGACTTCACCGTCCGGCGTGGCTGGGACCGCGCCCTGTTCACCCCCAGCAGCAACGGGCTGGCCACCGGGAACACCTTCGCCGAGGCCAGCCTGCACGCCCTGCTGGAGGTCGTCGAACGCGACTGCATCGCCCCGTACTGCACCTCCCCGTTGGCCGACCGCATCTACGCCGACCCGGGCACCGCCACCAACGCGATGACCCGCACCGTGCACGAGGCGCTGGTGCGGGCCGGCTGCTGGGTGGAGGTCTGCGACATCACCAATGCGGTCGGCATACCCTGCTACGCCGCCTCGATCTGGTCCCAGGACCTGCCGGTCACCTTCGGCGGCTTCGGCTGCCACGTGGATCCGGAGATCGCCGTCGGTCGGGCCATGTCGGAGGCGGCGCAGTCGCGGCTGGTCATGGTCTCCGGGGCGCGGGACGACATCGACGCCACCGCGTACCACGACATCGGCGCACCGCCGGTGCCGCCGCCCACCGTCGACCGGCCCGTCAGGCCGGTCCGCCGGGATTCCCCGCCCGCGGGGGACGTGACCCAGGTGCTGCGCGAACTGGCGTCGCGGGTGCAGCGGATCACCGGCGTCGAGCCGTTCAGCGTCGACCTGACGCACGACGACATTGGCATTCCGGTGAGCAAGGTGTTCGCCCCCGGCCTGCGGATGTTCGACGAGCGGGCCCTGAGTGTCCGACCGGGAGTGCCCCGTGACTGACGTCGTGTACATCGGTCCGAGCCTGCCGGCCGACGAGGTCGGTCGGCTGCTGCCCGACGCGGTGGTGCTGCCGCCCGTCGCGCACGGCGACCTGCTCCGCCTGGACGTCGCACCCGGCGACCGGGTCCTCGTCATCGACGGGTTCTTTCTGCAACACCCGCCGGTCCGCCACCGGGAGATCCTCTACCTGCTCGACCGTGGAGTGACCGTGGCCGGCGCCGCCAGCATGGGCGCACTGCGCGCCGCCGAGTTGTGGCCGTTCGGCATGCGTGGCGTGGGCGAGGTGTTCCAGCTCTACCGCGACGGCGTCGTCACGGGCGACGACGAGGTGGCGGTCGTGCACGGGCCCGCCGAGGAAGGCCACCGCGCGTTGAGCGACCCGCTGGTGAACATCCGGGTCGCGCTGCTCCGCGCCGTCGCGGACGGCGTGCTCAGCGACGCCGAGGCCGTGCTGCTGCTGGACATCGGCCGGGAACTGCCCTTCCGCCGGCGGTCGTACCGCGCGCTGGAGCGCACCGCGCCACCCGAGGCGGCGGCCGTGGTGGACCGGTTCTTGACCTGGCACCGGCGGGACCCCAGCGACACCAAGGGCGCCGACGCACGGCTGCTGCTGTCGATGGCGGCGGACAACGCGCCCGAGCTGTGCCCGGCGCACGCCGGCGACCAGCCGATCGACAACCTGCACACCCGCTTCCTCGACAGCTGGCGATCGCGGTTCGCCGGGGAGTCGGTCGGCGGGCACTGGGCCAGCGACCGGGAAGCCGCCGCGGTACTGATGCTGCTGCACCCCGAGGCGCCGGCCTGGCACCGGCGGGGGGTGCTGGCCGGACTGGCCGAGGTCGACATCGCCGACCCGATGGTCGAGGAACGCGCCCGCGAGGTGGCCCGCCTGCGAGGGCTGACCGGTGCCCTGCCGAGCGGGTGGGACTGGTTGACCGACCAGGAACGGGGCCTCGACGATCGCGAGGCGGTGCTGCGGATGTTGGTGCGGGCGTTCGGCACCACGCCGTACCGCAGCCTGGCGCTGTGGATGGTCGCTGCGCCGCTGCGTACCCCCGCGTTGCTCGCCGCGGCGCGGCAGGTCGCGGCGACTGCGGCGTCGCTGAACGAGACGCTCGTCCCGCGTACGACGGGGCTCCGCCGCCCGGGTGGTCGGCTGCACTTCCGCACCGAGGTCGTCGACCAGTGCTTCGCGCGGCTGTGGGGCTGTGCCGCCGACGGGCTGGAAGCGGCGGCGTGGGACCGGGGCTTCGTCGACCTGGCGGCGTTCCGGTACGCCGCCGAACCGTTGGTGGCGTACATCAAGGCGTTCGGCTCCCCGCGACTGCCGGCGGTGGCCGAGCGCGCGCAGGAGGACACCCTGGCCGGTTCAGCGGCCCGGGTCGGCTGAGGAGGAGTCGATGAGCGGCACGGTGAAGGCGGCACTGATCTACCCCCCGCTGACCGATCCCACCTCGGGATACCACTCCCTGAACTACCTCGACTCGTACGCCCGGGCCCAGGGGCACCGGCCGGCGGAGATCATCGACGCCAACATCGAGGCGTTCCACCACTCGTACACCCCGTCGGCGTACGAGTGGCTGCGGCGGGAGTTGTCCCGGCTCTCGATCGACGACCTCAGCGGCCCGGACGCGCTGATGGCCCGGGCGAATCAGCTCGGCCTCCCCGACCCCGATCCGGAGCGGCTGCGCCGGTCGATCGGGGTGCTGCAGGACCCGACCCTGTTCTACGACTACCGGCACTACCAGGACGCCGTCGAGGGCGTGATCTCCTGGATGGACGCGCTCGGCACGGTCGGGTTCCCCGGGCAGTTCCACGCCGGCTTCCGGCTCCACCCACCGCCGATGATCTCGATCGGCTCGGTGGCCGCGCTGACCGACGAGGCGCTGCTCGCTCGGCTCAACCGGCCCTTCCAGCCGTACTACGAGGACGTGCTGATCCCCCGGCTGGCCGCTGGCGGGAACCAGGTGATCGGGATCAGCGCCACCTACCAGTGGCAGCTCCCGTTCGCGCTCTGGATCGCCCGACTCGTCCGGCGGGCCTGCCCGGACGTCTTCCTCATCGCGGGTGGCACGGAGATCTCCGACGTCTGGAAGTGCGCCAGCAAACCCGAGTACGTCTTCCAGGTGCTGGCCGACTTCGACGCGATCGTGGTCGGGGAGGGGGAGAGCGCGTACACGGAGATCCTGGACGCGGTGGCGGCCGGCACCCTGCCGGCCGGGCACCCCAACGTCCGACTGCACCCGAAGTACGGCCGCCAGCGTCAACTGCCCCTGCGCTACGAGCGCCTGGCGCAGGTGCCGGTCCCGGACTTCTCCGGCCTGCCCTGGGACCTCTACCTCAGCCCGGAGCGGTTCGTCTACTATTCGCCGACGCGAGGCTGCTACTGGAACAAGTGCACGTTCTGCGACTACGGCCTGAACACCGACGGCCCCACCAGCCCGTGGCGGCAGGACACGGTGGACACGATGATCGCGGACGTCACCGAGTTGTCGAAGTTCGCCAAGTTCATCTACTTCTCGGTCGACGTGCTCGCTCCCGCGACCATCCTGCGCTTCGCCGAGCAGGTCGTCGAGCGAGGGCTGGACTTCCGCTGGGGAGCCGAGATCCGGTTGGAGAAGTACTGGTCCGACGAGCGCTGCGAGCTGTTGCGGCGCAGCGGCTGCGTGGCCATCTCGGTCGGCTTCGAGTCCGGTAACCAGCGCATCCTCGACCTGATCGACAAGGGCACCAAGCCGGAGCAGGTACGGCGCACCATGACCGCAATGACCAAGGCCAACATTGGTGTGCAGATGATGGGCTTCACCGGTTTCCCCACCGAGACCCGCGAGGAGGCGCTGGACAGCATCACCTTCCTGCGCGACAACCCGGACCTGTGGACCCTCGGCGGGCTCGGCGACTTCATGCTGACCCCGGGTGCCATCATCGCCAAGGAGCCGGAGCGGTTCGGCATCACCAACGTGCGGCCGGTGGAAGGCTCGGACATCGTCCGGATGCTCCGGTACGACGAGCCGGTGACCGAGGCGGTGCAGGCCGAGGTTGCCGAGGCCAAGGCCGGCCTGAACCCCGGGCACTACCACCGTCCGTGGCTGGGCAGCACCGACACCCCGCACACGTTCTTCTACCACGACCGCTACGGCACCGCGGTGCGCGGCGTACTCGCCCACGACCGGGTCCGGCACGACACCGACGACCAGACCGAGTTCCTCGCCAACGGCTCCTTCGTGGACCGCGACGACGAGCAGGTCTGGGACGCGTACCGGCGGATCCGGTCGGATGAGCAGGACGGCGTCCCCGGCGACCTGCCGGCGGACCGGCATCTGTTCCGTCGGGTCGACGGTCAGGTGTTCGCGCTCAACCGCAGCAGCCGGCTGTTCCTGGATCTCTTCACCGCGCCGCTCACCCTCGCCGAGGCGCAGCGTCGGCTCTGGATCGTCGAACCGACCGTCGCCGACCGGGTCTGGCGGACCTTCATCGGGCAGCGGCTGATCCGCCGGCACCGGCTCCCGGTCCCGACCGAGCCAGCACCGTGACCCGGCTGCTGGGCGCGGCGGGCGGGACGGCCAACCCGGGAAGGATGACGAGACCTCTCAGAACCCCAGTTCGCTGGACCCTTTCGGGCTGACGTTGCGCTACCGGCGGCGCCGGGCGTCGGCCTCGGCGTCGAGCAGGTCGTTCAGCGCCAGTGCCGAGTTGATCAGGGAGAGGTGGCTGAACGCCTGAGGATAGTTGCCGATCTGCTCACCAGTGGCGGCGATCTCCTCGGCGTAGAGGCCGAGGTGGTTGCTGAAGGTGAACATCTTCTCGAAGGTGAGCCGAGCGTCGTCCAGGCGACCCGAGCGGGCCAGCGCCTCGACGTACCAGAACGTGCACATGTTGAAGGTGCCCTCGTGCCCGGGAAGACCGTCGGGGGAGTGGACCGGGTCGTACCGGTGGACCAGGCTGTCGGAGACCAGGTCCCGTTCGATCGCTTCCAAGGTGGAGCGCCAGAGCGGGTCGCTCGGCGTTACGAATCCGAACGCCGGCATGGAGAGCAGCGCCGCGTCGAGCATGTTCTCGTCGTACGCCTGCACGAAGCTTCCGCGTTCCCGGTTGTAGCCGCGGGCCATGACCTGGTTGTAGATCCGGTTACGCTGATCGGCCCAGGAGGGTACGTCTCCGGGGCGCCCGGTGCGGGTGGCCAGGCGGATGGCCCGGTCCAGGGCGACCCAGGACATCACCCGACCGAAGGTGTAGTTGCGGGGGTTGTGGCGGCTCTCCCAGATGCCGGCGTCGGCCTGGTCCCAGTTGTGGCAGAGCCAGTCGACGAGCCGGACGGTGCTCTTCCACACCTGGTCCGAGACGCGGATGCCCTGCTCGTCGGCGAGGTGCATGGCGAAGAGCGCCTCGCCGTGGATGTCGAGCTGTAGCTGGTCGGCGGCGCCGTTGCCGATCCGCACCGGTTGGGAGCCGCGGTAGCCCTCCAGGTGGTCGAGGATCTCCTCGTGCAGGTCGGAAGAGCCGTCCACCCGGTACATGATTTTCAGCGGGTTCTGGTGGTCGCCGGCCTCGCGGATCCGTTCGTCGAGCCAGTTCATGTACCGGCTGACCTCCTCGGTGAAGCCGAGGCCGAGCAGCGCGTGCACCGAGAACGACGTGTCGCGTACCCAGGTGTAGCGGTAGTCCCAGTTGCGGGAGCCGCCGATCAGCTCGGGCAGAGCGGTGGTGGGCGCGGCGATCATCGCGCCGGTCGGCGCGTACGTCATGAGCTTCAGCGTGATGGCCGAGCGCTCGACCATCTCCCGCCACCGCCCGGTGTAGCGGGAGCGATCGAGCCAGCGCCGCCAGTAGTCGCGGGTCCACTCGAACATGCCCTGGACCTCTTCCGGCGGGATGATCCGCGGCTCCGTGCCGGCCGTCTCCAGGACCACCCCGCCGGTGTCGCCCTCATTCAGAGTGCCGTAGGCGACCAGGTCGTCGTCCTCCAGCTGGATGTCGCCGTCTTGCGTCGTAAACTGTCGAACCGGGCCGACCGGGTTGAAGGTGAGTGACGCCGACCGGCTGCGGAAGACGTACCCGTTGCGGTGGCGCTCCAGCGTGTGCTTCTCCCGGGCGTAGTCGAACCGGGGCCGGCACTCCACCCGGAACCGCATGGTCCCCCGGACCATGTTGACCACGCGGACCAGGCGGTGCGAGTCAGTGACCCGATCGCCGGTGACCGGCATGAAGTCCATCACCTCTGCGACGCCGTCCGCGCTGATGAACCGAGTGATCAAAATCGGAGTGCCGGGCAGGTAGAGCTGCTTGGTGACGTACCGAACGTCATGCGGAGCGATGCGAAAGTAGCCGCCCCGCTCGCGGTCCAGCAGGGCGGCGAAAATGCTCGGCGAGTCGAAGCGCGGCGCGCAGAACCAGTCGATCGTCCCGTCGCAGGTCACCAGCGCTGCGGTCTGTAGGTCGCCGATGAGCCCGTGATCCTCGATCGGCGGATAGCTCTCCACGTCGCCCCCCGGTCTCGACAGCCTTTCCGCAGTAACCTAAGGGACGGATTGTGGAGTTAGACGTGATTTGCGGTCAGCCACCCTTCCGCGCCTCCCGCGCGCCTCGCCTCGCCCCGACCCGCCCGACGGGTTCTGCGGTAGCCGCTGACCGTGCGCTTCTGCCGCTGAGCGGACGGTGCCGGTGTCCGCTCAGCAAGCCTGCTGTGGATAGCATCGCTTGTGACAGATCTCCATGTACTTCGCGTGTTCTGTGGTCCCGGCGGTAAGTACGGAAACCAGCTCGGCGTTGTTCTTGACGGCCATGCCGTGGCCGCTGGGCAGGACCGCCAAGCCGTGGCCGCGCGGCTGGGCTTCAGCGAGACCGTCTTCGTCGATGATGCCGGCACAGGGGTCGTCGATATCTACACGCCGAGCGTGCGGCTGCCGTTTGCCGGGCATCCCCTGGTGGGCACGTCCTGGTTGCTGAGTCGGCTCCGAGCCCGGCCGGAACTCCTACACCCGCCGGCGGGCTCGGTGCCAACCTGGCAGGACGGCGAGTTCACCTGGATCAGGGGTCGCGCGCAGTGGGCGCCCGACAGGCGCATGCAGCAGTACGCCTCAGCCGAGGAGGTCGACGCGCTGCCGTGTCCGCCGCCAGGTGACGGGTGGCTGTACGCGTGGGCGTGGCAAGACCGGGCCGCTGGTCGTGTGCGTACCAGGGGATTTCCCCGCCGGGGCGACGCCATCGTCGAGGATGAAGCCACCGGAGCGTCCGCGATCGTGCTCACCGCCGAGCTGCACCGGGCGCTGGACATCATGCAGGGCAAGGGATCGCAGATCCTGACTCGACCAGGTCCGAACGACACCGTCGAGGTCGGCGGCCGGGTCATCCTTGAGGAAACCCGCTCCCTCTAGTCGCCATGGTCGCGCTCGTCCCGCTTCCACCTGCGGTGGCCCGAGCCATCGACCGGGCCGTTGACGAGCGCACCAGCGGGCCGATCCTGCGCAAGACCCTGGTCATCGTGGAAGGCCGAAGTGGTGGGTGAGCGAGGCGCGCAGCGTGCCGGCGGTCCCGGCGGACCAGGCGATGAAGCAGTCGGGGCGCACGAGTAACGCGGTCGCGGTCGTGCCCTGCAGTGGGCCGGTGACCACGTCGACCCGGTCTCGCCAGGGCGCGGCGACACCGGCGTAGGCACCCGTGGAGTCCAGCAGCAGCGGCCGGGCGGCGCGGGTCAGCTCGGCGAGGCGTATCGGGCCGTGGTCGCCGTGCACGACCACGTCGGGGGCGCAGCGGCCGGCCAACGGGTCGGCGGGGTCGGCGGGGTAGTGGATGTCCGCGCCGGACATCAGCGCCGCGATGTGCCCTGTCACCTCCGGCTTGCGCAGCAGTTCGGCGAAGAGTTCCCGCAGGCCGGTGATCTCGTCGCCGGGACCGATGAGCGCCGACTGTGCCTGGGTGGACATGACGACCCGTTCGGCGACGGGGCGGCGCTCGGTTTCGTACGTGTCGAGCAGGCCGTGCGGTGCCCAGCCGTGCACCGTGGCGGCGAGCTTCCAACCCAGGTTGACGGCGTCCTGCAGGCCCAGGTTGAGGCCGGGGCCGCCGATCGCGGGGTGCACGTGCGCGGCGTCGCCGACAAGCAGCACCCGGCCGGCGCGGTAGCGGGCGGCGATGCGGGTGTTGCGGCCGGTCTGCCGCCGCAGCAGGCCAGGGCCGTCAGGCGCGCCGAGGGGGATGTCGGCGCCGAGCACTCGGGCGACGCTGGCACGTAGCTCCGCCAGGTTCATCGGGGTCTCGTCGCTCGTTGGCGCGTCGGGCCACTCCGTCGTGCTCAGGATCGCCGGGCGGCCGGGGAACGGGGCCCAGACGATCATGCCGCGCGCGGTGCGGGTGTGCTGGAACGGCGGGACGACGCCGTAGCCGGGGGCGCGCAGGCCGCCGGTCTCGGGGTCGAGGGATGACACAGGGACGGTCAGGGTGGCGGTGCGGGAGATTGACCGGTCGGTGGTGACGCCGGGGAAGTCGATACCGGCGAGGCGGCGCACCGCGCTGTGGCCGCCGTCGGCGCCGACGAGGAAACGGGAGGTGAGCTGCGTACCGTCGGCAAGGCAGACCTCGACCGCGTCGGGGAGTTGGCGGAGGTCGACGACCTCGTGGCCGCGGCGCAGGTCGACTCCGAGCTCGGCGGCTCGGGCGGCGAGGGCGGCTTCGAGCTGGGCTTGCGGCACGCCCAGCACGTAGTGCGGGTTCTCCGCGAGCATCGTGAGATCCAGCGGGAACGCGCCGAAGGTGAAGGCTGGTTGGGGGATCGGCGGGGTGCTCTCGCCGCTGAGCCGCCCGTAGAGGCCGCGCCGGTCGAGCAGGCGAACGACCTGGCCGACGAGGCCGTTGGCGCGGGGCTCGCCGGAGGGCGCGGCGTGGCGTTCGAGGACGACGGGGTGGACGCCGGCGAGGGCCAGTTCGCAGGCGAGCATGAGGCCGTTGGGGCCGGCTCCGACGATGAGGACATCGATCACGATCGTGATCCCTTCGGGGTGTGCGTCATCGCCCCGGCAGGCGCGGCACGCGGCCGGCCCGCCGTGGGGGTGTGACACGGCTGGGGACGTGGGTGAGGCTGTGCCTTGAGCGAGGGGCGGGGCTTCAGCGGGGCGGCGCCGGGAGGCCGGCGGCGACCTGGGTAAAGGCGTCGGTGATGAGGCGCTCGATCGGGGTGGGCGGGTCGGCGCTGTCGAGATAGTGCTGCATGGCGACGGCGACGGCGGCGCTGGCGGCGGCCGCGACGAGCCTCGGATACATGTTGGTGGCGAGGTCGGTGCCGGTGCGCTCGGCGACTGCGGCGGCGAGTTCGGCCTCCGCGACCGCGACAGCGCGCAGCCGCTCGCCCTGGAGCGCGGGCTCGGCGAGCATGGTGCGTACGCCGGCCACCCACTGGGCGTGAGCGGGGGAGGGCATGGCCTCGACCTCGGGGCCGGGCGTGAACTGCTCCAGCGCGGCCTGGGTGAGCGCCGCCCAGAGCGGCTCGTCGGCGGGGCGTTCGCGCAGCGCGGCGGCGGTGCGCAGGCTGCGGTCGAGGTGGCGGGAGGCAATCGCCTCCGCCTTACTGGAGAAGTAGTTGTTGAAGGTGCGCGGGGAGACACCGGCCGCCTCGGCGATGTCCTCGACGCGGACGTTTTCGTAGCCGCGCTCCGCGGCGAGGTGGATCGCGGCCCAGCCGAGCGCCACCCGCGTCTCGGCCTTCTTGCGCTCCCGCAGCCCCGTCATGCCACCACGCTAGCACTAGTTGCGTGTCACGCAAAGATGCGTGCTACGCAAAAACATGACTACCGTGTTGCGAACGATTATCCGACTGTGTCACCTTCGTCCGGGAACCGCGGACCGAGTCCTATGGCCGGGTCGCGATCTTCCACCTTTGGTCAGGATCGCGTCCGGAACGGGGCAAGGACGGCACGGATCTGGTCACCCGCGCCCCAGTCGTCGTCGAACTGGGCCAGCACGGCGAGATGTTGCCGGAGCTGGACAATCGGCATGCGAGCCCGCCAGTCACCGTCGAGCGAAGTCAGGTCCGCATAGACCTCGAACAGTCGTCGCGCCTCGGGCGGGGGCGAGGTGGACCACACATGGGCCAGGTCGACCTCGGCCCACATGTACGACACGGCCGGATCGATCAGCGCGGGTTGCCCGTCCGGGGTGGCCAGGATGTTCTGTACCCACAGGTCGCCGTGCGTCAGGCATGCCGGCTGGTCCGGCAGCAGGTCGGGCAGCCGGTGACACAACCGCTCCAGCGCCTCCCGGTCTCCGGCATCCAGGGCCGCCTCAACGCGAGGCTGCCCGAGCCACCGAAGCAGCCGGTGCTCTGCGAAAAATGCGAAGCCATCGTCATTCCACGTATTGATCTGGCGGCGGCGGCCCAGCCAGTTGTCGTGGTGCCAGCCGAAGAGAGGATGGGTCGTGCTCATGTGCATGCGGGCGAGCACGTGTGCGAACTGCTCCCAGAAGATCTCGCTGTGCGGCCTCGGCCGCAGCACCGACAACACGAGCAGTTCCCGGTCCGCCAGGATCACCTCGGGTGTCGCCACACCGCCGAGTTCGCGTAGGGCGGCCAGCCCTGCGGCCTCCGCGACGAAGACGTCGTCGGCCGGGGCTTCGGCGAAGGCTTTGACGAACACCGACGGTGCGTCCCGGCGGGTGGCGATGCCCGCGATCGCCGCGACCCCACCCGTCACCGGCTCCACGGTGACGACCTCGCGCATCCCGGCCCGGAGCAGGCGTTCCAACAGGACCGTCGTCGAGCGCGTCAGGACGGACTCCTCATGTGCGGGGTGCTCGTTCGCGCAAGCTTATGTGCCAGATGACTGTCGTGGGTCTGCGGGCGAATCGCTGACGAAGGTGGTGGGCTGGTCCCTGGAGACCCGTGCCCGGCTCGACGGCGAGGCACGTCGAGCCGGGCACGTCGACGCCCCAGCCGTCGAGTAGGAGACCTGATCGACCCCCGTCGGACCGAGCAGGCTACCTACCGTGTGAGCTGGGGCGTCGCCGCGACGGCTTCGGTGCGTCAGACCGGGGCACCCGGACAGCTCGCGCCGACCGGCGGTGTGGCTCTGTCGATCAGGTACCGCTCGACGTAACTCCGGGTGCACTCCGTCCGTGGGTAGCTGCCGTGCCCCGAGCCCTCGTAGGTGAGAAGGTGGCCTTGTCTTCCGAGCTGGCGCACCACCCGCAGCGCCCCGTCGTACGGGGTGGCCGGGTCGTATCGACCGTTGAGCAGCAGCAGCGGGACACTCGTCCGTACCTGCAGCCGATGTTGCGGGTTGATCGCCGTCCAGCCCAGGCAGATCGCGGCGAAGCGGACGGTCAGCGGGGAGGCCCGCAGGTGGGGTGCCGTGGCGCGGGACTCCGTGAGATACCGGTTCCACTCGGCGAACCCGTTGACCGGCAGCGACCAGTCCTCGCAGAATGCGAGTAGCGCGTACTCGGTGAGGTCCTCACCGTCCTGGACGGGCGTCTTCGGGGACGCGATGGGAGGGGCAGCGGGCTCTCCCCGGTCCAGCGCGACCAGCATGTTCGCGAGGTCTGCCCAGGTCGCGTCGAAGAAGTTGACGAACGTCGCGAAACCAAGCTCGAACCAGTTCAGCGGGGTGCCGGTGGCCGCATCGACCAGCGTGCCGGCGTCGGCACGGCGCATCAGTCGGTCGAACAGCGCCGGCACGTCGCGCCCATGCAGGGCGCAGCTCTGGTTCCCGTCGCACCAGGTCACGAACTCGTGGAACAGGGCCTCGTTACTGGCCGCCCCGCTGCGGAAGTACTCCCTGACCCCCTGGCTGTGGTCCATCACGCTGTCCATGACCAGTGCGCGGACGCGGTCGGGAAACAGTTCGGCGTAGGACTGCCCGAGCAGTGTGCCGTAGGACCACTCGTAGAAGCTGAGCTGCCGCTCGCCGAGTGCCGCCCGGACGGCGTCCGTGTCACGCGCGGCGCTCACACTGTCGATGTGGTCGAACAGTGGGCCACTGTGAGCGCGGCAGTTGTCGCGTAACTGGCGGTTGTAGGTACGGAGTCGCTCGTACTCTGCCGAATTGGCGGGCGTCAGGGAGGGGTGCCGGGCCAGCAGCGCGGATGAGCAGCGCACAGGCGTGCTGCGGACCGTACCCCGGGGATCGAAGCCGACGATGTCGAAGCGGCGGAGCACCTCCGGGCCGACCTGACTGTCGGCGGTCAGCGCGGCGTCCACCCCGGACAGGCCGGGACCACCGGGATTGATGACCAGGACGCCGATGCGGGCGGCCGGGTCGGTGGCGGCGCGCCGCGCCACGGCCAGTTGGAAGGTTTCCCCGCCCGGTCGGGCCCAGTCGACCGGCAGGCGCAGGATGCCGCAACGCGTACCTGGATCGTCCGGCCGCTCCGGGCACGCCCGCCAGTCGATCCGGCCGTTCCACCCGCCGGTGGCGCCGGCGGCCGTCGAGCCGGTGACCGGTCCGGTGCCGTCGGGCGCCGCGAACGCCGGTGGGGCGTTGAGCGACAGGGCGACGAGGACCGCGACGATGGCCGGGAGGCGGAGGAGGCGGCGGAGGCGCGGCGGGCGTCGACGGTCGACCCCGCTGCGATGCCAGAGGGTGGTTCTCTTCGTGGTCAGCATTCGCCCAGCCTGCCGACGTCCGATCCACGCCGGATCCATGCCGCTCCCGGCTCGGTCGGCGGAGGGCGTTCAGTGATAGGCGGCCAGCCGCTCGGACAGCTCTCCGGCCTGCGGATGACCAACCCGGTCGAAGATCGCCAACGCTTGTCGCCACATGTCGACCGAGGTGTCGTGGTTGCCCACCGCCTGATGGGTGTCGCCGAGGCGGACGAGTGTGTCCGCCCTCCCGCACTGGTCCTGGACGTCGGAATAGAGCGTGAGCGCGCGCTGGTAGCAGTCTGCCGCGGTCGGATGTGTCCCGAGGCCGTGATAGGCGAAACCGAGACTGTCCCAGGTGTGGGCCGCGCCGAGCCGGTCCTCGGCCTCCTCGTAGAGCGCGAGCGCCTGCTTGCAGTAGGTGATGGCGCGGGCGTGCTCGTCCAGCCGAGCATGGCTCCAGCCGAGCGCGTTGAGCGCCGCCGCCTCGCCGAGCCGGTCGCCGGTGCTGCTGGCCAGCGCCAGCGCCTCCCTGGCATGCGGCAGTGCCGCCCCGGGGAGGCCCTCGATGTCGGACAGCCAGGCGAGGTGCAGGTGTGCGCTGGCCAGCCCCGGGCGGTCGCCGACCTGCTCGTACCGTGCCAGGGCGCGCCGAAGGTGATGGTGAGCCGCACCGAACCGGCGCAGCTGGATGTGTGCCAGCGCGAGGTCCCGGTGCGCCGACGCCTCCGCACAGGGATCACCGCGGCGTCGAGCGACGGTGATCGCGATGGCCTGTACGGCGGCCAGGTCGTGCCACTGTGACAGCCTGCTGAGGAGGGGAGTGAGGGCCTGGGCGAGCTGCCCGGCGTGGGCGTCGAAGCTGTGCGCGACGGCTTCCTGAACGGCGGCCAGCAGCACCCGCTGTTCGACGGCGAACCAGGCCAGCGCGGACCGGTGGTCGGCAAACGCCGGTGTGGACGCGGCGACGGGCAGGGGCGGCGGATCGAGCGGCTGCCAACCGGCGTCGACCAGCCTCACCGCGTCACGGGCGACACACAAATAATGGTCGAGCAAGCGCTTCCGGATGGCCCTGCGGTCGGCAGGGGAGTCGTGTAGGTCCGTCAACTCCTCCCCGTAGGCGCGGAGCAGATCGTGACAGCGGAAGCGGTTGGGGGTCTGCTCGGCCAGTAGGTTCGCCCGGGTCAACTCGTCAAGCGCCGGCCGGACCAGGTGCGGCGGCGCGTCGGCGAGGCTGGCCGCCGCCGCCGCGCTGACGTCCGCTCCGGGGTGCAGGCTGATCTGCCGGAACAGCCGGGCCGCGTCCGCACTGAGCAGACGGTACGACCAGGAGAGCACCGTACGCAGGTCGGTGGCGGCGTCGTCGGTGGCCAGGGCGGCGAGCCCGCCCCGGCTCGCTGCCAGCTCGTCCGCGATGGCCTGGAGCGGGAACGTGGGCCGAGCGGCGGCTCGTGCGGCCACGATGGACAGGGCGAGGGGCAACCGCGCGGTACGGCTGATCAACTCGTCCACCGCCGCCGGCTGGGCGGTGGCCCGCTGCACACCCAGCCGGCGTACGAGCAACTGGCGCGCTTCGGCGGTGCTGAGCAGATCCAGGGCGACGGGCTGGGCACCCTCGGCGGTGACCAGGCCGGGCAGTGTGTGGCGACTCGTCACGATCACGCCACACCGGGTCGACCCGGGAAGCAGCGGCCGCACCTGTTGGGCGTCGCGCGCGTTGTCGAGCAGGACGAGCAGCCGTCGGTCCGCGGTCAGGCTGCGGTACAGGGCGAACTGGGCTGCCGGTTCGGCGGGTATCTCCAAGGGCTTGACGCCCAGGGCGGGCAGAAGCGAGCGTACGACGACGGCTGAGGGTGACGCCTCCTGTGTCTCGGCACCGAATCCGGCCAGGTCGACGTGGAGTTGCCCGTCGGGGAAGTGGTGCAGGTTGTCGTGCGCCCAACGCAACGCCAGCCAGGTTTTCCCGACGCCGCCGGTACCGGTGACGGCGACGGTGCCGGCCGCTCCGGCGTCGCCGAGCAGCAGCGTCGTGAGCCGAGCCAGCTCACGGGTACGGCCGGTGAACAGCGCCGGCGGGGCCGGCAACTGTCGGGGGACCTGCGGCGCGGGTTTCTCCGGTGGCCGCGCCCCGGATGTCAACAGCTCCCGGTCGGCCCGCAGGATCCGTGTATGCAAATGTTGGAGATCGGGAGCGGGCTCGACTCCCACCTCGTCGCTGAGTAGTCGGCGTAGCTGTCGGTACGTCGCCAAGGCGTCCGCGCGCCGTCCGGCCCCGGCCAGGGCGATCATCAGTTGCCCCCACGGCCGCTCGCGTAGTGGATTTCCGTCGATCTGTCTCCGGAGCGGCTCAATCAGCTCGTTGTGCCGCCCGGCGCGCAGTTGGATGTCCGCG
This sequence comes from Micromonospora sp. LH3U1, assembly GCF_028475105.1. Lineage (NCBI taxonomy): Bacteria > Bacillati > Actinomycetota > Actinomycetes > Micromonosporales > Micromonosporaceae > Micromonospora > Micromonospora sp. LH3U1. The sequence continues at coordinate 4,561,681 of NZ_CP116936.1, read as the reverse complement.
ATTTCCTCCAGCAGACTCGACCGCTGCTCCTGGAGCCGTGTTCGGACGGAGAGCAGCACCCCGCTTCCGGGGAGGCCCCCAAACGGCTCTCCACGCCACAGCGCCAGCGCCGCCTCGAACGCCTGCAGTGCATCCGACCAGCGGCCCTGTCGCAACGCGTGATATCCGCGCTGGGCCAGGTCGTCGAAGGCCACGGTGTCGATCGCCTGAGCGTCGAGGACGAGACGGTAGCCGGTGGCCCCGGCGAGGATGGCGGGGTCGGGGGAGCCCGGGGACCGCAACGCCCGGCGCAACGCCCAGACATAGGTCTTCACGTTGCCGGCCGCCGTTTTCGGCGGGCGTCCCTGCCACAGCTCGTCGACGAGTTGGTCGATGGACCACCCGGTGCCCGGCTGCGACATCAGGATGGCCAGCAGGCGCACCTGCATCGGCGTGCCGAGGGCCAGCCGTTCCCCGCCGAGAGACCACACCTCGACCGGCCCGAGCAGTCGGTACCGTATCGGTGGCGGCCCCACCGCAGGGTCCATCACCGCATCGTACGGGCCTGACCCATCCTGCTTCATCGGCTGGACGGCTGGTGGCCTCTCGCCGCCCTGATCACCACGCTGACCGCGACGCTACCGACACCCGACTGCAGCGGGCGGGGTTGTCAGTCTGCGAACGTCGGTTCGGCGGGCTGGGCTGTGAAGAAGCGGACGATGTCTTCGGCCGCGGTTGGGGACAGCATCATCGCTTGGACTCGTGCGGACATTTCGGCGATCGGGTGAATCCTGCTGAACATCGCCTCCTCGTACGTCCGGATTGCCGAGTCCGGGTCGGCGGGGTCGGCGGCGAGTCGGCCGGCGAGTTCGGCCCCGTCGAGCATGGCCTGGTTGGCGCCCTCGCCGACCGGTGGCATGAGGTGCGCGGCGTCGCCGATGAGGGTGATGCCCGGTCGGCTGACCCAGCGCGTACCGGTGGGCATCGCTTCGATCAGGCGCGGCACCGGTGCGCTGTCGCTGGCCTCGATGAGTGCGGTGAGGCGTGGATCCCAGCCACCGAACATGTCCAGCAGAGCGTGCTTACTACGGTATGTGTCGATGGAACGATCGTCTGCGCGCAGCGAGATCCCGACACGCAGGCTGCCGTCGCCGAGGCGTTGCGCTGCCAGGATCTGGTTCACGCCGACGCACCACAGGTTCCCGGGACCGACCAACTCGGCGAGATCGGGATGGCGCCGGTCGACGTCTTCGATGTTCAGCTCGACGAGGGTGGCCACAGAGGACAGCTGGACGTCGGTCAGCAACGACCGGACGACTGAGCGCGCGCCGTCCGCGCCGATGAGGATGTCGCAGCCGGCTCGGTGGCCGCCGTGGAACGTGAGTTCCCATCCCCCGTCACGTCGCGGGGTCGCCGCGACAAGCCGGCGCCGCCAGACAACCGTGTCGCCGGGAAGGGAATCGAGCAGAAGATCACGCAGTACGCTCCGGTCAATCTCGGGACGTCCGGAGAATGAGCCAGGTTGCGGCTCGTGGTGTACCAGGGTCCGCCCGGTCGGGTCGAGAATGCGATGTTCCTCGCCCTCGGGCCGCGCCTCCGACCGGAACCGGCCGGCGAGACCCGCCTCGGCCAGGGCCTGTTGCCCGGACTCCGGGTGCAGGTCGAGCGCGCCGCCCTGCGGCCGCGCGGATCGGCTTGCCTCGCGCTCGTACACCACCGCGTCAATGCCGTGCTGATGCAGGACCCGTGCCAGGGTCAGGCCGCCAAGGCCGCCACCAGCGATCGCAATTCGCATTCCCACCCCGTTAACGTACGCTGTCCTCGTGGATACACCGTACGGTAGCGATAACTTGCCCGTTTGGGAACGGCCCGAACCTCAGCCGCGGGCGGCGCCCGTGCCGTTGAGCCGCGAGAAGATCGCCACTACGGCGATCCGGCTTGCCGACGCGTACGGCCTCGACGGGCTGTCGTTGCGCAAGATCGCAAAAGAACTCGGTGTCGGTCCGATGCGGCTCTACGACTATGTGATCAACAGATCCGAACTGCTCGATCTGATGGTCGACGTCGTCTATGCCCGGATCGCCGAGGTCGGCCGGCAATCCGCGTGGCGCTCGACGGTGCTGGCCATCGCCCGCGCGACCCGCGATGCCGCCCTTGATCATGAGTGGTTTTCCGACCTGCTCGGCGGAAGGCCACACTTGGGACCTCACGCGCTCGCCGTGGGCGAAGCGACCGCGGCGGCGCTGAGCCAGGCCCCCGGCGTGCGCGGCATCGACGATCTCCAGCGGGCTTTGGGCGCCCTCAACGCCTTCATCATCGGAGCGGTCCGCAGAGAGGTCACCGAGCGACGCACCGCCCGTGCCACCGGCACCGACGAAGCCGCCTTCCAGGCCAGCCTCGGCCCCTACCTCACACGCATGTTGGAAACCGGCAGGTATCCCACCGTCGCCCGGCTCGTCATCGACGGCGCCCACCTCAATGCCGAGGAAACCTTCAACCACAACCTGACCACCGTCCTGGACGGCATCACCACCCGACCCCGCACGTGACCGACTGCTCTGCTGTCAGCGGCCGGCTGGACGCCGATGCACCTTGATCAGACATCCGGGTCTGCCGCTGACGAGGCGCGGCGACCGTCACGCGGCTACTCACCGGCGGCCACCCGGTGCTGCCGAGGGCTCACCCCACGGCGGCGTTTGAAGGCGGTGCTCAGGGCGAAGGGGCTGCCGTAACCAACCTGGCGGGCAACCGCACTGACGGTGGCGTCCCGCTCGCGGAGCAGGTCGGCGGCGAGGGCCAGCCGCCACTCGGTGAGGTACGACATGGGCGGTTCGCCGACCAGCGCGGTGAACCGGCGGGCCAGCGCGGCCCGGGAGACCCCGGTCTGGGCAGCCAGTGACGCCACGGTCCAGGGTTCTGCGGGGTTGTTGTGGAGCATCTGCAGGGCCCGGCCGACCACGGGGTCGCTGTGTGCCTTGTACCAGGCAGGGGCCTTGGCCCCGGGGTGGGCGAACCACTCGCGCAGCGTGGCGATCAGCAGAAGGTCGAGTAGGCGGTCGAGCACGGCTTCCTGGCCGGGGTCGTCCTTCACGATCTCGGTGGCCAGCAGCGGAACCAGTGGGGAGTCCCAGGACTCGCGCGGGACGACCACCAGCGGCGGCAGCGCGCCCAGCAGCCGTTGACCCACCGCGCCCCGCATCGTGTACGTGCCGGTGAGCAGGATCGTCGGACCGTCCAGCCCATTGCCCCAGGTCCGTACGCCCAGCTGGGTCATCTCGAACAGTTCCTGGCCGTCCGGCGTGGTGCAGCGCTGGCCTGCATGGATGATCACCTGCGGTGGCGTGGCCGGGTCGTCGGCGACGCTGTACGGGCTGGTGCCCCGGATGATCGCTACATCCCCGAGGCCGAGCCGCACGGCTACGCCCTCATCGGGGACGATCCAGGCGTCGCCCCGGACGATGGCCACCAGGGTGAGCGGCGCCTCGTCCTTGATGGCTATCGACCAGGGCGGCGTCAGGATCGAGCGGAGCAGGAACGCGCCCTGCGCCCGAGGTCCGTCGAGCAGGCCGGAGACAGCATCCACGTAGACGATTGAACATGAAAGCGCGCGTCTTAGCTATGTGCAGTCTCACCGGCCCGCCCTTGAATGGTTCCTATGACGAACGAGCAAGAGCGGAAGACGATCCTGGTCCTGGGTGGCACGGGCAAGACCGGCCGTCGCGTTGTGGAGCGGCTGCGGGGCAGGGGAGTGCCGGTCCGGGTCGGTTCCCGGTCCGCCGGGCGGCCCTTCGACTGGACGGACCGGACGACCTGGGCGCCGGTGCTCCGGGATGTCGGCGCCGTGTACGTGTCCTTCTACCCGGACCTCGCGGTGCCGGGCGCTCCCGAGACCGTCGGCGCGTTCGCCGATCTCGCGGTGGCCTCCGGGGTCGCCCGGCTGGTGCTGCTGTCGGGTCGAGGTGAGGAGGAGGCCCAGGCCGCCGAGAAGCTGATCCAGTCCGCTGGGGTCGAGTGGACGATCCTGCGGGCGAGTTGGTTCAGCCAGAACTTCAGCGAGGATTATCTGCGGGAGCCGGTATTGAGCGGCGAAGTGGTGCTCCCGGTCGGGACCGTGCCCGAGCCGTTCGTGGACGCCGACGACATCGCCGACGTCGCCGTGGCGGCGCTGACCGGGGGCGGACACGCGGGGCAGCTCTACGAGTTGACCGGACCGCGGCTGCTGACCTTCGCCGACGCGGTCGGCGAGATCGCCCGGGCGGCGGGCCGGCGCATCGATTTCGTTCCGGTCTCCGTTGAGGAGTACACGGGGGTGTTGGCCGTCGAGGGTGTGCCCGTGGAGGTCGTCGAGTTGCTGACGTACCTGTTCACGAGCGTGCTGGACGGCCGTAACGCCCAGGTGGCCGATGGGGTGCAGCGTGCCCTGGGTCGTCCGCCGCGGGATTTCGCCGACTTCGTCAGGGACGCCGCCGCCACGGGCGTCTGGGACAGGGCGCCCCATTCACTATGAAAGGCCAGCCTGGATGGCCAGGATGGCGGCTCGCACGCGGTCGCGGCTGCCGGTCTTTGCCAGCACGTTCGCGACGTGGGTTTTGACTGTGCTCATTGATAGATGAAGATTTCGCGCGATCTCGTCGTTGTTGAGCCCGGCGCCGATCAACGTGAGCACGTCGATCTCGCGCGCAGTCAGCTGGTAGGCGGCGAGATCCACGCGGGTGGCCGGGCCGGTCGACCGTACCCGTTCGAGAACGGCGCCGGTGATCTCGGCCGAGAGGATTGCGCCGCCGGCCGCGACTGTGCGCACGGCGGACATCAGATCGTGGGCACTACTGCGTTTGAGGAGGAATCCCCGCGCCCCGGAGGCGATGGCGTCCAGGACGTACGCATCATCGTCAAAGGTGGTGACGATGATGACGGCCGGGGCATGGGGAATCGCGGCCAGCTCCCGGGTGGCTTGTAGGCCGTCCAGTACCGGCATGCGGATGTCGACGAGGGCGACGTCGATGCGGGGATCGAGGCGGACGGCATCGAGAAGCTGCCGTCCGTCCGCGGCTTCGGCTGCGACGTGGATGTCCGGCTGGGAACGCAGAATCTGGCTGAAGCCGTCGCGGACCAGATGCTGGTCGTCCGCGATCACGACACGGATCATGGCGTCGCCACCGGCAGGATGACCTCCAGCACCGTACCGCCGCTGGGGCGCCGGTTCACGTGGGAGCTGCCGCCGAGCGCCCGCGCGCGTTCCTCGACGCCGAGCAGTCCCGAGCCGCGCGTTACGGCCTGGGGCGGACCGATCCCGTTGTCGCTCACCCGCAGCCGGGCATGGCCGTCGACGCGGATCAGCTCAACCCAGGCAGTCGTGGCGTTCGCGTGGCGGGCGATGTTGGTGATGGCCTCCTGAGCGATGCGGTATGCCGCCAATACCCCCACCTCGTCGAGTCCCGGCTCGGCGTCGAGACGGACGTGCACGGCTACGCCCTGCTGGCGCAGCGGCTCGGCGAGCAGTTCGTCGATGTCGGACAGGCGCGGCGGGGCGCTCACGACTATCGGCGCGTCCGGGTTGCGGAGATGCACGACGAGCGTGTCGAGCTCGCGCAGGGCGGTGCGACCACTGTTCGCGATTGCCTGCAGCGCCACTGCCGGGTCGCTGCTGAACTGGCCGGCCTCGGCCTGGACCACCATTGCGGTGACGTGGTGACCGACCACGTCGTGCAATTCGCGGGCCAAGTTGGTGCGCTGTTCGAGCCAGGCAGCCTGGTCACGTAGCTCGGTCGTCTCCCGGGTGAGGGCGTTGCCGCGGGACCACGAGCGCATCAGGACGGCAAGGAGATAGCCGGCCGCCACGAAGACGAAGGGCTGTGCGTAGAGCCCGCGATGGTGCAGCAGGGCGATGGCGAGGGCACCGGCGGCACCGGCCACACCAGCCGCCCATCCGAGCCATGGTCGGCGGGCAGGATCCTCGCAGGTCGAGACGAATACGAGACCGGCCGCCGCCAGGCCCAGCTGGACCGACTCACCGGTGCTCACTATCGCCACGAACCCGGCGCAGGCCGCGAAGATCAATGTCCGGCGGCGGGGAGGTAGGGCCATGGCCGTGAGGGCGGCGGGCAGCACCAGCCACACCCAACCTGAGGGTACGAGTACGTTCTCGTCGATCGTCGCGACCACGGCTGTGACTATCAGAGCCGTCGCGCCGTAGGCGAGCCGGCGCACTCCTTCGAAGCTGCGCACCCATTGCCCGATTGCGGTAACCACCTGCACAGTCTCGATGATCCGCCCTGGGTCAGCCAGGTACCCAGGTACCAGCCCAACCGGCACCCCGGTACCGCAGCCGCGCCGAGGTCGGCACCCCGGTACGTTCCGCCGAACGGCCCCGGAACCGCACGCTGCAGGGGTGACTCTCGTCGACTCCCGGCCCGCCCTGCGGGTCGGCCCGCTCCTCACTGTCCCCAACTACATCACCATCATCCGTACGCTCGCCGCCGTCACACTCGGCATCGTCGCCCTCGTCTCCGGTTCTGTCGCCCTGATCGCAGTGGCGTACGGCATCTACTGGCTCGGTGACATGCTCGACGGCCTGGCTGCGCGGTGGCTCGGCCAGGAGACCCGGGCCGGTGCCGTCCTCGACATCGTGAGCGACCGGGCATGCACCGCCGTGCTCTGTACGGGCCTGGTCGCCTTGATGCCCGATGTCTCGCTGGTCGCCATGGTGTTTCTGCCATCGTTCATGGTCCTGGACACAATGCTGTCGCTGGTGTTCCTGTGCTGGCCGGTGATCAGCCCAAACTACTTTTATGTTGTCGACCGGCGCGTGTGGGCGCTGAACTGGTCGCCACTGGCGAAGGCGGTCAACACCGCTGGGGTCATCGGTGCCGTGGCATTCGGCCAATACCTGGTGGCAGTGACTGTGGCATTGGCCGTCCTCTCGGTTAAGGCGTGGTCCGCCGTGGCGGTGGCCAAACTGCTGAACCGGGACGGCCGGGCGTGAGCGGTGTCGTGGAGGCCGCCGCCGCGCTCGGATACGGCTTCGCTTCGGCCCTTGTCCCGGTCGTCAACGCGGAGGCCTACGCCGTGGTCGCCGGGCAGCCGGGCGGGTACGCCGTGATCGCCGTGGTCGCTCTGGCGGTCGGGCAAACCGCGGGGAAGCTGCTGCTGTTCGAAGCCGCTCGTCGAGGAACTGGCCGGTTGACCCGGAGGCTCGCACGCCGCAACCAATCGGGGCGCATGGCTGCCCGGGCTGCCCGGTGGGCCGAGCCCGTCCGGCGCTGGCTCTCGCACCGCCGCACCGGTCTGCCGACGGTGCTCCTCTCCGCCTCCGTCGGCGTCCCACCACTCGCCTTGGTCAGCAGCGCCGCCGGAACCGCCGGCCTGCGACGCTGGGAGTTCGCCATCGCATGCCTGCTCGGACGCGTAGTCCGTTTCGCCATCCTCGCCCTGCCCTCGGCCCTTGCGTGACGCCCGACCGCATCCGACCACGCAACAGCGCTGTCATTGGGCAGCAGCACGCGGCCGACGCGCCGGTTGAGGATGCGTCGTGCGGGCCGGACGCCGCAGGTACCACTCGGCCACGGCGAGGTTGATCAACCAACCGGCGAGCACCAGCACGGCCCGAACGTTCCCGTCGGGCTGTTCGCCGGTCGCGACGAGGTACGGCGCGTGCGTGAACGCCTGGGTGCCGGCACCGAGGCCGATCGCGTAGCCGCGCACCATCCACCTGCGATGCCCGGCGAAGTGCCGGCGTAGCGCTCCGGCGAGGCCGAGCAGGATCGAGCCGGCCATGGCCGAGCCGAAGATGAGCCGCATGCCGGCGAGCACGTCGTTGTCATGGGCCGGCAGGTCGTACGCGAAGGTCATCCACAGGCCGGAGAGCGCGACTGTCAGTCCGCAGGGAACCAGCACCCGGCCGGCGAGGCGGTGCCAGCGGCGGCGGCGCAGGCTCGGTACGAACTGGAAGGCGCCGAGAATCGTGTAGATCACCGCGCCGACGATGTGCAGCACCACCGGCAGCGGCTCGGCGACGAAGCGAGCGTTCGCTGGGGTGACCTCCGGTCCGGTGCCCAGCTCGGTAAGCCGTCCCGCACCAGCGACCATCGGGATCAGGCCCAGCAGGATCAACGCGGCCGGTAGCCGCCACTCGCGCATCGTCATGCCATCGATGGTGGACGCCGCACCCGCCCCTGCTCATCGGCACATGGGCCGCAATCGGGCCGGACCATGGTCGTACGCCGTCGTCGTACTTATGTCGGTCACCGGTCGACGTCACTCGTCACCAGCGCGCCCGTCTGCGGTTGGTCTCGTACGCCCACATCGCCACCTCGACCCGGTTACGCACACCGAGCTTGGTCATCAGGCTGGTGATGTGCGACTTGACCGTGCTCAACGTGATGTAGAGCTCGTCGGCGATCTCCTTGTTGGTGCGTCCCCGCGCGACGGCGACCAGCACCTGCTCCTCGCGGTTGGTGAGCGCCTCGATCGGCTGCTTGCGAGGCGCGGCCGGACCCGCGTCGGCGAACGCCTTCAGCAGCCGCGTGGTGACGCTCGGGGCGATCAGCGCGTCCCCGTTGGCGGCCGCGTGCACGGCCTGGCTGAGCAGGTCGGGACCAGCCTCCTTGAGCAGGAAGCCGCGGGCGCCGGCACGCAGTGCCGCGTACACGTACTCGTCGAGGTCGAAGGTCGTGATGACGACCACCGCGAGTGGCTCCGGGACCGATGGCCCGGCGAGCGCCCGGGTGGCCTCGATGCCGTCCATGCCTGGCATGCGAATGTCGAAGAGACACACGTCAGGGCGGAGCCGCTGGGCGAGTTCGACCGCCTGACGGCCGTCGCCAGCCCCACCGACGACCTCGATGCCGGGCTGAGTGTTCAAGATGATGGTGAGGCCGGTACGGACGATCTCCTGGTCGTCCGCCACCAGCACTCGTATCGTCACGCGCCGACCCCCTCGCGCGGGAGCACGGCCGTGACGGTCCACCCACGGTCGGGATTGGGGCCGGCCTCGCAGGTGCCGCCGAGCAGGTCGGCGCGCTCCATCATCCCCATCAGGCCGAAACTGGGCGAGCCGGTCGGGCGGGCGGCGCCGGCCTCGCCATCGTCGCTGACCCGCAGGCGTACGGAGGTGTCGTCGGCCGCGACGCTGACCTCGATGCGGGTGGCGTGGCGGGCGTGGCGACGGGCATTGGTGACCGATTCCTGAGCCAGGCGGTAGAGCGCTGAGCCGACCGTGGGCGGAAGGTCGCCGAAGTCCCCACGCAGATCCACGTCGACGGCCGGCCCGGTGCGGAAGCGGCCGGCGAGCCCCTCGATGTCGGCGACCCGTGGGCTGGGCCCCAGGTCGGCGGGCTGGTTGCGGCGCAGGACGCGGACAATCGCGCGCATCTCGGCAAGCGCACGGGACGCCTCGGCCTCGATTGCGCGGAGTGCCTCGACGGCGGCGCCCGGCTGGCTCACCGAGGCGGCGATGCCGGCCTGGGCGCGGATCGCCATCGCCGACACGTGGTGGGCCACCGTGTCGTGCAGGTCGCGGGCCAGCCGTTCACGTTCCAACAGCTTCGCCTGATCGAGTTCGCGCAGACGGGCGGCGGCGCGGAAGCGGATCGCGGTACCCAGCGTGGCGGCGGCGAACATCACCGCGAAGCCAGCGACCAATTCGCCGCCGTTGATCGAACCGGCCAGGCCGGCGGCGGCGACCTTGGCCACCACGAAGAACGAACCGATGACGGCATCCCGGCCGGAGCCCCAGCGGAACAGCGCGCTGACCAGTAGGACCAAGAAGCTCGCCGTGAACATCTGGCAGGCATCCCCGGGCAGCACGAACGGGCCGACCGTCGTGAAGCCGAACGCGATCGCCACCATCGCGAGCGGCGCCGTACGCCGCCACAGGAGCGTGGGTAGCAGCGCGAGCGCGACGACGACGCAGCCCACCCGCCACGGCAGATCGGGCCGGAGGATCCCTTCCACCACGATCGCCGGCGCGAAGACTGCGATCAACGCCCAGTCGCGCCACACACGGGACGGGGCATGTGCGACACGCGGCTCGGCCAACACAGCGTGCAGGCGAGGGTGCATAGGACCATCGTACGAACGGTGGTGCGACTTCAGATCGTCCCAAAGTACGACCGATGGCTCATGCGTCCGGCACGCACGATCCGCTCCGGCGGCCCGCCCGCGCTCTCCTCAGATCGCGTCGTGCAGCTGCTGGTGCCAACTGGGGTCCGGGCGGTGTCGCCGTCGATCAACCACGGGTGGCCGTCGCGGCGTTGGAGGCCACGGGATTGTTGGCCACTCCCGCGGACAGTTGGGCGAGTGCGGCGTCACGGCTGTCGAAGATCGGGAACGTCCCGTCCAGGCGCATGGTGTGCAGGACGGTGCGGACGAACCGCGACGGCGCGGCCAGGCACAGCGTGACGCCGCGGTCGCGGGCATCGCGGTGGGCGCGGACGAGGAGACCGAGGCCGGTGGAGTCGATGACGTGTACTCGGGTCAGGTCGACCACCACGTGTCCTCCCACGTCGGCCGCGTGGCGCAGGGCGGCGCGCAGGGTGTCACCGGTGTCGAGGTCGATGTCCCCGGTGGCGGCGACGACTGTCACGTCGTCGAGATGGTCGATGCCGAGGATGCCGCCCGGACCGTGGTCGCCGCACGAAGCGTTGCCACCATCGGAGATCGGCAGCAGGCTGCAGTGCGGGCAGCGGTGTGGGCCGGTGGCGAATGGGGAGCCGCTCCACCCCTGTTCGGACACCAGGGTCCAGACGACTTCCGCGTCGGGGAGCACGCAGGCGGTGGCCCTGACGGAGTCGCCGCAGGTGTCGCAGATCAATGTCATCAGGTGGTCGTCCGGGACGACGGTCATTCTGCTGGTCCTTCCTACGTCCCTGTCCCGCCGGCGCGGCGGACACGGCATTCGGGGCGGGCCTAAAGTGATGGTCCGGCTTCCGGGCTCACGCCGACGACCCCGACCTGACTGGCAGGGCTCGTCAGTGAGGTCATTTCACCGACGCTCGGCCCCGAACGACCAGCGCCGGTTGCGCTGAGCTGGGTTCGTCTTCCGCCGTCGGGGTGTCGGACGACGGCGGGGGACTGGTGACGATCTGCAGGACCCGGTCGAGACGGGCGGTGTGCAGGATGCGCACGATGCGAGGGTTGGGATTGCGGATGGTGAGGACCCCGTTGGACCCAGCCAATCGCCGGTGAACGTCGAGCAGCAGGCCGATCGCGGCGGCATCGATGTGCCGGCACCTGGACAGGTCGACCACGACCTGCCCGGGATGCAGGGTCAGCAGCCGGTCGAACACCGCTCCGGCCGCCGGCAGGCAGGCCAGGTCGAGTTCGGTGACGCAGACCTCGACCAGCGGTAGTGTGCACGGCGTCGGTGTCAGTGGCCCTGTCACAGGCGTGCCCCTCCCTCTCATGGACCCGGTCGCCTCCGACCGTGCCGTGCTCGCTTGGCGGTCGCCGCGCGGATCTATGACAGTTGCGTGACAAATGCGCCAGCCGGCCGACCGAGTTGGCCGCGTGGCCGGTGCCTGGGGATGATGCCGGGTATGACGGCCGTACTGGTGATCGAGGACGACGACCGCATCCGCTTGGCGTTGCTGCTCGCACTGGAGGAAGAGGGCTACCAAGCTCACGGGGCGGCAACGGCCGAGGAGGGTCTGCGCGCCCAGCGCCGCGACCCGGCCGACTACGTGCTGGTCGACCTGATGCTGCCCGGCCTCAACGGCTTCGAGTGCATCCGGCAGTTGCGCCGCGACGACGACGTGCCGATCGTGGTGGTCAGCGCCCGCGACGACACCCACGACATCGTGGCCGCCCTCGAAGCCGGCGCCGACGACTACGTCGTCAAGCCGGTGGCGATAAAGGAGCTGACCGCTCGGCTGCGCGCCCTGCGCCGCCGTGCCCGTGCCCACGTCGCGGGGCAGGCGCCGGAGCCCGTGCCCGTGCTCGCCTTCGGCGAACTGGAGATCAGCCCCGACGCAGGAGAGGTGCGCAGTGCGGGCCAGCCCGTGTCGGTCACGCGCACCGAATTCCGGCTCTTGTGCGAGCTTGCCGAACATGCCGGACGGGTGCTGTCCCGCCAGCAACTGCTCAGCCGGGTGTGGGGGTACGACAGCGGCGACGAGCGGCTGGTCGACGTGCATATCGGCCGGCTGCGGCAGAAGATTGAGTCGGACCCTGCGGCCCCCCGGCACCTGGTGACCCTGCGGGGTCTGGGCTACAAGCTTCAGCGATGAGACGTCTCGGACTGCGTACCCGGGTCACCGCCGCGTTCGCCGTCGGCGCGCTTCTGCTCTCCGCGTCGATGGCCCTGGTCTCCTACGAGCTGACCCGCCAATCCCTCATCGAAGAGCGGGAACGCACGGCCCTGCGCGCCGCCTACTACGACGCCAACGTCGTCCGTGCCGGGCTGGACACCGAAACCCCCGACGTCGTGGAGGTGCTTCGGTCACTGGACACGGGCGGCAGCCGGCGGCCCGTGCTGCAGCTGAACGGCGAATGGTACGCCCGCACCGCCGACCCGGGCACCACCATCGCCATCCCCGCCGACCTGCGACGGCTCGTCGCCGCCGGGGATCCGGCGGTGCAGCGCGTACGCGTGCACGGCCAACCCGTCCTGGTGGTCGGGGTGCCCCTGTCCGCGACGGCGACGTACTTCGAGGTCAACTCCCTACGCGAGCTGGAGCAGACCTTCCAGGTTCTGGCGCTCGCGCTGACCACCGTCGCGATCATGGTCGCCGGGTCTGGCGCGGCCCTCGGCTGGTACGCCACCCGGCATGGGCTGCGGCCGTTGACGGCGGTCGCCGACGCCGCCGAGAAGATCGCCGCCGGTGACTTCACGGCTCGCCTCGACCCGGCGACCGACCCCGACCTGACCCGGCTGTCCGGCTCGTTCAACCAGATGGTCGACCGGCTCGCCCATCGCGTCGAGCGGGACCGGCGCTTCGCCGCCGACGTCAGCCACGAACTGCGCTCACCGTTGCAGACCCTCGCCGCGGCGGCCAGCGTCCTGGCCCGTCGCCGAGAACACCAGGATGAACGTACGGCCGTCGCCGCCGGGCTCGTCGCCGAGGAGATCGACCGGTTCCAACGGCTCGTCAATGACCTGATCGATCTGGCCCGCAGCGACCAGCCCGCCCACCGGGCCCCCGTGGACGTGGTGGCGCTGGCCCAGGATGCCTGCCAGGCCCTCGACCTGCCCGCGACGTTCGTCCACCTCGCACCCGAGGTACCCGCGACGTGGCGGGTCGACCGTCGGCGTGTCGCGCAGGTCCTGGCGAACCTGCTCGACAACGCGGTGACCTACGGTGGCGGTCCCGCAGGCGTCCGGTTGGGCCGCGACGGCAGCGTCGGCGTCATCGAGGTTGAGGACGACGGCCCGGGCGTGCCCATCGAGGACCGCGAGGCAATCTTCGACCGGTTCGTCCGGGGGCGGGCTGCGCACACCCGTGGCACCGGGGACGGCACGGGCCTCGGGCTCGCGCTGGTCGCCCAGCACGCCGCCGCGCACGCCGGACACGCCACCGTCACCGACCGGCCCGGTGGGGGCGCCTGCTTCCGCATCACCCTTCCGGAAAGCCTGCCATGAACCACCGTCACCTTTTGGCCGTGGCGCTCACCGCGCTGCTGACCGGGTGCGGCGTCCCCACCGACGCCGCCCCGCGAACGGTGCAACCCCCGCGGGGTCCGTTCCAAAGCTCAGCTCCCGCCGACACCAGGGCACCGGCCGGGCCTGCCGTCGAGACAGTTTGCCTCGTCCGCGACAACCGCATCATCTCCGTGGTCCGGCGCGTCAACCGCCCACCAACGGTCGAGGACCAACTGCGGCATCTGCTCGCCGGGCCAAGTTCGGCCGAACGCGACGGGGACCTGACCAGCGCGTTGCCCGGAGCGGTTGACGCCGCCGGTGCGACGGTGACCGGCACCCAGGCCCGCGTCGCGGTCGACGCACCCGTAGACGATGCCGGCCGCAGCGACGAGATCCTCGCCTTCGGGCAGATCGTCTGCACCCTCACCAGCCGCGACGACATCACCACTGTGGTGTTCCTGCGCGACGGCAAACCCCTCGGCGTGCCCCGCGCGGACGGCTCGCTCTCCGAACAACCGCTCACCCGCGCCGACTACGCCACACTTATCACCCCACGCTGACCCCGGCCACACCGATGCGGGCAACCACGCTAGAACGATCGGCCGCTACGGCCGCGTCGCATCGACGAACTGGTCGCGCGAGGTCAGCTCAAAGGCCCTGGGTGTATGGCGCGACCGCCACGTATACGGCGCCGGCCGCCGTAGCCATCGACACAACAGCGGTCCAGACCATGCGTACGCGTGACATGAGATTCTCCTCGGTACCTAGGACATTCCAGACAGGACTCAGGACGATCGGTCACGACGCACGGACGCGGGCACCGCCGGGTCCTGGATGCCCTGCAGCATGATCGCGATCAGCAACCACGTCAACCCACCGATGATGAGCAGGTCCCCGATGCTCGCCACGGCGTGCACTCCGGGCACCGGCAACACATCAGCCAACGGCGCGAGACGGCTGTCCGTCGTCAGTGGAGGGTGACCCGGTACGTACTTCTCGATCTCGGCGTCTGTCATGCCCGCCCACTTGGCGGCGCCGAGCGAGAAAGGCATTCCCCCGTTGGCCGCGATCGCCAGCGTGTTCATCGTCATGCCGACGATGAAGATGGCCATGGCCGCACGCGCCCGGGACGGCAGCATCAAGAAGTTCGTCGCCGCGAACGCGGTCACGAGTAACCAGATCAGCGTGACCGGCACGGTTCCGCCGGCCGCGCTCAGGACAGCATTCGCCCAGCCGGGGTTGGATTGGCGGAGAAACTGCACGGCCACCGAAGCCCCGACGAGCCAGCGGTGGCGTAGCCGCAGAGCTAGAAGGGCCCGTATGCCCCCGGTACGAAGGCCGACCACGACGACGGCTATCACCAGGGGAAGGACCATGAACGCCTGCATCAGTGGACCCGGCATCAACACTCCCGCTAGCACTGGGCGCAGAAACCTAACATGCCGGCGATGTTGATCAGTGTGCGTGCGAGCGAACGGGAACGTGACCATAAGATCCGACGATGACCTCCGAGCCATTGCACCCCGAGCCATTGCCGACGGTGCGGAGGCCACCGCGGCGACCGCGCAGCATCGTCGTGAGCATGTCATTGCTGGCGTTCTGGTGGGCGTACATGCTCGCCGTGGACGTCGCGCTGCTCGCTGAAGTCGGCGGCGCGGGAAACTGGCTCACCCTGGCCGGCTGCACGGTTGCGGTCGCGGCCGTGCTCCGGGGGCTCTGGTACGGCGGGCCGACCGCCTGGCGGGTGATGCACTGGTTCGCCGCGCCGATCGCCGCCGCGCTCCTGCTCGGGATCGGCAATTTACTGCGCGTCGGGCCACTTCCCGATGCGCTGCGTTCAGGTGAGATCGATCCGGCCATCGCCGCGGCGATGGGGTGCGGTCTGCTGGCGCTGCTTGCCCTGCTGACCGGCGGACTACTGGTCCGTACCGCGGCGGCCCGCGCCTGGTGCGGTCGCTGACCCACGGTTGGCGCACCGCGTGACGCGGCGGCGAAAACCTCCGAGGACCAGACCTTGAGGCGTAGACATCTTTCAAATCCATCGAAGGTCCGTTATATTCCGAGCAACGTTGATCTCTTCGGTTCCCCTTGAGAGGTGCACATGTTCGATGACTTGGCGCTGCGGCGGCGTACCCTCCTGGCGGCCCTCGCTGGTGCCGCGGCCGCCCCCATTTTCGGGGGCCCCGCGCAGGCCGCGTTGCCCAAGGTCTACATCGACCCCGGTCACGGCGGCACCGACTCTGGGGCGGTCGGCAACGGGCTGCAGGAGAAGGCCCTGACGCTCGACATCTCCCTGCAACTGCGCAGCATCCTGCTGGCCAACTGGAACGTCGACGTCCGCATGTCCCGGACGACCGACATCACGCGCAGCCTGGCCTACCGCACCGACGACGCCAACGCCTGGGGTGCCGACCTCTTCGTGAGTGTGCACATCAACTCCGGGGGCGGCACCGGCTTCGAGAGCTACCGGTACCCGACGGCGGACGCTGCCACCACCAGGCTGCACAACGCGTTGCACCCGACGGTGTTGGCTGGCATGCGGTCGGTCGGTTCGGTCACCGACCGGGGGCTGAAGACCGCAAACTTCCACGTGCTGCGCGAGTCGACCATGCCCGCGGTGCTCACCGAGAACCTCTTCATCGACACCGTGGCCGACGCGAACCTGCTCAAACGGGCCGACTTCATCACCGCCACCGCCCGTGCCCACGCTCAGGGCATCGCCAACTATCTGGGGCTGGGCAGCACCACCCCGCCCACCTTCAGCGTCATCGTGGACAACGCCACCGCAGGGCGGTTCACGGCGAGCACCAACTGGGGGAGCTCGGCCTACTCCAGCCAGCGCTACGGCGCTGACTACCGCTTCGCCAGCCCCACCCCCGCCAGCGACGCCGCCTGGTTCAAGGTCGACATCCCGGCGGCCGGGAACTACCGGATCGAGGTACGGCACCCGGCCGATCCGGGTTACAACAGCTCAACCCCGCACGTCATCGTCACCGCCTCGGGCAACCAGACGCTCAACATGGACCAGCGCTCCAACGGTGGCGTCTGGCGTTCGCTCGGCACCTTTGCGCTCGCTGCCGGTGACCGCAACCTGGTCGCGGTGAGTCGGTGGACCAGCGCCGCCGGCTACGTCGTCGCCGACGCCGTCCGGGTCACCCGAGTCTAGTTGTCGCGATCCTCGGACCCCGGCGAGAGTCGCACGACCAGCGTGGGTAGCGGAGGCGAGGGCGTCAGCATGGGCGCCTCAGCCGGAGCCTGGCCGGGCAGGTGATGCTGGCAGTTTCCTACGTCGGCCGCGGCTCGCTCCCTGGCAGCGCCACTGCCTTCTCGTGCTGTCGCTTCCGTACAAGACGGGTGCGGTAGCTGCTTCCTAGCATGGGCGTGGTCGCTCCACTGTGCGTCGGCATGGTGCTGCGGCCGTCGGGTCCACCTGGCGACTCTCGTCGCCCGACCATGAGGAGAACGAGGCATGCGTGATCTGGTCTACACCGGGTTCATATCGCTCGACGGCGTTGTGGACTCCCCAGGCGGTGGGCCGGGTGAGGAGCACCGCAGCGGTGGCTGGGTGGTCAAGGACATTGAGTTCGTGCCCGAGGCGTTCTCGCTCAAGGGCGAGGAGCTTGAGGATACGACGGCGCTGATGTTCGGCCGCCGCAGCTACGAGGCGTTCGCGCCGGTCTGGCGTGACTCGGACGACCACGCCGCCTACAAGCAGTTGCCCAAGTACGTGGTCTCCACCACGCTGCCCGACGACGCCCTCGTCGAGGGATGGGGTCCGACGACGATCCTGCGCTCGACCGACGATGTCGTCGAGCTCACGAAGAGCGAGGGTGGAGCGATCTTCATCCATGGGAGTGCGGAGCTCGCCCGCCGCCTGTCGGACGCGCGCCTGATCAACCGGTACAACCTTCTTGTTTTCCCCGTGCTGCTCGGAGCAGGAAAGAGCCTGTTCAGCAGAGCGGACAAGGACAGGCAAGTGCTCAGCCTCCGGGCGTCCGCACCCTACCCGAACGGTATCGTAAAGATGATCTACGACGTCGTCGGCTGATCCAGATCCAGGGCGATCGCACCGCCGGTGCCCGCGCGCAGTTGTCGCGCTGTACGCCCGACGAACCGGCGCAGCGCTCGGGCCAGGTGCGGCTCGTCGAAGTACTCAAGCTTAAAGACGACATCGGTGACCGGGACGTCGGCGGCCAGTAGCGCAGCGGCCGTGCGCACGCGTTCGATCTGCCGTACAGCGCCTTGGGTGAGCCCGGTCGCCGCTCGGAATCGGCGCTCAACGGTGCGCCCCGAGACCGCTGGGCGATGGCCTCGGTGGACCTCGCCGACGAGCGGGTCACGAACCACGGCTCCGGAGCGGACGAGGCGGTCGACCAGGGCCTCAGCGTCATCGGGACCGGGCGTCTCCCAACGGCCGCCGTCCAGCCAGAATTTCCTGCGCGTCGCGTCTGGAAGCTCAGCGCCACCGTCGACCAGGGTCGGCGTGGGCACGGCCCGCAGCGACGTACCCACGGCGAACTCGATGCCGACGAAGGTCGCGCCTTCCGGCACCGGTGCGATGCCGGTCCTGGTCTCAGGGCCGGTAATGCCCGCGGACGCCGTGCCTCCGCACTCCCAGAACACCAAACCCCAGCTGACCGTCGCAACGGAGGTCATCTCTGCGACATGCTCGCTCGTACAGGTCCACACGGTGTCGACCCAAGGCGAGTCGGACGCCCGCGTCTCGAACCACAGTGCCACGGGAAGAGGATAGGCGTACACGCTCATCCGATGATCGCCGAGGACAGCCAGTGGAGCGCGGCCAGTCTCAGTCGTCGCCCGGTCGAGTCGATGCGATCCCGATCGCCCGAAGGTGTGCCAGCCCCTGCGCCCAGGACTGAATCAGGGTGGTTTCGTGGTAAGCGATGTCGTTTTCGGTGCAGAACTGGCGGATCAGCGGCTGGGCGTGGCGCAGGTTCGGTCGCGGCATGCTGGGAAAGAGGTGGTGTTCGATCTGATAGTTGAGCCCGCCGAGTAGTGCGTCGAGGAGCCGGCCGCCACGCACGTTGCGGGAGGTGAGGACCTGCCGGCGTAGGTAGTCGAGGTTGTCGGCCTCGGTCAGGATGGGCATCCCCTTGTGGTTGGGGGCGAAAGAGCTGCCCAGGTAGAGGCCGAAGAGAGCCTGATTGACCAGGATGAACACGATCGCCTGCGGCGCGCTCAGGACCAGGAACACGGCCCCGAGGTAGCCGGCGAAATGCAGGACGAGCAGCCCGGCCTCCACTGGTCGGTGCCTGAGCCCGCCACGGCCGACGACCGCCCGGACGCTGGCGGCGTGCAGATGCAGACCCTCCACCATCAGCAGGGGAAAGAACAGCCCCGCCTGGTGCCGTACGAACAGCGCCCGCAGGCCGCGCTGCGTGGCAGCCTGGCCCGCGGTGAAGGACAGCGGAGCCACCACGAGGTCGGGGTCGTGGCCCTCGGTGTTCGGTTGTGCGTGGTGGCGGTTGTGCTTGTCGACCCACCACCCGTAGCTGATCCCGGTCAGCAGGTTTCCACAGATCAGGCCGACCACATCGTTCGCCCGACGCGAGCGGAAGATTTGTCGATGCCCGGCATCGTGACCGAGAAACGCCAGCTGCGCCATCAGCACCGCGGCGCCGGCAGCGGTAGCCGCCTGCCACCACGACGATCCGAGTCGGACGAACACCACGCCGATAACCACAAGACAACCCAGCAACACCGTCGACCGCGTCCTGTAGCGGCGAGGGTGTCGGTCGAGGAGACCTGCGCCACGGATCAGGCGAGACAGGTGGGCGTACTCGCTGCCCCGGTCGCTGCGGGCGCCAAGATCCGTTTCACTCACCCTCGCCACTCCTTATCACCAGGCCGATCAGCTCGCCGGCTCCGCCGTCATCCGTGACCAGGCAGCTGCGCGATGCAGCCGCGGTGTCACAGAGATCGACAGCGAACCGCCGCTGACGGTTCCAGTCTTCCTCACCGTCGCGTCTCCGCAGGAGGAATCGGCAGCTCGCGGCAGCCAACGCGTAGGTGGTGCCCACTTCATGCATGTCTAGCGATTGGGTGCGTGACCACGGCGATCGAGTCCGACAATCAGGGCTACAAGGTCAGGTTGGATTGAGGGAGTAGCCATGGCACGAAAGAGGAAGTCCTCCGGGCGACAGCAGCTCATCCTTGCCTTCGCGGCTGGGGCGGTAATCGGAGCGGCGGGCACGCTCACGCTGCGACGTCGCCGGCAGGATGGTGGTTTCCCCACGGGAGACGTCGCCAGCGAGTTCGACGAGGGCATCGCTCCGACGCTCGGCGGGCGTATCGACGCCCCCTCTCATGGGCCTGTGATCAGGCCCGCGGCGCAGCACGGGTGACCCCGGGAGCGCCATGATCACAAACTTGCTGCAGTTGGGCCGGTTAGCGTCGGCTGGGTGGGGCGCTGATGGCCAGGACAGCGGCGTCGTCGGTCAGCCCGGTGCCGAAGGTGCCGAGTAGATCGGTGACGGCGGCGACGGCATCGGCGGCGTTGGTGGGTGCGAGGTGGGTGGCAAATCGGGCCAGGGCTGCCGTCCCGTAACGGCCATCGGTGGTCTCGCTGCTGACGGGACGGGCCTCGGTGAGTCCGTCGCTGTAGAGGAGCAACGTGTCGCCGGGGTTCGCTACGGCCGTCGTGTTGGTGTATCGGGAGGTCGGGAAGGCCCCCACGATACGGCCCTTGGTGGGGTGGTGGTGGACGGAGCCGTCGGCCCGCAGCAGCAGTGGTTCGGGGTGCCCGCCGCTGGCGATGACTGCGGTGAACCCGCCGACGGCCGGTGTGGGTGTGAGGATGCCGAACACGACGGTGCAGTAGCGCGCGTCCTCGCGGTATTCCTGCCAGAGCACGGTGTTGAGGTTGTGCAGCGCGGCGGCAGGGTCGGGGTCGTAGACGGTTGCGGCGCGCAACGTGTAGCGGGCCAAGGCGGTGACGGCGGCGGCTTCGATGCCTTTGCCGCTGACGTCGCCGAGGAAGAATCCCCAGCGGCCGTCGTCGAGGGGGAACAGGTCATAGAAGTCGCCGCCGACGTCATCGGTGGAGGCCATTCGGTAATAGGCGGCGCTTTCCAGCCCGGGCGGGGTTTGCAGCACTGCGGGTAGCAGACTGCGTTGCAGTTTGCTGACGAGTTGCCGTAGCCGTTCGTCCTCGCGTTCGGCGGCTCTGCGGGCGTTGAGGAGCTCTCGTTCGTAGGCGCGGCGCATCTTGGCGTCGAAGATGGCCGTCCGGATGAGTTGAGGTTGGCCTTCGCTGCCGGCCTTGACGATAGAAGTGACGAGGACCGGAATACGGGTGCCATCCTTGGCGCGAAGTTCGAGGGAGACGCCGCCAATTTTGCCCCGCATGGCCAGCATCGGTGCAAAGTGAGTTTCGTGGTAAATGCGGCCCCCACCGGTGAGAAGGTCACTGAAGCGGCGCCGGCCGACGAGTTCCTCGCGGCTGTAGCCGAGCCACGCCAGCAGGGTGCCGTTAATCTTCGCAATGGTGCCGTCCAGGAGGGTGGACAGGTTCCCGCAGGGCGCATTCTCGTAGAGGTCTTCGAGGTTGTCTTCAAGCAACGCAGGGAACCTCACCTGGCTCGGCCGAGCGCTCCCGTCATCGCTTGGGCCTTGGCCGTAAGGATCACCCCCCGCAGTGGCGGTCATCGGTAGGCGGTCCTGACAAACGACGTGATCGCTGCGGCCGTGGCCTCCGGCGCGCTCAACTGCGGGCAGTGCCCGGTCGCATCCAGAGTGACGAGCCGACTTCCGGCGATCTGCGCGTGCACGAACGCGCCGACTTCGGGCGGCGCGATGGCGTCCTGGGCACATTGCAGGATCAGGGTGGGAATGCTCACCGCGGCGAGGTCAGCACGGTTGTCAGACAGAAACGTGGCGCGGGCGAACACCTGCGCCATCGCAGGATCCGTCCGGCAGAAGCTCGCCGTCAACTCCTCGCCCAACTCCGGCCGCTCCGGATTGCCCATGATCAGGGGCGCCATGGTCGACGACCAGCCGAGGTAATTGCTGTCGAGCGACTCGAGCAGTTCGTCGATGTCGTCGCGAGTGAAACCGCCTCGGTAGTTTCCGTCATCGATGTAGCACGGTGACGGGGTGACCAGGACAAGCGCGGAGAAGCGCTCCGGTTCACGATTCGCGGCGAGGACCCCGATGCTCGAACTGACCGAATGGCCAACGAAGATCGGCTGCTGGAGGTCCAAGTCCTGGCAGATGCTGAGCACATCATCGGCGTAGCCGTCCAGGGAGGCGTACCGGTCGGCGTCCCAGGCCATTGGATCGGCCTTGCCTGATCCGACGTGGTCGAACAAAACTAGTTGGGCCCATTGTCCGATTTTGGCGGCCACGTAGCGCCACATGTTCTGATCGCAGCCGAAGCCGTGCGCGAGCACAACGGTCGGACCGTCCTCACGACCGGCCAACACCACGTTGTTGCGGTTCCGCACACGCATTCGCCAATCTTCCACCACCCGCACCTCGGGACCAAGTGCTCGCTCACCTGGGCGAACGTCGTGCACCGCTGTCGAAGGCACGCTCCTCGACCAGCTCGAGATCGAGGCGTACGCCGTCGGGGAAGAACCGCTTGCCGCCGCCGACCACTCGTGGTGATGAACAGGTGGTACTCGTCCATACACTCGACGAGGCGCACGCCATCGCACGAGAGCACGGTGCTCACGCCATCGTCCGGCACATCGAGCAGACGAGAACGCAGATCTGAGCGTGCGGCCACGGCAGGCGTTCCGCGACGCCCTCGCCCGCGAAATGGTCAGCAGCTGTGCGGTCAGCTATGGGCGCTTGTCACCTCGAAGGGCCGCTGGGGGGACGACATCGCGCGGCGGTGGCGGGCGAGTAGCAGGTGGTGCAGCACGATCAGGGGAGCCACGCCGGCCGGGTACCAGGCCAGGTCGACGGGGTCGAATTGCACACCCAGCGCCAGTCTCGCCGCCAGGCTCCGCGCGGACAGTTCAGCTGGCACTCCGGTCAGCTGCGCGAGCTCCACTGCCCAGCAGAAGACGGTGGCGACGGTCCCGGCCGGCACCGGTGCCATCCGCGGCGCCAGGAAGAGCACCACGGCCCAGACCATCGACGCGTACAGCGCGGTGCCGGAGTATTGCCGCAGCGCCCCGTCGTCGACGGCGCGGATCAGCAGTGCGAGGCCCAGGAACAGCAGCGCCACCACAGGCATGAGAAGCCGCACCGTACGGGCCGTGATGGGCATGCTCGCAATGGTGGTCACTGCGCCAACGTACGGGTCCAGGTCCGCGCCAGTCCGCCCGACGCTTGATTGGATAGGGAACTGTCAATAGATTGAGGATGGGCATCGTCGTGGTCCGGGCAACCCGGGCCGTCGGCGACTGACAGGTCCACCCCGAGCCGGGCACTTTGGTCGTACGCATCGACCAGTCGCTGTGGCGCACCGCCGCGCTGCACCCAGGGCGCGCCGCCGCGCCGCCTACGTATCCAGCTCGATGGCAGAAGGACCTTTCATGATGATTCTCCGCGCCCGCCCCGCTCCGACCCTGGCGGTCGTCGCCGCGCTGGTCGCCGCCGTGACCGCGAGCGGAACGGCCCTGCTCACCGGCCCGGCAGCGGCCGCCCAGGGCTGCCGGGTCGACTACACGCCCAACCAGTGGCCCGGCGGTTTCACCGCCAACATCAAGGTCGCCCCCGGCGACACCGCCGTCTCCAGTTGGACCGTCACCTGGACGTACGCCGGGGACGAGCGCGTCACGAACGGCTGGAACGCCACGGTCAGCCAGTCCGGACCGACGGTGACCGCCCGCAACGTGTCGTACAACGGCAGCATCCCGGCGGGCGGCACCACCGAGTTCGGCGTGCAGGGCACGTTCGGCTCCAGCGGCAGCGGGCCGACCGGGTTCAGCCTGAACGGCGTACCGTGCAACGGCACCGGGCCGACCCCGACCGGCGTGCCCACGACGATGGTGCCGACCACCGCGCCGCCCACCACGGCCCCGCCGACGACCGCGCCGCCCACCACGGCCCCGCCGACCACGGCCCCGCCGACCACCGCGCCGCCGACCGGGTGCGCCGGGGCGGTGCTGTGCGACGGCTTCGAGAACCAGACCGGCTCGACGCCGTCGGGCGACTGGACGGTGGTGAACCCGGACTGTTCCGGCGCCGGCACGGCCACCATCGACACGGCCACCACGCACAGCGGCAGCCGGGCGGTCCGGATCAACGGCGCCGCCGGGTACTGCAACCACGTCTTCATCAGGTCCACGAAGAGCCTCGGCAGCGTGGGCAGTGTGCGGTACGGCCGGATCTGGGTACGGCACACCACCGCCCAGCCCACCGATCACACCACGATGATCGCGATGGTCGACGCCGCCGACGGCAACAAGGACCTGCGGATGGGCGGCCAGAACGGAGCCTTGCAGTGGAACCGCGCCTCCGACGACGCGACCCTGCCCGAGCAGAGCCCGGCCGGGGTGGCGCAGAGCGTGCCGCTACCCACCAATCGGTGGTCCTGCGTGGAGTTCATGGTGGACGGTTCGGCCGGTCAGCTCCGTACCTGGCTGGACGGCACCGCCGTCACCGGGCTCACCGCGGACGGCGTACCGACGCACGACATCGACAGCCAGTGGTACAACCGCACCTGGCGGCCGCAGCTCACCGACCTGAAGCTGGGCTGGGAGAGCTACGGCGGCGGGGCCGACACCCTCTGGTATGACGACGTCGCGGTCGGGTCCAGCCGGATCGGCTGCTGACCCTTCGAGGTGTGAACGGAAACCGTCAGCTGTGGCTGACATGTCCGGGTAAATGATCAAGGGTGTGTCCCGGTAGACGTGGCACACCCTTGATCATCTCCAACTGCCTCCGGGGGGCGATGTAACTGTCCCCGGTACCGACCTTCCGTTGCGCGGTCGGAGCACAGTCCTAGGTTCGAGGCCCGTAGGTCAGCCGGCGTAGGACGATCTCGGCCGGCCCGGCCTGCCCGCGCTTGTCGAGCAGGCGGGCGATCAGCACGGTCGCCAGCCAGATGGTGACCGCGATGAGCACACCGGACACCGTGGGGCTGCCGAGGCGCTGGCCCAGGGCGAGCGTGAAGGGCGCCAGGAGGAGCAGCCACGCCACCGACTGGAACAGGTACCCGGACAGGGAGCGCTGACCCAGGGCGGCGAGCGCACCGACGACGGGGCCGGGCCGGGTCACCCGCAGGGCGATCAGGCCGAAGACCGCCACGTAGCCCGGACCGGCGAACATGCCGCTGGCGCCGTGGAGCATGAGGATCAGGCTGGCGGTCGGCTTGTCGACGTGCAGCCATCCGGCGCTGACCAGGGCGGCCGGCAGACCTCCGACGGTGGCGACGCCAAGCCCCAGGGCACCCGTCCACCTGAGCAGGGTCCGGTGACGGGCCAACTCCTCCAGGACGCGGCGGCAGGCGGCCCACATGCCCAGCCAGGCGATGACGATGAAAGGCACGACGGTCAGCGTGTGCATCGGCCATTCACCGAGACGATCCACGATGGATGCGAGGTAGCCGGACGCGGCGAGGGAGTCGACGTGGTTCGCCGGCAGCGGCGCGGAACCGCCTGAACCCGCGATGCTGCTCGCCACGATGGCGCCAAGGATCAGGATCTCGACCGTCGCCAGCGCCCACAGCACAAGGACGATCCGGTGGAGCTTCTCACCGCGGCGCAGCAGCAGGACGGTCATCACGATCCCGACGATGCCGTAGGCGCCGAGGAAGTCGCCGTAGTACAGCAGCGCGGCATGCGCGAACCCGAAGGCGACGAGCCAGAGGTTGCGGCGCAACAGCACCGAGCGGACCTGCCGGGGCGTTGCGCCGGAGGCGTCCTGGCGTCGGGCGAGCTGAACCAGTCCGTAGCCGAACATCACGGCGAAGACCGGGTATCCGCGTGCGTGGACGAGATCGAAGAGCAGGAAGTTGACGCCGCGTTCGATGCCCGCCGGGGTGGCATCCAGGCCGGGCTCGCCGGCGAAGACGACCCCGGCAACGTTGGCCAGGGCGATGATCAGCAGCATCGCTCCCCGGGCCAGGTCCGGCGCGAGGGCGCGTTCGGCGCGCAGGACCGGCCCTCTCGATGTCCGCCGTGGTGCCGTGTCAACGCTCATGGTCGTCCCTCTCCCCGAAACCTGCTTTAGTTTGTTTGAGAAAGTATCACAGGCACACTAAAGCCGTCTGGCATGATGGGGCCTGATTTCCGGGAGGCGAGCGAGGGAGCCATGACCAGCGAGGACGTGATTCCGGCTCGGCTGCGGAGGCTGTGGGGCAGGTCGGAGTCCTCGCGCCTCGGGCGGCCGGCGGTCCTTGACGTCAACCGGGTCGTCACGGCGTCGGTGGAGATCGCCGACCGCGACGGGCTCGGCGGGGTGACCCTGCCCAAGGTCGCCAAGAGCCTCGGCTTCACCGGAATGTCGCTCTACCGGTACGTCGGATCCAAGGACGAACTACTCGAGCTGATGGCCGACGCCGCCCTGGGCACGCCGCCGAACATCCCCACCGACGACTGGCGCCACGGGCTGCGCAGCTGGGCCTTCGAACAGCGCGCGGTGTTCCACCGTCGGCCGTGGCTGACGCGCGTGCCCACCTCCGGGCCGCCGTCGGGGCCGAACCAGATCGCCTGGATGGAGGCCGGGCTGGCGGTCCTGTCCGGCACCCGCCTCGACTGGGCGCACAAGATCGGCGTCCTGTCGCTGATCAGTGGCTACGTCGCGCAGTCGGTGCGGCAGTACAGCGACCTCGCCGAGGGCAGGGCCGAAGGCCAGGGACAGGCCGACGCTGAGCGCGACTACGGCCGCGCGCTGGTGCGGCTCGTCGAGCCCGAGCGCTTCCCCGAGACTGCCCGGCTGTTCTCCTCGACGCTGTTCGAGGCGCCGCCGTCGGACACTTCTGATGCGACGATCGCCGACGCGGACTTCACACTCGGGCTGGACCTGATCCTCGACGGCGTCGCCGTCCGGATTGAACGCTCCGGCTCCTGACGTGCACCGGTGAAGCTACCTCTTGACCTAGCCTCGGCGGCGGAAGGTGCGGTGGCCTACCCCGAGGTCAGCCGCCACGCCGTATAGGCGGACCCGATGAGCACCGCGGTCGCCAACGCGAGCCGGAACATCGAAGGAGTCCCCGATGAACCCGATCACGGCCAGCAACCGGCCGAAGAGTCCGCTGTTCCGGACATCAGCCGGAGTGAGGTCACACCGCAGACCTTGGCTTTAGGGCAAGCATCACCCTATGGTGGAGTCATGCCGCCGGTGACTTTCCGCTCGCGTGCCGTCACTGAGCTGGCGGCGCTCGGCGCTGTCCGCGCGGCGACGGGGGCACGGCTGCGGGTCGGGATGCGGGTGCCGGTTGTCCGCGCGCTGCACACCGCGCCCATGCACAAGCTGTCGTGCCCGCCGCAAATCGGCCGAGACCCTCCTGCGGAATCGTTGCATTTCAAAACGACCGCCAGGGCGAAGCTATTCGAGCTTCGGCCCTTTTTCTTTTTCCGGAAAGGTAGACCATGAGCGTCGATCATCGTGCTGTCGATCAGAGTTGGCTGGCTGACCTGCGAGCGTCCCTGGCGGAAGACTTCGCCACGCAGACGGCTCGGCTGCGGGAACTGACCGAGCTCAACGCGGACACCGGCGACCCCGGCGAGGCCCACAACCAGGCTGCGCTGCTGGTGGCCACCCGCCGCAACATCGAGCAGATCACCGGTGCGCTGAGCCGGATCAGCGACGGCACCTACGGTGCCTGCCAGAAGTGCCACCAGAACATCCCGGCCGAGCGGCTCGAGGTTCTTCCGCACGCTCGCTTCTGCGTGCCGTGCCAGGAAAAGCAGAACAAGTGATGCCCGTGTGGCTGCCGCGCCGCTGGCACGGCAGCCACACACCGTCATGCCAGGGCCAGACAGCAGATGGCGTCGTGACCGTCCTGGGACTCCTCAATCAGCCTCTGCCGTTGGCGGTGCTGGGTTGTCAGGGCTCCAGTGCCGCGTGCTTGGCGGTCAACCGTTCGCACTCCGCGATCTCGCCGCGCATCCGCAGCCGGCCTGCCAGCAGCCGCGCCTCGGCCAGGGTGCGAGCCGCGTTGTCGATCCGGCCCAGGTCCAGTTCGACATCCGCGAACCGGACCAGGAGCGTGGCAAGGTTGGAGACGCTGCCGTGCTCCCGCGTGGAGGCGAGGGCGCGTTCGAGTAGGACCGCCGCAGCGATCAAGTTGCCGCGCCGATGCTCGACCACGGCGAGGTTGCCAAGCACTCGTACAGCCCATTCCACGTCATACGCCGGGGCCTGGCCGTCGGCGAGCGCCTGGGCTGCGGCCTCCGGGTCGAAGACCCGGCTCGTCTCCCGGAATGCGCGTTCCGCGTCGTCCCAGTTTTCCAGGTCGCGGGCGAGTTTTCCTTCCTCGAAGACCATGTGCGCGACGAGGACCGAACTCGATGGTTGGTCCAACTCTGACACCAGTGTCCTCGCCTGGTCGAGGTAACGGGCCGCGTCGGCGAACCTTCGCTCACGCCGGCAGGTCTGTGCGCGGCAGGTCAGCTGGCGCAGCCGTTCCTGCGGCGACATGGGCAGGTGTTCGACTCGGTCGAGCGCGAGCCAGGCCAGCTCGAACTCGCCGCGCTGCCCATGGATCCAGTTCTGGTACCAGGCGGCGTGGACCACGAGGTGGTGCGCAGAGGCGGCCTGCGCGTAGCTCTCGATCTCGGCGCAGGTGGCGAGGAGATCGTCCCAGCGGCCGTTGCTGTCCAGGTCGGCGAGGACGGCCCCGGCCAGGGCGAAGGCGTTGTGAATTTGGTCGGCGTCCCGGGCCCATCTGTAGGCCGACTGGAGGTGGGGCCCGATGGTCCGCAGCCGGACGAGATCACGCCAGCTCGGGTCGGGAAGCTGGTACTCGGCGGCGATGGCCAGCATCGCCTTCATCCACTCGCCGGTCACCTGGTCCCGCAGCACGGGACGATCGCGCATGAGCTGGGTGGCGTACGTGCGGGTCAGCGGCAGCAGGCTGAAGGAACCGTCCCGCAAGTTGACCAGGGAAAGCTGGGTGAGCACCTGGATCGCGTCGTCGCGGGCGATGACGTCCTCGCCGAGGCCGGCGGCCCTGCCGAGGAGTTCCCGGTCCACCGGGGCCTCGAACATCGCGATCGCGGCGAGTACCCGAAGCGCGTCGGTCCCCTCCAGCGCCCGTACGCTCTCTGCGAAGCAGAAGGCGGCGATGTCGCTGTGTCCGGAGCCGAGCCGGCGCAGCACCGAATGCACGGGGTGCCCGAGGTCCATCAGGCTCAGGCTCCAGACGATCGCCAGCGGCACCCCGCCGGTCTTGCGAGTGAGCGACGCCGACTCCGCCTCGGTGAGGACCAGGCCGCGTCGGCCAGCCTCAGCCGCGATGAGCTGAGCGGCCTGGTCGTTCGGGAGGCCGTGCAGGCGCAGCGAGAACGCGACGTCGATCCGGTGCCGCGAGGTGACGATTGCCTTGGCGGGCTGTGGCAGGTCGCGCAAGAAGGCCACGATCTGCTCGTCGTCGATGGTCTCCAGATTGTCGAGCACGAGCAGGACGCGCGTCGGGCCGCTGAGCAGTTCTCGGACGAGGGACCGCTGTTCCCGCAGCGGTAGTTGCACGACCTCGCTCCGACCGAGCACCGTCCCGATCGCCTCGATGAGGTCGCGTAGCACGGCCAGTTCCGGCTCTCGCCGGTTGATGCCGTGGCCGGTAAGCATGGTTCGTTTCGCCGAGACCCAGACCGCTGCGTCGAAGGTCGCCTTCCCCGGCCCACCGGCCATCAGCTCGTTGGCGGTCTCCAGCGCCAGCGACGTCTTACCGACGCCGCCGATCCCATCGATGACGACCACCCAGGTCCGGTCGCTCGGTGCCATCTTGGCCACCACGGTGGCGAGTTCCTCGTCGCGCCCTACGAGCTCGTGGTAGGTGCGGTGGGGCAGGTTGTGCGGCAGGCTCGCGCTCCCTACGGCGGAGGAAGAATCTGGTGCCGGAGAGACAGGCGCCTCGATCGCCCGCAGGGCCTCTAGTTGCTGCTGCTGGTACATCAGCGCGAACGACGGTTGCAGCTCGGGCACGTGCTGGAGCTCGTCGCGCAGGCAGCGCACCAGTTCGGCAACGGCCCGATCCACTCGTGGGTCGTCGGTCGTCGTGCTGAAACGTATTACGGCCTGGGTGAAGGCATCCTTCGATTCGTCGTTGGCCCGCGCCGGAAAGAAGACCATCTCCCGGAGCGCGTCGGCGACCGTCGGCAGATCGAGCACGGGTGCGTGATCAAGCAGCAGGTCGACCATCGTGGGATCGACCCGGCCGTAGGTGGTGCGATAGCGCAGAACGGCGCGGTCGATTGCCGAACGGAGCCGCTTGTCGAAGTCGCGACGCCGGAGCTGGGCTCCGACGACGGCCTCCAGCCCACGGACCATCAGGTCGGCAAACATGGAGTTCAAGGTATACCGGTTACGCCACCGGCCTCAGACAACAAACAGCCACTGTGGTTGGTCGCTGATCGCGCCTGGTCCTATCGCTGGCTTGGAAGCACGAGCGTGCGCCGGCCCGGCCGGGCGACCGCGTGGTCCAGCGCCTCGCGAGTGGCGGCGAGCGGGAACGTACGGCCGATCAGTGGCGCCAGGTCGATCCCGCCGTACCGGACGAGGTGCGCCGCCGTCTCGAAGTCGGGTGCCGTGTGGCTCACCGCACCACCCACCATGACCTCGCGGGACCGCAGCCGCGCCGGATCGAGCGGGACCGGTTCGCCGTCGGGGATGGACTGGAAGACGATGGCGAAGCCGCCCGGCCGTACGGTCTCCGTTGCCGCAGCGACCGCCGCGCCACCGCCGCGTGTGACCACGGCCGCGTCGGCACCCGGGACGCCGAGCGCGTCGCGTAGCGCCTGGAGAATGGCGGCCGGTTCGGCCGAGGCGATGGTCAGGTCGGCGTCCGGCACCTGGGTGACCCCGGCGTCTCGCCCGGTCAGCACGACCGCGGTGGTCAGACCGCGCGCCCGCGCGTAGGCGAGGTGAAGCAGCCCGGTGAACCCTGCTCCGAAGACGACGAGCAGGTCACCTGGCTGGCACCTGGCACGCCGGACGCTGTGGGCGACGCAGGCCAGCGGCTCGACCAGCGCGGCCTGCGCGCAGGTGCCCTCGGGACCGATCGGATAGACGTCGGCTGGCGCCACGACCAGCAGCTCGGACAGGCCGCCCGGCCCGCGTGGCCGTCCGTCGGGCGGCGGCGCCGGCGCGTTGTAGGCGCAAAGGTTCGAGCGACCCGATACGCAGTAGTGGCAGTGCCCGCAGCGCGGCAAGAGCGAAACCGCCACGACGTCGCCGGCCGCGACTGTGGAACCCGCCGGCGCCTCCAGCACCACCGCACCGACCTCATGTCCGCCGAGTAGCGGATACTCGGATCGCACTCCGCGGTAGACGCGCTGCTCCCAGGTGCAGAGCCCGCACGCCCCGACGGACACGAGGACCTGGTCGGGGCCGCGACGCGGATCTGGTACGGAGTGCACGACCACCTCGTACGGGGCCGTCATCACGGCCTGTCTCACGGCGTGGCGCACCCGCCGCTCGGGCCGCTGGTGAGCACCGGCAGGAGTCGGCGGCCACTCGGTCTGTCCGGTGCCTGCGTGTGCGGGTCGGGTCGGTAGCTCGCGTCGCGCGCCGAATCCCGGAGCATTCCGGTCGGGAAGCGGCCGGCCGCGTAGAGCGTCTGGCACAGCGGGTACGGGGCGCGTAGGTCCCGGTAGCGGGCGATGGCGTTGGCCCGGCACAGCCCTCGGCAGCTGTCCGCGACCGCGCAGTTGCCGCAGACGCCAAGCAGGTCGCCGGCCTGCCACGACCGCGTACGGGTGAACAGCTCGCTCGACTCCCACAGCTCGGCGAGGGACTGCCGCCGTATGTTGCCAGCCTTCGCCTCGTCGACGTCGTGCATGCCGTGGCAGATCGCGACGTCCCCGTTGGCGAGCACCGCCGCGTACGACGACCCCCAGCCGCAGGTCACCGCGTTCCCGGTCGGCTGGAACGCCGGGGGCAGGGTGGTCATCAGGACCGTGTCTCGGGAACGCTCCGGGCTCCACTGGTAATCCCAGAACTGCTGGGGCGGTAGCCGGTCGAGCAGGGCGAACAGCTCGTCGGGCGTAATCGCCTCGTCCTGCATCTCGCGCCCACGGCCGAGGTCGTGCACGGAGAGGATCAGCTTCAACTGGGACGCGCCGAGTCGCTGGGCCAGGGAGAGGATGGCAGGGATTTCGAGGAGGTTCTGCCGCCGGGTAACTGTGTGAATCGAGAAGTAGCCGCCACGGTCCCGCAGGGCTGCGAGGTTGTCGACCGTACGCCGGAACGCGCCGGGCTGAGCGCGGAAGGTGTCGTGGACGTCCGGTGTGGCGCCGTCGAGGCTCACGTACAGGTGCAACCGGTCGAGGAGTGGCTGAAGCCGGTCGACGATGCGCGCGGTGAGCGCGGTGCCGTTGGTCTCCACCGAGATCCGGAAGCCCAGGTCATACGCGGCGTCAAGCAGATCGGCCAGGCCTCGGCGGACGAGCGGTTCGCCCCCGGTGAACTTGACGTGCCGCGCGCCGAGCGCGCGGGCCTGGGACAGGAGGTCGACCACCTCGTCGTTGTCGAGTTCGTCGGCGCCAGCTGTGCCCGCGTCGACCCAGCAGTGCCGGCAACCCTGGTTGCAGTGGAGCGTCAGCGAGATGGTGATGTTGTCGAGTCTTCTCACTGATGTGTCGGGGGTCGACCCACCATCGCTCATGCGCGCCTCCCGGGAACGCCGGCTACGACGACCGGCCAATCGTTTCACGCCGATGCCCGGGAAGAAAGATCTGCTCGCTCGCCCTTGTCGGGCTGATGATTGCGGTTGGGAGAGCTTGCGAAGGTCACCGGTTGCTTGCGTGCAACCAGTTCGCCGCGGCCATGATGAGATCGGGCAGCTCAGTCGGAGTGTCGAGCCGGCCGACCTCGGGCGTCGGGACCCAACGGCACTCGCCGACCTCGCCGAGCCGGGGCTTCAGCACGCCGCGGACCGGGCGGCAGACATAGATCATTTCGATGTGTCGGTGCGGTGACGACGATGGTGCCTTCATGTCGATTTCGAGGATCACGAACGGCGGTGGAACGACGCGGATTGCCGGATGCTCGAACATTTCCTTGTGGATTACCTCCACATGCAGCCCGGTCTCTTCGAGCACCTCGCGCACGACCGCCTGCACCGGATCCTCGTCGCCGTCCAGGTGCCCGCCCGGATAGATCCAGAGGCCGATCTTGTGATGGCTTACGAGCAGCACCCTGTCGTGGTCGTCCAGGATGATCGCCGCGGCGGTGAAGTGGCGGGCGGTTGACATGGGGATCTCCGGTGATCGAAATATCCATGGCGGCAACTGCTCTCATGCTCCCACGAGTGGTGCCCTCGATCGCCGGCGCTCGTCGCGCCGCGCCGCTGTTGACGGCGGGTGGGACGCTCTCGGGAGACTGGTGGGAACGGGCATGCGTCGGCGCACGTCGGGCTAATGGAGTGACATGTCTACAACGCGTGGGCGCCTCGTCATCGTCACGGGTGGCCCGGGCGCCGGTAAGACGACCCTGGTCAACCAGTTGCACCGCGCCGGGTTCGGCGTCCGCGAGGAGGCGGGCCGGGCGATCGTACGGGACCAGATGCTGGTTGGCGGGCCGGCGCTTCCCTGGTCCGACCCGGACCTGTTCGATGAACTCGTCCTCGCCCAGGGGATGCGCTCGTACACGACCGCCCGTGACCAGGGCGGCACGGTCTTCTTCGACCACGGCATCCCGTGCATCGCTGGCTACAAGCGAGCGCGCGGCACCGCAGTCCCCGTTCACCTGGACGCCGCGGCGGCACAATTCCGGTACGACCCGCTGGTCCTCGTCGCCCCACCGTGGCAGGAGATCTACCGGCGTGACAGCGAACGGTGGGAGACGTTCGACCACGCGGAGCGGATCCACGAGGCGATCGTGGAGGTGCACAAAGGCTACGGGTACGACCTTGTCGAGTTGCCGCGCACCGACGTCGGCGACCGGCTTCGCTTCACCCTGGACAGGCTCGGAGCCGATCCACCGGTGTGAGGCCGGACCGAGCGCGGTGGCGCGGCAGTCGGCCGCGCGGGCGGGACCACAGCGATGTGCGGAACGCGCTCGACGGGCCGGCGCCTGGGTGCCGGTCCGCCGAACGGTTTGGTCCTTCCGCGGTATCGGTGGGGCTTCAGCTTCCGGTGCAGGTGACGGTGGTTCCGCTGCCGTTTCCGGTGCCCTGGAATCCGAAACTGGTGGCCTGGCCCGGGGCCAGTAGTCCGTTGTAGCTCTGGTTCGCGACGGTTACGGCACCGCTGGTGCCGCTGGCAACGCCGTTCCACACCGAGCTGACCGAAGCTCCGCTCGGCAGGTTGAGGGTGACTCGCCAGCCGGTGAGAGCGGTGGTTCCCGCGGTGACGGTGACGTTGGCGACGAATCCGCTGTTCCACTGGTCCTGAACGGAATAGACCGCGGTGCAGGTGGGGGTCCCGCTGGGGGGCGGGGTGGTCGGCGGTGGGGTAGTGGGCGGTGGGGTGGTCGGCGGTGGGGTGTCATCGAGCGTCAGGTTCTTCTGCTGGATGCTCCACTGGCTGCGGCACAGACCACAGTTGGCGCCGACGAAGTTGCCACCGGCGGTGGTGTCGCCCTTCAGTCGCCATTTGAGGTAGAGCACCGCTACGCGGCCGAATTCACCGCCGTTGGTCTGGTCGTAGGTGCCGCCATGCCCGACGTTCAGGTTGCCCATGAAGGCGGGCAGCCCGGCCGGTAGCTTGCCCCAGTCATCCATGGCGTTCGGGTAGGCGATGTCGCCGGACCCGCCGATGAAGTAGGCGATCGGCTTGGTCAGTCTCCTGAGCTGGTAATCGTCGGCATCGTTCAACAGGCCGCTGCTGAAGATGCCGGTCGTGGTGACGCGCGGGTCGTTGGAGACGGCGTAGGCCTCCAGGCCTCCGCAGGAGAAGCCCGCGACGGCGACCTTGGTCGTGTCGAGCTTGCCGTAGTACTTGCTGCCCTGCCGGGAGTTCTCGGCGACCGCCCAGTCGATGGACTGGGTGAGCATCTGGGAGGTGGTGGAGCCGGATCCGTTCGGCGCTCCGTTGGCGATGGCGAGGAAGCCGTGGGAGGCGATTTCCCGGAGGAAGTTGCCCTGGGAGAGGCCGTTGGCCGAGCAGCCGCCGTTGCCCCACACGACGATCGGAAGGCGTTCGGTCGGGAGTGTCTGGGGCCGAAAGATGGTGTGATTGGCCAGGGTGGCCGAGGTTTCGTAGTCGGCGGGATAAGGACCGGAACCACCGACCGCGGCATTGGCCGGTGCCGCGCCGAGCGCCATGATCACCGAGGCGAGCGGGACCATTGCGGTCGCCAATCCCACGTAGATCTTCGATCTCGTTCTCATTCAAACCCTCCAGCGGATGTCGCGACGACGCTCCCTGCGGTGGCGGTCGCGGTTGCCCATCCGCGCCCCGACCAGGTGGTCGGCGCCGGCCACGGGCCAGGTCGATGTGGGCCCGTCGACCGCCCGGCCGCGGTCGTCCCCACAGGCGATCCGGCGGGAGCTGGTTGCAGTTACTATCACTGCGGTAACGAAAAGTGTCAATGTGTCGTCCGGCCCGCCGGCCCGCGACCGGCGTCAGCCTGCGAGGGGCGGGCTGCCGTGCCTGCCGCCGGTCGGCTCGGGTCGCGAGGCATCGCTCGAAGCCTGGAAGTGTGTGATCCACGAGGCGGCGCCCGGCCAGTGCGGTGTTGCCACCTGGACGAGACGCGCCTGTGCGAGCGGGCCGAGCGCGGAGTGGATGTCCAGGAAGGTCGCTCTGGCCTGCTGACGAGGCCAGGGCTGCGGCAGCAGGTGCTGGGGCAGATCCGGGTCGATGTCCGCGAACTTGCGCCAGGAGTCCATGGCGGAGGTCCGGGCCACCAGCGCCCCGGCCGGGTCCACCTTCCCGTTGCGGGCGGCCACCCGCAGCTCGGCATACTGCTCAATGAAATTCGAGTACGCAGAAGCGAGAGTGGTCAGGTCGTACGCGGAGGCCGGGCCGTGGGGTCCTGACTCCTCGTCGAACCGGACGTGCATGACCGACCACCGAGCACCCCCGACGTGGTGCAGCAGCTCACTCAGCGCCTCCTGCACCGGCGCGGCGTCGGAGCCCGGCCGGATCCACACGCTGTCGTACAGGCCCACGAAGCTCAGTGCGCTCAACGTTTTGCGTACCGCGTGGCGGGACGCCTGGCCCGAGCTCGGAATCGAGAAGGACGCCATGACCCATTCACCGGTCCAGCGCGGCGGGTCGGCGCCGAAGTTCAGGAAGTGCTGCATCCGGGAGCGATGCTTCGCGATCGCCTGAGGCGTGAGGTGGTAGACCGGCGGTCGTCCATTCCCCCGCGTCGCGATGAGACCACGCTTGATCAGCCGGGACAGCGCGGCACGGGCACTGGACTCGCTGACTCCGAACTCTCCCAGAATCGCGATGACCGCCGTCGACGGCAGATCGGCATCCGAGGAGTCGAGATACTCGCCGAGCACGGTCGCCAACAGGTGTTGCGGGCTGGACCCGGTCTGGGCCCGGGGAACTCGGACGTCGTCGGCGGGCTCGTGGACATTCACCTCATCAGATTGCCTCAGGTGAAGTGTGTCTGACGCGCCGGCGGACGACTTGAGGGCGGCGTTCGTGGGCGGCAGCGGCGCTTGCTGAGTTTCCTTCACGAGCGTAGGAAGAACAGCACCATCACCACCCACCACCGTCGGCCCCTGCATTCGATCGCCGTCCAGCGTCGAAGGAGATGCGCGTGACCACATCCAGAGGGCTCCGTCTCGCCCTGTCCGTGCTGGTGACCGCGGGCACCGTCCTGCTGAGCACGGCCGCCGCTGCGGCACCGCCTGCGGCTCCCGGACCGGCCGGGCACCGGGCCTGTGACCCGATCGACCCGGCGGCCTGCCTGCTGCCGTTCCCGAACGACTACTTCACCGTGCCGGATCGGACCAGCCCCACCGGCAAGCGGGTGCGGCTCGCGGCCGCCGCGATGCCCGCCAACGTGCAGGGGGCCCCGATCGACCCGACGGAATGGAACCGGCAGGACGGGTTCAGCCCCGGCTCGCCGATCCTGGTGCGCGTGCCCGGCCTCGACGCCGCGGCGACCGGGATCGCGCCGGTCAGCGACATCGGCCGCTCGCTGGCGCCGGACGCGCCGATCGTGCTGCTCAACGCCCGGACCGGTGAGCGCACGCCGTACTGGGCCGAGTTGGACGCGCACGCCGCCGGCCAGCCCGACCGGCAGGTGTTGATCATCCGGCCGGCGGTGGCACTGACCGAGGGCACCCGCTACGTCGTCGGCCTGCGCGGCCTGCGCGACGGCAGCGGGGCGTTGATCCCGGCGCCGAAGGCGTTCACGGCGTACGCGACCGGTGCCGGCCTCGGCCATCGGGACAGTCGTGTGCCGCAGATGAGGCGGATCCTCGCCGACCTGACCCGGACCGGCGTCAAGCGGCACAGCCTCTACCTGGCCTGGGACTTCACCGTGGCAAGCCGGCACGGCCTGACCGGGCGGATGCTGGCGGTCCGCGACGGCGCGTTCGGCGCACTCGGCCGGGCCGCACCGTCGTTCACCGTCACCCAGGTCACCGACTACCCACCGGAGCAGGAGCCGCTGATCGCTCGGCAGGTGACCGGCACCATCGGCGTACCGTCCTATTTGACCGGCGACGGCGGGCCCGGCTCCCGGCTGCACTACGGTCCGGCCGGCGGCGCCGGGACGCCGCAAACGCCGAACGCCCTGCCCACGCCGTCCGGCGCGACGGTGGCGGCGGACTTCGTCTGCAACATTCCGCGCAGTGCCTCCGCGGCGAAGCCGGCTCATCTCTCGCTCTACGGCCACGGCCTGCTCGGCAAGTCGACCGAGATCAACGCTGGCAACGTCAAGACGATGTCGAACACGCACAACTTCACCTTCTGCGCGACCAGTTGGATCGGCATGTCCGCCGGCGATGTCCCCTATGTGGCTGGCGCCTTCACCGATCTCAGTGCCTTTCCCGCGGTGGTGGACCGGTTGCAGCAGAGCTTCCTGAACTTCCTCTTTCTGGGCCGCGCGATGATTCACCCGGGCGGGTTCGCCGCGCACCCGGCGTTCCGGGACGCCACCGCACGGCCGCTGATCAACCGGGTTGGCGGGCTGCACTACGACGGCAACAGCCAGGGTGGCATCAACGGTGGCGCACTCACCGCCATCGCCCAGGACTGGACACGTTCGGTGCTCGGCGTGCCGGCGATGAACTACTCCACGCTGCTGCAACGCAGCGTGGACTTCGCCCCGTTCCAGACGGTCCTGGACGGCTACTACCCGGACAAGGTCGACCAACAGTTGGTCCTCGCGCTGCTGCAGATGTTGTGGGACCGGTCCGAGGCCAACGGGTACGCCCAGCACATGACCGACCGGCCATTGCCCGGCACCCCGGCGCACCAGGTGCTGATGCACGTGGCCTTCGGCGACCAGCAGGTCTCGCCCGCCGCGGCGGAGGTGCAGGCGCGCACCATCGGTGCCCGCCTGCACACCCCCGCGCTCGCCGACGGCTGGTCACTGGACGTGCGTCCGTACTGGGGCATCGCGCCGATCCGCAGGTACCCGTACACCGGCTCGGCGATCGTGATCTGGAACAGCGGCGCGGCTTACGCGCCACCACTGACCAACCTCGCCCCGGCCGGACCGGAGTACGGCGACGATTCGCACGAGTTCCCGCGCGCCCAGGCCGGGGCCCAGAAACAGAAGGCGGTCTTCCTGCTCACCGGCAAGGTCATCGACGTCTGCGCGCGAACGCCCTGCCCGTGACGAGGCAATTGGTCGTGCCGGAGAGACCCGCCGTTGCTCAGGAGTCCTCAAGCGTGGCGCGCGTGCCCACGTAGCAGACCTGCCACGAAGCCGAACCGGCGCAGCTCCGCCGACGAGGCGGGGCGCTGGCGATGCCCAGCGCCCCGCCGAGGAACGTCGAGTTCGTCGGTCGGCAGCGCTGCCCAGAAACCAGACATCCGGGCCGCTCGAGCACCGCAGGTCGCGCAACGTGCTCCCGGTCACGATCGAGGTGCAGACCTGGGGTCTGCTGCACCGATAGGTGGCATCAGATTGCCGCGAGTGCCTTGGTGATGTTCCACTCGGCCAGGTCGAGCATCCATTGCCGATCCGGGAAGTCGGTGTCCGCGATGCGCAGCGGACCCTCAATCAGCGACAGCACCTGCGCGTACCGGTAGAGCTCCAGCCTGTCCGGGTCGAGATCGACAGGATGCAGCGCCAGATACGCCTCGCCGAAGCGCATCTGCAGCCAGGCGTGCTCCCATTCGACGTCGAAGTAGGCCAAACCCTCGAAGTCGATCATTACCGGTTCGTTGGTCGGGGTGACGAGTACGTGATCCGGTCCGAGTTCACCATGCACCAGTGCGTACGTCTGTCGTGGTGCCACCCTGCCACGGAGACGATGCACATGAGCGGCGATCCGGTGATGCGCGTCAGCCAGCCGGGGGTCACGGGCCCCTGCTGCGTCGAGGTGGCCGAGCGCCCGGTCGACGATAATGTCCTCGGTGCGACGGGTCTGGGACGCCTCCCCCCGAGTGACAGCCGCGACCTTTCCATAGTGCGGGCCAAAGGTGGTGTGCATGCGGCGCAGGGCGTCACCAAGCGCAGATAGCGGCGAGGCGGCCGCAGCGGGGTCACGTTCCATCAGCGCCTCGAGCCGAAGCCCGCCGACGTCTTCCAACAACGCGATGTCGGCGTCCAGGTAGCGGCGGTCGCGAGCGAGCATGATCAGACGCGGTACCCGTACTCCGGCAGCGGAGA
Organism: Micromonospora sp. LH3U1; assembly: GCF_028475105.1. Classification (NCBI taxonomy): domain Bacteria; kingdom Bacillati; phylum Actinomycetota; class Actinomycetes; order Micromonosporales; family Micromonosporaceae; genus Micromonospora; species Micromonospora sp. LH3U1. Next base: position 4,522,293 of record NZ_CP116936.1, on the reverse strand, counting down.
GTGCCGCGTGGTTGGCGGCGAACAGTTCCGCGCCCGACGCGTCGGTGAACGGGTCGTCCGGGGCCGCTGGCGACGGGGGCCAGTAATTCTCACCCGCCGACCAGACATACAAGATGACGGTTGTCTGGTCGTCAAGGCCGAGCCGGTAGACGCCCTTCTTGGTGCCGCCGGTCAGCCGGTCCAGACCAGTAAGCCGGCTGTGGGAGCCGAACTGCTCTGCCACCAAGTCGTGTAACTCATCCGACTGCAGGAACGTCCGCGTCATGGTCGCCTCGTCCGGCCGACCGGCCATGCTGCCGGGCGAAGCGAGCGCCGTGCAATCGACTTTCCGCGCACCTTTACAGCGGTAGAGGTGCACGGTGTCAGGCATGCGGCGGTCATGTCTGCCGAGCTGCGGGCGTCGGAACGGCTCACTACCTCGCCTTCTCGGTCCGTCAGGCTCGGGAAGACATGAGAGCTTCAGCGATCATCTGGTGGCCTTGGGCTTCGAACGGCTCGTCGCCTACGCGGTAGGCCCAGGCTGCGGTGCCGATCGCCTCGCGGACTCGGTTGCGGTGCCATGCGCCCGCCTCGCGCGGATCGGTCCCATACCCGCCGAGAAAGGCAGCTTCAAGACGCGCGTTGCGGCGGAAGTCCTGGGCGGCCAGCCGGACGAAGTCCGTGGCTGCGGGCCGCATCGCCGCTCGGCCGAAGTCGATGATGCCGACGACGTCGTGGTGGACGACCCAGTTTCGGGGCTGCCAGTCCCCGTGGGTGGGTACGAGGGTCGCGGGCGGCGTCGGCCAGGCGACGATTTCGGCTCGTAGTTGTTCCACGGTCGTCGCAGCGATCCGGTGTGGCTGGCGGAGCCACGCCAGCGACTTCTCGTTCTCGCGCCTTTCGTAGTCGTCGTCCGTGACGGCAGTCTGAGCGTGGAGCAAGGCCAGTAGCTCGCCTGCCTGCTGATAGATGGCGGGATCGTCGGCCTGCCTGCTGCCGAGCACCAGTTCACCGGGCAGATACCGGGTGATGAGGAGCTTCGCGTCCCCGCTGGCACGTACCAGAATCGGTGCGCGTCCCCTGTCGGTCCATGGGCGTAACCAGTTGAGATGGGCGTGGAGCTCCCGCTGGACGTGGTGGTCATCGTCGCCGCCAGCTTTGACGATGAATCGTGACCCCGCACGGGTCATCTCCAGAACAGTGGTCGCCACCAAGCCCCAACTGTGGTCTTTCTCGACGGTGGCGCCCGGAAGCCACTGGTCCACCAGCGCCCGCTGCCGCGCAGAGAGGTTGCCGAGCCCAGAAGCCATGGCGGGGATGATACGAGGTCGACGACCGGACCCGGTCGAACAAGGAGGCTGCGGGCCGGTTGTCGGCCCCCCGTCTGCATCGGCCGAGATGTTCATGCGGCGCCGACGACAGCCGTAAGTGGCCTCGCTCTGGCGGCGGTCAGCTCTGTTGGAGCTTGTCCGGGTCGAGGATCATGTCGATGGCGGCGATGCGATCGCCGCAGACGGTGAAGCCGACGACGGCGATGGGCGTGCCGCTCCGGTCGCGGGCGACGACGCCGGCGATCCCGTTGACCAACGCGGGAGCGCAGAGGCGAGCGAACCGTGGCCCGGCGTCGGCGGCGCGGGCGGCCACGGCACGGGCGCCGGTGAGCACGGCGGGTGCGAGCCGCCCGCGGCGTCCGTGGTCGGAGCGGAACACCACGTCGGGGTCCAGCAGGGTCAGCAGGGCGTCGAAGTCACCGGCGCGGGCGGCGGCCAGAAACGCGTCGACGATACGTCGCTGGGCGGGCAGGCCGGTCCGGGGCTGCGGGGCATGCTCGCGCAGTCGCCGCCGGGCGCGGCTGGCCAGCTGCCGGGTCGCCGCCGGTGTGCGTCCCACGACGGCAGCCACCTGCTCGAACGGCATGCCGAACATGTCGTGCAGCACCACCGCGAGTCGCTCGGCAGGCTCGAGGCTGTCCAGCACCACGAGCAACGCGATGCCGACCGCGTCGTTGTGCAGACTGGCTTCCTCCGGATCACCGTACTCGCTGACCAGCGGCTCCCAGGTCGCGCTCAACTGCTCGCTGCGCGCCTGCCGGGCCCGCAGCATGTCTATGCACACCCGGCCGACCAGCGTGGTCAGCCACGCTGCGGGGTTGGTGATCGCGGCCGGATCGGCGCGCGTGGTGCGCAGCCACGCCTCCTGCAGCGCGTCATCGACCTCGGTCATAGACCCCAGCAGCCGGTAGGCGACGGCCCGCAACCGCGGGCGGTGCTGCGCCAACTGCTCGGCGAACCACTGTTGGTCGTCCATCCGCTTATTTCCCGAACGCTTCCCGCCGCAGCATCGCCAATAGTGTCGGAGTGCCCTCCGCGGTTGTGACAGCGACGGTCCGGTCGACCCACGCAGTGTCGGTGGCCTGGGCCAGCAGGCAGGCCGCCAGGTCCGCGCGGCTGGTGAAGACACCGTCGGAGCGATTCTCGGAGAGCCTGTAGCGAGTGACGCTGTCGCTGTCGAATAGCCCGGACGGACGCACGATCGTCCAGTCGAGGTTGCTGTCCCGCACCAGCGTCTCCATGGCGCGCATGTCGGCGTAGGTGGATCTGCCGATCGTGGCGGTGACCAACGGCTGGATGACGCGGTTGAGCAGGAAACCGCCCTCGGCGTGGTGGTGCGGCTCGGTGGCGCTGGAACTGACCACGACGAGCCGCCGCACACCCTCACGGCGCATCGCGGACAGGACCGTCGTGGTGCTGCGGCTGTAGAGCGTCACCGGTTGCCGCGTGAACGGCACTCCGAGCGTCGACAGCACCACGTCGGCACCGGCCACCGGGACGTCCACGGTGACATCTGCGGCCACCACCTCCAAGCCGGGGCCCCTGACCGGGAACGACCGCGGCTGCCGGGTCACCGCCCGTACGTCATGGCCGGCGTCCAGCGCCTGCTGTGCCAGGCGACGGCCCGTGCCCCCGTTCGCGCCGAGAACGACGATGCGCATCTGGTGTGCTCCCTCCCGAGGTGGCTTACGACAGCAACGTCGATCCGCGCCGCTCGTTTGTGACAAACCACAGGTCACGGTGGTGTGCAGATGTCGCACCAAGTCCCGGTCCGCTAGCGTCGGGCCGAGCGGACCGGTTCGGCGAGGGGTCGGCCGACGCGAAACACCGCGAGCGGTTGGCCGCCCACCCGCTCGGCGAGCCGACTGGCGGTCGCCGGGCAGTCGATGAGCTGGCTGAGTGGATGGACCGCCAAGCCGTGTCGGGCGAGAGTCAGCCACGTACGCAGAAGACGCCGGCCTGCGGCGACGTGGTCGTCGTCGTCGGCGAGCAGGACCAGGATGCTGCCGTCGTAGCGCAACAGGCCGCGGCCGCTGGCTGCCAGCAGCGCCGGAAGGCCCAGCCGGCGGGTGACCGGGTACGCGCGGAGCGCGGCGGACAGGACCCGCGCCTCGTACCGGGACAGGGCGAGCGCCCGGTCGGTGAGTCCGTCGAGGTGGTATCGAGGGTGGTGGGGGCTGAGGCGCAGCCAGTCCCGCAACTCGGCCGCGACGGCTGGTGTGCCGAACAGCCACCGGTCGGCGACCGCCAGGTCCGGCGCGAGATCTCGGGTCGGAACGTGCGCGATGCCCGGCCCGAGGTCGGCGATGACGGTGGCGGCGACGTACCCGGGCGCGTAGGGACCACGGGCGACCCGGCGGGCCTCGACGTCGGCGATCGTGAACGGAGTCGCGTACGGGTTCGGTGCGGGGATCAGTCGCGGACCGGGTGCCGCGGTGACGGTGAGGCCGAGTTCGGCGGAGACGATGAGGCACGTCTCGACGAAAGCGCCGATGCCGAGGGCGAGGTCACGCCCGGTCGGGTCGGAGTCGGGCAGTCGACGGGTCGGATCGACGCCGATGATGATTTCGTCGGGGTGGTACTCCGGTTGCCAGGGCTGCGTGTTGTGCGCGCTCGGTGCCCGGCGGCAGACCGTCTCGTTGGCCCGCAACTGCTCGACCCAGCTCACGCCGCCGCCCCTCTTTCATAGAAGGTGTAGCCGTGCAGTGGCCGCCCGCCGGCACGCCGGTACTGGGCGGCCGAGGCGATGTTCGTCCGTTCGACGAAGGTGCTGCGCAGCGTCCGGTAGCCGTTGCGGGCGAGGTTGCGGTGCAGTTCCCGGGACAGCAGCGTCAGGTAACCCCTGCCCTGCTCGTCGGGCACGGTGCCCTTGATGATGAGGACGGCGTCGCTCCGGTACCGGCCGTGGGTGGCGAGGAGGCGGAGCTGATTGAGTACGCCGAGCCGGCCGCCGACGCTCATGAGGTATTCGGAGATGTCCGGCACGGTGACGACGAACGCGACGGGTCGTCCGGCCTTCTCCAGCCAGAGCAGCAGCGCCTCATCGAGCAGGAACGCGAGGCCATCGGTCTGCTCCGCCAGTTGATCCGCGGAGATATCGGTGTAGTAGCCGAGTTGTGCGAAGCTCGCGTTGAGCATCCGCCGCAGGATCGGCAGTTGGCTGCGCAGGTGCCACCGGGAGCCGTGCCGGATGACGATTTGTTCGGCGGCGATCCGGGCGTCGTCGAAGGCGAAACCGTGGTCCTGGTCGGCGACGACCGGAGCACCGGCGGTGAGCGGTGAACCCGTGGCCGTGGCCGTACCGTTGAGGTCGACCAGCCAGGTGTCGGCCTCGAAGCGACGGTGGAAGCCGTGCCGATCGTACATGTCCGGGTAGTAGGCGGGGTTCCACGCGGAGTCCACGAAGCCGCGGTCGTCGAAGCCGGAGGTGATCACCCCGCCGGTCTGGTTCGGCAACAGTGCCACCGGTCCGAACAGCGGTCGGCCGTTGGCCCTGGTCTCGACCCCGTCCATGATCGTGGCGAAGACGTCGTCGTCATCGACGAACTCTGTGTGCCCGAACAGCTGCCGTGGGCCCACCTTGCTGTCGAAGGCCGCGCTGCGGTGCATGCTGGTGCGCCCAACGACGACGCCGTGTCGGTCGCGGACCAGGAACAGCTCAGCGCTGCGGCGGTGGGCCGCGATGACCGATGACAACAGGGGTACGTACCGGTCGGTCGGGTGGAGCTGGAGCGGAAAGTCGACGAACGCCCGTAGGTCGGCCCGCGACTGCACGGGGACCAGTCTCATACGCGATGCACCGGCGGGCCGGACGTCTCACTGGACAGCGGGGTGAAGGTTGGTACGTGCGCCATGCCGTCCGCCTCAGCGCGCCAGATGCCGTTGCTGTAGCCCTCAGGCTCGGCGTTGTAGAGGCGGATGTAGCCACCGGTCGCGTTCTTCGTGCCGTGATCGGTCACCCAACACATGAGGTCGCGGTGGTGGCGGCTGCGGGCGAACTTCAGCAGCGCGTCGCGGTCGCTGAAGAAGGCGATCGTGCCGAGCGTGAACGGAAACTGGTAATACACGGTGTGCCACCGGTACCCGTCCATCCGTCTCATCTGCCGGACCATCTTGAACCAGGCCCGGGTGAGCGTGATGATCGAGCGCGGCCCGCGGTAGCGCGTGGCGCCGACGAACATGGCGGTCGCCTGGCCCACCGGGGGAGCGGCGGAGAAATCGGTGGTCCTCACGCCGTCACGCCCTTCACCAGATACACGTTCTTGATTGTGGACGCGGCGTCGGCGAATGGGCCGGTGCCATACTCGTGGACCTCCACCCGCAGGTCGGCTGCGGACGGGTCCTCGGCGAGGGACTCGGCAAAGTCCCGGCTGACCTCGGCGAGGTGACGCACCACCCCCGCGCGGCAGGTGTGGATGAGGGTTCGCCGCTCATCGGCGCCGAGCGCCAGGCCTTCGCGAAGTTGCAGGTTGACCACCGGTCTGCTCTCCAGGTCGGCCTGCTCGGTCAACTGCAGGCAGAAGCTCTGCAGCAGGTGCGCCTGGGAATTGCCGGTGTAGAGGCCGTACTCGACGTCCTGCGGGTAGATGTTGGCCCCCATGTACGAAATCGTGCTGTCCTTGCGACCGTACAGAAACAGCAGCGGTAACCGCATCCGGTCGATCTGCCAGGCGCGCCCCGCGGCCGCCCGCGCCGCGGGGTCGGCGATCGCGGCCAGGACGTCCGGGTACGAGATCAGCCGGCCCTCGTCGCCAATGTTGTAGCGGACCCGGGGATTGAGCACCGCCGTCGAGTTGATCGTGCAGAGCACCTCATGGTCCGGGGTGGTCTCCAGGTACGTCTCCAGCGGGTTGTACTGAAAGACCATCGGCAACCGGTGCTCGTCGGCGCCGAGCAGGGCGGTCCGCAGTGCCGCGTCGGTACGCAGTCGGCGGCGGACCCAGACGCTGAAGTCGCTCTCCCCGGCGATGCCGATGGTGAGGTCGCTGGCCCCGTAGCCGGAGCGCACCTTGCCGAAGCGCTCCTGTAGGTAGTCGCGCAGCGCCTCGGTCATCCCCTCGCCACCGACCAGACCGCTGATGCGGTAGTCAGCCCACGGGAAGTCCTCGGCGTCGAGCTTGTCGCGGAGGTGCTTGAGGAACGGTGGGTAGGCGGTGACGATGTAGTCGAAGCCGGGCCCGAAGTACAACAGGGTGTCGACGATCTTCTGCAGGTCCGGTCCGGTGTTCTTCACCATCGCGATCGTGGACATGGCGATGCCGGTGTTGGTGCCCGTGGCCCAGGCGCCCATCGAGTACGCGTTGATGACGAACCGCCGCTTCGACGGAAACACCATGGTCGCGTAGCCGGCCAGGTTCTTGTGGACCGAGCGCAGCTCGCGGCGACTGCGGATCCAGTTGAACGGCTGACCGGACGAACCCGACGACTCATCGACCACGCTGCCGGCGATCTCGATCTCACCGTGCCAACAGCGCTGCGCCTCCGGGTACGCCTGTACGTACGACCGCTTGTCCGTCGGCGGGTACGACGACAGGTCGAACCACCGGAACCGCCACTGGTTGCGGCGAAGAAAGTCGCCGTACGCGGGCACGTCGATCGCGGCGAACTGGCAGGTCATCCAGGCGTGCAGCCGGGCGAAGCGGCCCATGAACGGACGGTATTGACGCGCGGTGAGCCGCCACACCGCCGGATGGATCCGGTAGAGGGTGTAGAGCCAGGTCAGGGCGAAGCTCGCCGAACGTAGCGTCCACCGACGCAGGAATGTCACCACGCGGCCACGCTAGTGAATCTTCGAGCCAGGTGCCTGATGGCGGGTACTCAGCTGTCCTAAGTATCCCGGGCTGCCCGAGAGGTGAGCTCAGGTGTCGATCTTGACCAGATGGTCATCGGGGGATACGCTCAACACGAAGTTGAACGTGTTCAAATTTAGGCGCCCGACGAGGAGGAGTTGTGAAGGTCGTCATTCCCGGGGGCACTGGCCAGGTCGGCACGATCCTGGATCGGGCGCTGACTGCGGAGGGTCACGATGTCGTGCTGTTGACGCGCTCGCCGAAGGGTGCGCGTCAGGTTCACTGGGACGGCTCCACGCTTGGCGATTGGGCCGAGCAGATCAACGGCAGCGATGTGGTCATCAATCTGGCGGGGCGCAGTGTGAGCTGTCGGTACACCGCGGAGAACCTCGACGCCATGATGAGCTCCCGTGTGGAGTCGACACGGGTTGTCGGCGAGGCCATCGCCGAGGCGGCCCGCCCACCCAAGGTGTGGATGCAGATGAGCACCGCCACGATTTATGCCCACCGGTTCGACGCGGCCAACGACGAGGACGGTGGCCTGATCGGCGGTGGCGAGCAGGGTGTGCCCGGGTACTGGGCGTACAGCGTCGAGATCGCCCAGAATTGGGAAGCTGCGCAGGAGCAGGCGGCGACTCCCGATACGCGCAAGGTCGCGCTGCGGTCGGCCATGGTGATGAGCCCCGACCGCGGTGGCGTGTTCGACGTGCTGAGCTGGCTTGCGCGGCTCGGACTCGGCGGACCGGTCGCGGGCGGTAGGCAGTATGTCTCGTGGATCCACGAGCAGGACTTCGTCCGCGCCATCCGATTCCTGATCGAGCGCGACGACCTCACCGGGGCCGTGAACCTGGCCGCACCCGGCCCGTTGCCGCAGCGAGATTTCATGCGTGAGCTGCGTTCGGCCTGGCGGACCCCGGTTGGCCTGCCGGCAACAAGATGGATGGCCGGGGTCGGCGCGTTCGCGATCCGGTCAGACACCGAACTGCTGCTGAAGAGCCGGCGGGTTGTCCCAGGACGGCTCTCTGCTGCGGGTTTCACCTTCGACTATCCGCAGTGGCAGACCGCAGCCGCAGACCTGACGTTACGGCGCCGCCGGGGCTAGCCGTGGCCGGACTCCGCAGGGTCTCGTGCCATCGAGCGACGCCCAGGAACCAGACGTCGGCAGATCTGCGCGCAGCGTCGCTATTCGCGCCATGTCTGTCAAATCAAGCAGGCGCTGGACGTTGGTCGTAGGACGGCACACGACCAGCGCAGAGCTGTTCGGAAGACCGAGGTGCATTCGGGCGAGGAAGTTGGGCAGCGTGGAGCAGGCGAAGGTGACGTCAGCTACGTCAACGACGACCTCGGTCGGCGCGATGGCGGACAGGCGGTCGGCCACGTCCGACAACGCCGAACTGGCCTCCAGGTCGATCTCACCCGCGAGGCAGACCAGAGCCGTAGGCGCCTCCGGGGCGGCCAGCACGGTGATGGAGAAGTGATCGTCGGATAGCTGAACCATGGCCTCACCTCGGCATGAATAGACTCATGCCGGGGGCTGGGGCATCGCTCCAAGACGGACCGTGCATCGATGCTACCGCGTAGCGGCCCGCTCTGCTCAGTCGATCTTGGCCGCGCGGCTCCTCCATGCGAGGCACTCGATCCGCGACTAAGATTGAGTCTGCTGCCCCAGTCTTCGGCGGTGCCTCACCCTGGAAGGTGCCGCCGTGCCGCATCCGAATTCCGTGATCTCACGAGTGCCGTTGCCGCGCCGATACGTCGGTGCTAGTCGTGGCATCGGCGCGATCGATGGATAGCCGTGCCGCAGTCATAAAGAACCTCATCCTGCGACAGTCCGGCGAGCCGGGCCGAAGCGATGGCCTGCTGCATCGGGTGTGCGGTGCCGCCGCGCAGAAACTCGCCGCGTCCGGCGCTGGGATCAGCGTGATGGCCGAGGACGGAGTCCGGGGGGCGGTCGCCGCGTCCGACTCGGCGAGCGAGCGTATCGAGGATTTGCAATTCGTGTTCGGTGAGGGGCCCTCCATCGACGCCTTCGCCAGCCGTCGCCCGGTGTTGGTCGCCAATCTCGGCGATCTCGTGGACAGCGCGGACGGCCGATGGCCGTTCTACGCACCTGCCGCTCATGCGGGCGGTCTACGCGCGGTGTTCGCGTTCCCGCTGCAGATCGGCGCTGCCCGACTCGGCGTTCTGGACGTGTTCCGTGACCGTGCCGGCCCACTGACCGACACGGAACTCGCCGATGCTCTCGCCTTCGCAGATGTCACCGTGACCGCCCTGCTCGACCGGCAGGCCCAGCGGGCCAGCGGCGGTATCGCCGACATCGATGATGACGGGGCCGAGTACCGTGCCGAGTTGTTCCAAGCCCAGGGGATGGTCATGGTCCAGCTTGGAGTCACCCTCGGTGAGGCGATGGCGCGGATCCGAGCCTACGCGTACGCCGAGAATCGCCGTCTCAACGATGTGACCCGGGACATCGTCGCGCGGCGGCTGCGGTTCGACCTCGACGAGCGGTGACTCCAAATTCCTATGAATGTGCCTACGAGAGCTGGACCAGCCGGGAGGCAAGCATGACCAGCGTTTCCGCCGAACGGATGGCGACGATCTTTGTCGAGGTGGCCGACACCCTGGTGGCCGACTTCGACCTGATCGATTTCCTGCACATGTTGACCGATCGGGCGGCCGACCTGGTCAACGCGGCCGCCGTCGGGCTCCTCCTGGCCGATCAACATGGGCGGCTCGAATTCATGGCGGGCTCGAACGAGAACGTCAAACTGGTGGAACTGTTCCAGTTGCAGAGTCAGGAGGGCCCGTGCCTGGAGGCTTTCCAGACTGCCGTGCCCGTCATCAACGTCGACCTGGGCCAAGCAGGTGGCCGATGGCCCCGGTTCGCGCCACGTGCCACCGCCGCCGGGTTTCAGTCGGTACACGCGTTTCCGCTGCGGCTGCGGGCCAATGTGATCGGAGCGTTGAACGTCTTCGGTGGCACCAAGGGTGGTGACTTTGCGGACACCGACGTGCCGATCATGCAGGCCCTGGCGGATGTTGCGGCGATCGGACTGCTGCAGGAGCGTGCCATCCGACGCGGTGAGCTCCTGACCGAGCAATTGCAAGGCGCACTGAACAGCCGCATCGTCATCGAACAGGCGAAGGGGGCCGTCGCGCAAGCTGCCGGTATCGACGTCGACGAGGCGTTCGTCCTCATCCGCAGTTACGCCCGCCGGCACAACCGCAAGCTGACCGACGTGGCCCACGCCTTCGTCACCGATCCGGCCATGCTGGCCCGCATCCTCTACGCCTGAAGGCCGCCCTCGGTCGTGACTGCCGAGGACGAGGCTGTACCGGGTGGCACCGAAAGACGCCGACGGCGGCTCCGGCCTGTTCAACGCCATGAACGCCAGTGGCGCCCCCGGCGATTCGGACGGCCAAGGCGCCCCCGCCGCCAGCTGAGGCATTCCGCCAAAGCGCCCGGCAGGGACACGTCACTGATCGTGATAGTTCACGACGGGACATCGTGGCAGACCGATGTGAGCGGTACTGATGGAGCACGGGATCCGCGGGCCACGTAGGTAGGCGTTCATACTGGGCGGCATGGTTCAGGACGGGACGTCGGTGGACGCCGTGCGGCGCTTCGCCGCCGCCGTGCAGGAAATCCGTGGCCAGCTACTTGCCGATCTGTCTCCTATCGCAGACATCGCGGATCTGCTGGCAGCGGTCCGATCGCGCCGGGAGTTGCCCCGGCAGGGCTTTACTCGCAGCGGGATCGAGTACACCGTCCACGGCGCGGGGTGCCAGATGACCAGCTCAGACGGCAGGGAGGTGGACCTCGACCTGATCATCGATCCTCTGCTCGGGCGCGAGGTTGAAGCTTTCGACGCCTGGCGAATCCGTTGGTTCCTCGACGAAGCCGCCGATGACGGCTACAGCCGTGATCACATAGTCGCGGCCTGTGCCCACCTCGCCCGCGAGGGTCACCTACGCGAGGTGGTCGAAGGCCACTGGTTCGCGCTGCCTGACACTCCAGGCGGCTCAGTAGGAGTCGCACACACGCAGCAACCCGCGGGCCGTCCGTCTTGAAGCAGCGCCCGCGGCCGCAGCTCGGGGAACAGTTCACAATATCCACGGGTCGCGGCGGCGTGGTGCGAGTCACGATCTCGATGAATTGCTGCTGTCACGATCCTCGTGTTCGGCGATGGCCGTGGGATCTCGTAGGCTCCGACAGTGGACAGCAGCCGGGGGCGAATCGTGGCGCGAATGTTGGATGCGGCGGAGGACGCCTCACCGGTCGAGGCGGTCGAGGCGGTCACTCGTGAACTCGGTGTGGCGCTGGGGGCACGTACGGTAGCGTTTTTGATCGCGGACCTCAGCGGCCGGGCACTGGTCCGGTTGGCGCACGTGCCGCTCGGCGACGCCGGTGAGGGCCGCCGGCACGGTGATGAGGTCGCCACGGTGATGCCCTTCGACGGCGGTCCCGCCGAGCAGGCGCTCCGCACCCAGTCGGTGCAGGTGGTGACGCAGTCGGACAGGTGGACGGTGTTGGCGCCGGTGACCGACCGCGGTGAGGCGATCGGCCTGCTGGAGATGGTCCTGGCGGACGAGCCCGGGCCGGGAGTTCTGAATGAGATCGCCCGGACGGCGCACATGTTGGCGTACGTGGTGATTGCCAACCGGCGGTACACCGACCTTTTCGAGTGGGGGCAACGCACCACCCCGTTCACCCTGTCCGGGGAGATCCAGCGCCGCCTGCTGCCCGCTTCGTTCACGTGTGAAGGCAGTGCGTTCACCCTGTCCGGCTGGCTCGAACCCGCCGCCAGTATCGGCGGTGACACCTTCGACTACAGCATTGGTCGGGACGTGCTGCACTTCAGCGTCACCGACGCGATGGGCCACGGGGTGGCCAGCGCGCTGACGGCCACCCTGGGCGTGGGCAGTCTGCGCAACAGCCGTCGTCGCGGGGCTGCTCTGGTGGAGCAGGCCGCCGCCGCGAATGCCGACGTGTCCGGGCACGCCGCCGTGCCCGGCAGTTACATCACTGCGGTCCTCGGCCGTCTCGACCTGCGCACCGGGGTGTGCGCGCTGCTCAACGCCGGGCATGTGCCGCCACTGCTGGTACGCGACGGGCAAACCGAGGTGTTGCCGCTACCGGCCAACTTCCCTCTGGGCATGTTCCCCGAGGCCGATTACCGCGCTGGCGAGATCACGCTGCGACCAGGCGACCGTCTGGTCGTGGTGACCGATGGCATGCGCGAGCGCGACGCCGCCAAGCTGGATATACCGACAATGTTGCGGTCGATCGCCGATCTGCACCCGCGCGAGGCTGTCCGGGCGCTGGCGGATGCCGTGCTCGAGGTTAGCGGACCAACTCTGCCTGACGACGCGACCCTTCTCATTCTCGACTGGCACAGCGGGCACAGCGGGGACCGGAGTACCAGTGCGGGCGCGGACCAGGCGCGTGCCAGCGCCGCGCTGGCGGACTGACTACCGGCCTGTCGCGTCGCCGGTGGACGGCGGGTCGGCTTCAGCCGCCTGCACGCTGTCGTAGACCTGGATGGCTCGATCCACCGACGTGACCGTCAGGACGCTGCGCACGGCGGGCTGCGCCGCTGCCAGGCTCAACCGGCCGCCGACGCTACGCAGCGCCTTGAACATCACCACCAGCGCGCCCAGCGCGCTGGAGTCCATGAACCCCACCTCGGCCAGATCCACGATCACCTGACGGTCACCGGCGTCAACCAGCCGTTGCAGACTCTCCCGCAACTGGGGGGCGGTCGCCATGTCCAGCTCACCGCGCACTTCGAGCACGGTGCAATCCCGGCCCGGCCGGGCCGACAACAGCAGATCCACAACAACCCCTCCACGCCGATGGTCCCGCTCACCCTATGCGCCCGGCGGGCGAACCGCCGCCGGACGTACGGCGAGCCGGCGTCCTGACCGTTTCATCCCAGCGACGTTGGGTAGTGCTGATCACTGCCGGAGCATCCCGCCTTAGGGTGTGACGCAGTGGTCCGGCAGTTCACGCCCGGACCGGTGGGGAGGAGCTGCGTAATGCCAGTGAGTATGACGCTGTCGCTCCCGCGCCAGCCGTCCTCGGTGACCTGCGCTCGCCAGGTGCTCAACACTCTGCTGAGCCTCACCGACGTCGCGGAGGACTCCCGTGGCCACCTCGCCGTGCTGATCACCGAGGCATGCGCCAACGCGGTGATACACGCCGATTCTGACAGCACCGTGGACATCACCGTCGTCATCGACGACGTCGTCTGCCTGATCGAGGTTGGCAACCGCGGCAGCACCCCCAATGGGTCCGGACTCGCCGCCGACCTCCCCGCCCCGCTCACCGTCGGCGGCCGTGGACTGCCACTGATCGCCGCGCTCGCCGACGAGGCCGCCTTCATCCCCGGCCCACCGGACCAGGTGCTGCTCCGCATCACCAAACACCTCGCTGACGTACGACCGGCACCGACAGGATGATCCGAGACGCCATGCCAGTGCCCACTCGTCCATAGGCCGGCGAGCACGAAAGTGATCGGCGCCGCCCGGTCATCGGGGCAGCCTGGTCACCCGGCGACTGCTCCGGTGGGCGATCTCCTGCTCAGGCGAAGTAGTGGCCCTGTTCGAGGTCGACGATCAGTCCGGGCCGGGTAGGTCGCCATCCGAGCAGCTCACGAGTGACGTGCGCCGAGGCGGGCCCGTCGACTCCCCAGAGGGCGCCAAGCCAACCGACGTAGTCGCCTGCCTCCTCGGCGGTGACGGAGACCACGGGAATGTGCAGTCGTGCGGCGAACGCCTCGGCGACTGCGCGCATTGGCACACCGTTGTCGCCGACCGCGTGCAGCACGGAGCCGGCTGGCGCGGACTCGACCGCGAGGCGGAACAGCCGCGCGGCGTCATCGCGGTGGACTGCCGGCCAGCGGTTGCTGCCGTCGCCGACGTATGCCGCAGCGCCCTTCTGGCGGGCGAAGCCGATCGCGGTGGTGGTGAAGCCGTTGTCGCCCTTGCCGTGGGTGGCGGGTGGTAGCCGCACGATTGAGGAGCGGACCCCCTGGCCGGCGAGCGCGAGAGCGTGGCGGGCGTTGGCCATCCGTCCGCCAGCGCCGCTGATCGGGCCGGTGTGGTCGCTGGCGTCCGGTGTCAGTCCGTCGCGTTCGGTGGCGACGACACCGGACGGTAGCCCGAGGACGCCGAGCATGCCGGAGGCCATGACGAACGGCTTGTCGGTGCCGGCCAGGGCCTCGCCGAAGGCGTCGATCGCCGCACGATCGGCGTCGGTGGCGGCGGCGAAGTCGCCGGCGAAGAACATGTCGTGCTTGAACGCGAGGTGGACGACGCCGTCGGAGGAGGCTGCCGCGTCGCGCAGGGCGTCGAGATCGTCGAGCGAGCCTGGGCGGACCTCGGCCCCCATCGCCCTCAGGGACTGGGCTGCCGCATCCGAGCGGGCCAGCCCGGTGACCTTGTGGCCGGCGGCGGTCAACTCTGGGACGAGCCCGCGGCCGACCCAACCTGACGCTCCGGTGACGAACACATTCACGAGGATCTCCTATTCCTAGAACGATCGTGCTAGGAATGAAGATAGTACGATCGTTCCAGTAACTGCAAGGCGAGATGGACCACGAGGCGGAGATGGCGGGACGACCGGTCAATCACCAGCGGCGGGCCGATCTGCTCAACGCCGCCGTCGACTACGCGATCGAGCATGGGTTCGCCGAGCTGTCGTGGCGCCCGGTGGCCGGCGCCCTCGGGGTGTCGACCACGACGCTGGTGCACCACTTCGGCACCAAGGAGCAGATGCTCGAGGCGATCCTCGGGCGGCTGCGGGAGCGTACGTTCGCCGCCACGAGCGATGCGGTCGGCGACCAGCCTGACCTGGCTTCGGCGGTCCGTGCGGTCTGGACGCGCACCTCCGACCCGCGCCGATCGGCGGAGTTCCGGCTGTTCTTCGCGGTCTACGGACGCGCCCTTCAGGCGCCGCAACAGTTCGCGGAGTTCCTCGACCGGGTCGTCGCCGACTGGATGAGCAGCCTGGTCGATGCGCAAGGCCCGGACACCGACCCGGCGACGGCGACACGCACCGCCACCCTGGTGATCGCGACGATCCGCGGGCTGCTGCTCGATCTGCTGACCACCGGAGACCGAGACCGCGTTCAGGAAGCCGCCGAGACCTTCCTGGCAACCCTCGAGCGCAACGCGCCGCCGCGCTGAGCCGCCGTCAGCACCACCCGACAACGGCCGTGAGCTGCACATCGCATCGAACCGCCTGCCCGGAGAAAATCTATGTGCGAAGCGCTAGACATCCTCTCCATCGTCGGCTAATGTTCCTGAGGTCGAGAACGAAGTAACAAAGACGCTGACGTAACCGCCCCGCACGAGGGCGAAGGAGTTGGGCCAGGGAACCTCCAGGCTCCTGCTCGGTTCGACGGCAGAGGTTTGCCGCAGTTAGGTGTGACAGCGGGTGGGGCCGAGGCTGGTTCAGGGCTGCACCCGAGGCAAGGAGAGTTCGTCGTACGTGTCAGGGCCATGAAGTCGCGTGGGGCTCGGACGCCGATGGACAGCACGGAGTACGACAGAGGAAATCAGAGGCAAGGGAGGGCATTACACCGTTGGATCGCCCGCTGTCAGCCGCAATCGTGGGCTGGGCGCGGACACCGCAGTTTCCATCGAACGAGAGGTGGTCTCCGGTCACGCTTATGCGATCCTCGCACCCGAAGCCTTCAGTGAGGGCTGGTGCGGATACGACAAACCGACGTTCCGTCGGTAGATGGTGTTCCTGACCCACAACCCTTGGGCCCCGGTGCTTTCGAGCACCGGGGCCCTCGTGATGGAGGTTCCATGACCCAATCCGGCGACATGCTCGACGACGAGGACTACCCCGCCTACACGATGGGCCGCGCCGCCGAGATCCTCGGCTGCTCGCAGGACTTCCTGCGCCGGCTCGGCGACGCGAAACTGATCGACCCGCAGCGTTCCGGTGGCGGACACCGCCGCTACTCCCGCTACCAACTGCGCTTGGCCGCGCGAGCCCGGGAGATGTGCGATCAGGGCACCGACATGGCCTCGGCCTGCCGCATCATCATTCTCGAGGACCAACTCGAAGAGGCCCTTCGCCGCAACGAGCGACACCAGCAGAGCTGAGCGAACCCGCCCGGGGTGGCATACCCCGAGGGCGACGCGAGCGCCACACGGTCCCTCCCCGTCAGGGCAGGGGCCGTTCTCCACGGCGACGTACCAGGGCAGCAGATGCTCTCCATCGAGGCGGGCCGGCGCCGGCCGGCTGAGCTCGGTCGTCGGGGTCATCGGCCCTTCCTCCTTTGCGAAGACGGCGATCCGGGCACCCGGCCCGCCGTGCGAAGATTTCCGGCATGACAGACATTGCGTCGGCGCTGACCGAGATCCGCGCACAGATCGACGAGTTGGACGGCGAACTCGTCGGGCTGCTCGCCCGTCGGGAGGCGCTGGTTCGGCGTGCGGCCCCGCTGAAGAGCGACCGGCAGGCGGTCCGTGCGCCGGACCGGGTGGCGCAGGTCGTGGCCCGGGTCCGCGCGCTGGCGAACGACGCCGGCGCGGACCCGGACCTGATCGAGCGGATCTACCGCGGCATGATCCAGGCCTTCATCGAGATGGAGACCGACGAGCACCACCGGCTCACCGGCGCCTGAGCGCTGTGGCGCGGATCAGACCGGGCTGGCGCGGGCGTGGGCGCGGCGGCGGAACGCCGGCTCGTGATCGTCTGCGTTACCACCACGCCCAGCACCAGCACCCCACCGAGGTAGCCCAGGTCCGCCGCCTCGATCCGGGCCAGCGCGATGCCGCCGAGGAGGCCGGACAGTCCGATCCCGAGGAAGGTGGCCGAGCTGTTGAGCCCGACCGCCACGGCCGGCGCCTCGGTCGCGAAGGTCATCAGCCGGTATTGCTGCGGCACGGTGAGTGCCCACGCCGCCACACCCCACACCGCCAGGTCCACGACGGCACCGGCGGTCGACCGCGACGCCAGCGGAAACAGCAGCAGGGCGGCCGCGAACGCGGTGAGCCCACCGAGCAACACCGGCACCGGGCCGATCCGGTCGGTGAGCCACCCGCCGAGCGCGTTGCCGGCCACGCCGGCGACACCGAAGACGAGCAGGAACCCTGCGATCGCCGAGGCGGTCACCGCCGTGCCGCCGGACAGTGCCTGCGCCAGGTACGTGTAGAGCGCGAAGCCGCCGACGTAGTAAAGCACCGTGGTGACGATGGCGAGGAGCACCTGGATGTTGCCCAGCACGGCGATCCGGCTAAGCAGCCCCCTTGGGTGCGATCGTCCGACGACGAGTAGCTGTTGGTGGTTCCGGTGGTGAAAGGCGATCCCTTACGCGTACGCGAGCAGGAAGTCGACGGTGCCCGTACCGCCGGGCTGACCGGCGGCGACGGGGTCGCCGGACGGGAAAGTCGATCATCCGCTGTCACCGGCCGCAGGCCCTGCACGCGCTGCGGGTGCGCAGGTGGTAGTCGCTTGACGCCGCGACGAGGCCGAGCCCCAGGACGCAGTACGCCGACATCGCCACCCAGAGGAACGTGTCGGAGAACTGGCTGATCGATCCCGACGCCAACTGCACGAGTCCCATGCCGAAGTAGCCCACGATGCCCGCCCCGAGCCCGAAGCCGGGCACCAGCAACAGCAGGCGAGGAATCGTGCGGCCGGTGAGCAGCGGCACCCACCCTGGCCAGGTCTCACCCCAGCGGTGCACCAGTGCCAGCGGCAACAGCACTCCAGCCAACACCAGGCCGACCTCCAACCCGATCAGGGAGGCGTCGTGCGCAAGACCGTCGAATCCCACCACGACCTGGGCCGCGAAGCGGGTGACGAGGCCGGCTACCGCGGTGTACGCGGCCCAGCGCGCCCACGGGGCAGGTGCTGAGCGCCGCGAACCCGGTCGGACCGTCCGGCAGCAGTCCGGACAGCCACCCCGGGTGCGCCGCTGATAGCGAGCGGTCGCCAGAGCGAGCAGGGCCGCTCCGGTGACACAGCCGAGCCGGCTGGCGAACGCTACCGGGTCGAAGTACGGGCCGACCGTGAACAGCAGGAAGCCCACCAACTCCGGCAGCAGGATCGCGGCTGCCGCGACCAGCGCCCCGGCAACCGTCCAGGCGACTCCCGCCAGCACCGGCCGCCAGGTCGCCACCCGGTCCAGGGCAACCGCCAGAACAGCCGCGACCACGCATAACGCCACCGACCGCCAACCGGTGAAACCGAGCAGGTCCGATCCGAATTGCCGGAACTCCGGAGCCTCGCCGATCGTCCACGCCAGACGCACACCCCCGTATGCCACAGCCCAACCGAGCACGGCGTACGTCAAACCATGGCCGGTACCGCGAACGATCGATGCCGATGTGGTCATGACCCGATCCTCCCGGCGCCCCGGTGCGGGCGGACCCCGCCGACAGGGGAACGCACTCCCTCGTCGGAGGGACCCAGCGACTACCGGGAGCAGTTTCCCGGACGGATCGTGACCGTGGTCAGTGCTTGGCAAGCATGTGCCGTGGGGATGGGCGGTGGTGTCAATCGAAGACCGAGATCCGCATACGATGATGGAGCGGATTGTCGATCTCGTCGACTATTGCGACTGCCAGGTCGGCGTAGGAGAGACCTGCCGGTGATCCTTCCGGCAATGTTTCACCGCCAATCCTGTATTGGCCGGTCCGGGGCGCTGCGGCATCCAGCAGTGCGGGCGGAGTGAGCATGACCCAGTCGACCGTCGTGCCCGTGCTCCTGAGCCTCTCCAGACCCGCGGTGTGCGCGAGAGCGAACGGGCGCAGTTCGTGAGGGAACAAGGTGGGATCGTCCAGCACCGCTCGGCCATGGTGGTCGACAAGGTTCGCGAACAGACCAATGAGTACGAGTCGGCCGACCTCGGCTCGTTCCATGCCGAGCAACAACGCGTCGACGCTGGACACGAAGAATTGTTCATCCAGGTGTGCGAGACCGGCCAGTGCCTCAGGATCCGAAGCGGGAGACACCGCGTTGACGACGGCGTCGTGTCCTGATGAGACGGCGGCCACGGAGGCGGCATCTCGGACGTCGCCTCGCAGCACACGGTCGGCCGTGATCCCACGGTGCTTGTCCGGGTCGCGCACGACGGCGGTGACCGTGTGGCCGCGTTGGCGTGCCTCTGCCGTGGTGGCTCGTCCGGCCCGCCCACCGGCTCCGAAAACAGCGATGCTGCTCATGCGGTGAATTCCTGTTCGCCCGTCGAGATCGTTGAGGGGACGGTAGCGACGAGTTCCTGGTTACTGCAAAGATACTGACGTGTCGGCGGCCCTGGATCCCGAGATGTTCGACCCGGTGTGCCCATTCAGTGCGATGCCGTTCCAGATCGGCGACAAGTGGACCGCGATGGTCGTGTTGTGCCTTGAGCACGGTCCCCGTCGATTCGGCGAAATCCGCACACCGCTTCGCACGGTCACGCCGAAGGTTCTTACCGAGACCCTGCGAGCGATGGAAAGAGACGGGCTCGTGCTGCGGACGGTCCATCCGGAACAACCACCGCGGGTCGAATACGAGCTGACGGTTCTGGGTCGGAGCCTGCTCTCCCTGATCGGTGCGGTCCGCGTGTGGAGCAAGGACCACCTTCCGGAGTTGCTGGCGGCTCGCCGTGCGTATGAATCCGAGAGCCGGCTTCCCGGGCCTTCGCAGCAGTAGACCGTCAGCCCTGCGCGTCGAGGTCACGCAGTGCGAAGCGAAGGTGCTCCCACTCTTCGTCGAAGATCACGTGAAGGCAGTGCAGGACGGAGGCGGGGTGCTCGGGTGACCATGCGCTCGGTCGAGGCTCGGCGAGCAGTTCCGGCGTGACGGTCGCGAGGAGGTCCCGCACCATGGCCTGCCGGTCGGCACGCACCTGAAGTACCGCGGCGAAAGTTGGCTGCTCCGTGGCGAAGATCGACATGTCGAATCCGTCGGCTTCGTACTCGGCGTGCGGCTGGCCGAGCGGGTGGAAGGGCTGTGGCAGGCGCAGGATGGCTTTGCCGAGCCAAGCGTCGGTGGCGAACGCAAGATGGCGCAGCGTCTGCGCCATCGACCACTCGCCGTCGATCGAGACGTCGACCGCGCCCTCGGGCATGGACAGGACCCGGTCGACTGCGGCCACCCACGCCCGTTCGAGCGCCGCCCACGCCGTTCGTAGCTCGCTCGGGTCCCTGGCCTGCCTCAGCTCACGTCCGGGGAAGCGTCGGTTGAGCTCGGACTCGACGAATGGCACGACGTCGACACCGTTGACCAGGAGCGCACCATCGCCCAGCCACGGCGCGTCGATATCCAGCCCACGAACGTCGACGCCGCGCATCACCGCGCCGGCCAACGTCGACCTGTTGAACCGCGCACCTCGCAGGTCCTTGTCGACAAATGTTGTGGCGTTGTCCTGGGGCATGGTGTCCTCCCACCCTCCGACGATCGCGGCGATGCTAGCGCTGGGGTCCGACAGCAGGACGTGCTGGGTGGAACCGTCGGTATGGTGCGAGCACGGTCCACCGCGATACCGCTGTCACGGCGGGCCTCGCCAGTCACGAACGCGCCCGAAGATCATTTGAGGGACCGTACCCCCGGCCGCCGCTGACCGGCATACCGCGGGCGGCTCAGCGCCCCGGTACCGGGGCCGATCGAGGCTGATCCGACGACGCTTGCGCCGTAGCGCGCCACCAGCGGCGCGACGCCAGCGCGGCCAGCCCGGCGCCAGCGGTGTTGAGCAGTACGTCATCCACCGACGACACCCGGTCCAGCTGCAGGACGTACTGTGCGGCCTCGACCAGGACCGAGCAGCCCGCCGCGAGCGTCAGGATCCGCGGCGCAGACGCCAGCGCCGCGAACCGCAGCGGGGCGAGGAACCCCAGCGCCGCGAACACGAGCAGGTTGCCGACGACCTGGACGGTCGCCGTCAGCGGCCCCCCGTCGGCGAAGATCGTGACCAGGTCCCGCAGCGGTACCAGGCTCACTCGACCGGGGACGCCGCCGGCCCCTTCGCCCGGCAACATGATCATCCATACCCACGGCACCGTTCCGTAGACGATGCCGACCTCGGCCAGCGACTTCCGCCACGCCGGGGTGGTGCTGCCGGTGACGCTCCTACGGCATGCCAGAGCCCACACCGCCAGGGCGGCAAACGGCAATGCGGCCACCGTTACGAGTACCACGCCATTGAACGTGCCGAACCAGCCGTGCCACCCCTCGACCATGTCACCTCTGCTTCCGTCCGACTGCGAAATCTATCGGGCCCTTGTCTGGTCAGGCGAGCTTCCGGCGTCGGCGCGACGAGCAGGCCGCCGCAGCCGTGTGGGTTGTACTAGCATGCGCCGATGGCCTTGCGACCGGACGAGTTCTATGACCACGCAGTCGCCGTCGCGGACAGCGAGCGGCGTCTCCCGTTGGCCCGCATGACGGGATGGGAGATCAGTCCGTTCGCGCCGGACGGACTGCGCGTCGCGCCGTTGCGCCCGCCAGTGCTCCCTGAGCCCGCGCGGCACGGAGAGGATCCGTCGGACTGCGACGCCTGCCGTGACCGGGACGAAGGAATCTGGTTCAACGACAACTGGCGGCTGGTCCGGATTCCGGGAGTGGGCGTCCCCCTGGTGCTCATGCTGCATCCGCGTGATCACTACGACATGGCGGATCTGCCTGACGATCTGGCCGCCGAGCTGGGGTTGCTGAGCACCCGCATCGTCCGTCACATCCAGGCGCTGCCGCACATCTCGCGGGCCCACGTCTACCGCATCGGTGATGGTGGAGCCCACCTGCACGTCTGGTTCTTCGCTCGGCCCGAGGGACAGGCCCAGTTGTACGGGTCGTGGCTGGTGGTCTGGGACGACCTGCTGCCGGAGTATCCAGCGGACGTCGCGGAAGCTGACGCCGAAATCGTGGCGGACGCGTTGGTCGCGTGCCACGGAGGCCACCGGTCGCCCAACCGCGCACCGGCCGCCTGACCGGGCTGATCCACCCCCCCGAAGTCGAGAGGGAACCTCCTGCCTATCGCGCTCGGCGCGCTATCTCGCTGATCCAGATGGGCGCGAACGGTGACGTGCAGCCCGGGGACGTCGGGTAGTCCTTGAGCACCTCCAGTCGTTCACCGATGTCGATCGCGCGGGCACGGTGCTCGGCGTGCTCGATCCCGATCTGAGCCAGGCAGTGGTTCATCGCCCACTGCAGGCGATCCGGGGCGTCTTTCATCTCCGTCTCGATGACGTCGAGCAGCCCCGGGAGGTCGAGGCTCTCGGGCTTCCTCGTCACGCGCTCGGTGGTCAGCGCCCAGCCGGCACTCGCGACCACTGGGTCCGGATCGGCGGACCAGACCAGGCGCAGCTCTTCGGAGTGCGGGTTCTTCCTCACCACGTAGTTCACGAGCCAGTCGTGCACCTTGGGAACGCGCGCCTCGCGCAGCATGACGTCCAACTCGTCACGCTCGAACGCCTTCGGACGGCAGATCAGGATCGCCAGCAGCCTCGCCGCGGTGTCATTCGTCTGCCAGAGCTGACACGCGAGATCCTGCTGTGTCTTCAGCCGCTTCGCGAGCGCGCGTAGCTTGCCGAGGTTCACCCCGTGATCGTCACCGTGTCTCTCGTTCACCTCGCGTGTCTTCGGGTCCTCGAGCGCGGCCAACTCGGCCGTGACCTCGGCCACCGTCGTCCCAACCACCGCAGCCTCCTGCTTGTCGCGTGCGAGATGCAGCGTACGACGGAGGTCTGCCCTGCCGTACACGCCTGAGGGAGTCGGCTCGATCGATGCCCGGGTGAGGTTGTTTCAGGTGAAGTCATGGTCAAGACTCGCCTCAAAGGTCTGCCGCTGACGTTACGCCTCGACGGTGTCGCGCAGCGCTCCTCTTGAGACGGCGGGGTCGCATCCGTCGCCAGCCGCCGTTGGGCGGCCATGTGTAAGCCGGCCCACGACGACTGATCGCATCGCCCCGATCCGATGGCCCGCCTGTCGAGGCCGTGTGGCGCACCGCCGACCGTACGGATCGCTCAGACTTTCACGGAGGACAAAGTGCTAACGAGAAGGAACCTGCTCGTCGCCGCCGGTGCGGCGGTGGTGGTCGCCGCCGTACCGATGGCTGCTTCGGCCACGGCCGCGTTGCCGCAGGTCGACATGGAAGCGCTGATCAAAGCGGCGCAGATTGACCCGCGTCGGCCGGACACCGCGCTCACCGAAGGGGCCAAGGACAGTGTCCTGCTGGTGGAGCGCGCACTCCAGGCGAAAGGGCTGCTGTCGTCAACGTACGTCGATGGGCACTTCGGCACGAGCACGATCGCCGCGTACGCGGCGTACCAGCGGTCGCTCGGCTACACCGGTCTCGACGCGACCGGCCTCCCCGGCCCGTCGTCGCTGCGGTCGCTCGGCGAGGGGCGTTACACCGTGGTCAGGGCGATCTCGCCCGGCAGTGTGGTGACCCTGCGCGGGGTGCAGGTCAACACCCGCACCAGATCGATGCTGTTCGAGGCCGAACGCCTGCTCAGCCGTCAGCTCAGCATCACGCAGGGCTCGTACAGCAATGATGTGGGCGCCTCCGCCGGCACCCACGATGGCGGCGGAGCACTCGACCTCTCGGTCAGCGGTCTCTCCTCGGCCGTCCGGACCGACGTGCTGCGTCGGCTGCGCACGGTGGGCTTCGCCGCGTGGCTGCGGACCCCGGCCCAGGGGGACTGGGGCTACCACATCCACGCCGTCGCGCTCTCCGACACCGACCAGTCGACTGGTGCGCAGAACCAGGCCGGCGACTACTACCTCGGTCGTAACGGTCTGGCCAACCGAGGTGCCGATGATGGACCGGCGGTCAGCCCCAAGCGGACCTGGGAGGAGTATCAGCGGACGCTCTGACAACGCGTCCATAGAGGAGTGGCGGCACGCCGATCCGCTCGTGCACGCCCTTGCGCCCACCGTTGTTTCGTTGCGGGATCGTCAATCGGTCCGGGTGCGGAGGCTCCGCGCCAGGGTGGGGATCATCACCGCCGCAGGGACGAGGTGTAGCCCGAGGAGGGCGGTGGTGGTGGCGCTGTCTGCCCCGGAGAGGAGGGGCGGGACCAACGAGATCGCGGTCAGCGACACTGCCGTCCACACGAATCGTTCGGCGGGGCGAGCGCTCCAACGAAGAAGAGCGACGGCAATGACGATGCCTACGACCGAGAAGAAGCCGGTCACCACGGCGAACCCTGGCAACGGGATCGTCTCGCCACCATCGGGGACCTCGAAGTCGACGCCAACGGCCTGGGCAAGCGCAGCGGCGAGGGTGGTGGCCACCATCGCTGCGAGCGTGGCAACGAAGCCGGTGACGGCGAGCCCGCGGAGTCGGTGGCTGCGGCCGGTGTGGCCCGATGCCGGGTCTGCGGCGACCCCGGTGTCATTCATGCTGTTCATGGCGATCCTCCATCATTCGGTTGTGTTGACTGGCAGGTGACGGTCCTGGCCCTGGGCGTGACGATGCGTACCCTCGCCGTGCGACGGCCGGGGTTCCACAGGGCGCGGACGCCGGTGCCGCGGAGCCAGAACCCGGCGTCGCGTCCGAGGACCGGCCCGGGCTCGCCGTCGCGCAGCTCCAGCTGCACCCGCCCACGGGTGACGACGGCGAACGCGTCGCACCACTCCGCCGCGACCACCGCGACACGCGCGCCACCGCGCAGCGCAAGCGTCCACACCGGGACTACTCCGTGCCGTCCGCCGGCAGTCGCTCCGGCAGCCCGAGCCGCGGGAACTGGTCGTTGTGGAAGATGACGATCTCGGCGACCGCCCCGCCGGTAATGCGCAGGACGTCGATCGTCAGCGGCAGGTACGCGCTCTCCTGTTCATGCCAGAGGTAGGAGGCGACGGCGGGCTGCCGGTTCACGGAGGTGGCGACGGTGCGCATGGCACCCAGGCTTTCGAAGCCGCCCCCGATCCAGTCGTTCACCACCGCGTCGCGGCCGACGTGCAGACCCGGCGTGGGCGGCATCGAGCAGCGGACGTCGTCTCGCAGCATTGCGGCGAGCCCGTCGATGTCCTTGGCCACGCTCGCGTCGGTGAAGCGGCGCACCAAATCGCGCGTCGCGACGTCCTCCTCGCCGCCGGTCCAGTCCTGCCGCTCGGCGGGCAGGTGCTCTCGCATGCCGGCGCGGGCCCGCTGCAGCGCGCTGTTCACCGAGTTGACGGAGTCCCCGAGGAGCTCCGCGACGTCCTTCGCCGGCCAGCCGAGCACGTCCCGCAGGATCAGCACGGCCCGCGGGCGCGGAGCGAGGTGCTGGACGGCGATCAGGTACGCCAGCTCGATCGTCTCCCGCGCGACCGCGACGGTCTCCGGCTCGTCCGCGTCGCCCGCGGGCAGCTCGTCGAGCAGCCGGTCCGGGTAGGGCTGCAGCCACAGCACCTCGCCACCGGTCGCGGGTTCCGGGCGGCGCTTGGCGAGCAGGTCCAGGCAGGCGTTGGTGGCGATCCGGTACAGCCAGGCCCGGAACGTCGACCGCCCCTCGAAGGTCTCCCGCCGCCGCCAGGCACGCAGGAACGTCTCCTGCACGGTGTCCTCGGCATCCTCGAACGACCCGAGCATCCGGTAGCAGTGCACGTGCAGCTCCCGCCGGTGCCGCTCCGCCAGCCCCGAGAACGCCGGTTCGTCGACCTCGCCCAGACCACTCACGCCCAGCTCCTTCAGCCGCGTGTCCGCACTCATCACGTCATCCTTCCGCTTCGTCATGTCCTGTCGTAGGTGTGACGGGTGCGGGCGCGACAACTCATCACCAGGGTCAGTCGGAATGGCTGAGCGTTTTTCCTCCTTGGTAGGTAGGGTTTTCGAAGAGAGAGGATGGCCTGCACCATTTCGGTCGTCAGGGAGGGCTGCAGCGCAGCATGGACGGACGTCGGGTGAGAACGCGGCCTCGACCCTCGGCCGGCTCGCAGACCGAGGGCGCCGCCGCAACGGCGGCTGACTGGAGTCGGCTCCAGCACGCGTACGGCCTGGCAACCGACACGCCGGCCCACTTGGATGCGCTCGAGTTCGGCGATACCGAGGCCCGAAATGCCGCGCTGAACCACCTCGACTGTGCGGTGCTGCATCAGGGTGTCCCGGACACGGCCACCGCGCCGGCCGTCCGGGCCGTGACTGTGCTGCTCGCTGGTGGGCGGGTCCACCAGGACGTTGTCGAACCGCTCCTGGAGTTTCTGGGCGATGCCGCCCTGAGCGTGACCGAGCTCGCTGGTGATCGCTACTTCGCCGGGATCCTGCCGGACCTCGCCGTCGCTGTGGCGCAGGCGTACCCTGTGGTGCTGCCGCTGCTCGCGGCATCCCCGCCGGACCGGGCCCTGTTCCGTGCGGAGAATCTTGTGGCGATCGCGCGGATGGAGTCCCTGGCGGACCGGCGAGAAGAACTAGCTGCTCTCATCTTCGGGTGGTCGGAGCGCGGCGACGGGTTGTCGGCGGAGTGGATGGACTGCCTTGGTCAGCTCGGTGTCGACCTCCGCGATCGGCTCTCCGATCCGGATCCGGCGGTACGGCTCCAGGCCGCGCTGGCCCACGAAGACGACCCGCGGAGCCGGGAGCTGATCCTGGCCGCGCTGGCGGAGCTGCCGCCACCGGGCCTGCACCAATTCACCCTCGTCGCCGCGGCGATCCGAGTGTCCGCGGACTTCAACGTGATCGCCGCGGCGTCCTGCGAGGTGGCCAGTCGGGACAGTTGGGCTGGTTTCGACAGCGGCTGGGGCGCGTTGGTGGGCTACGCGTTCCCTCAGCCCTATGGGAAGCGCAGGCCGCTGACTGAACCGCAGCGGGCGTTGCTGCGAGCGTTGGTCAGCAACGACGCGCTGTGGACTCCGACGAACGGAAGCTGCGCGCTCGTCTTCAAGGAGGCCGGACTGCCGTACGACCGGAGTGCATGCCACCGCCTTGCCGAGTGAAAGCCCTTCGAGATCAGGCGTCCGGGTGCTCGTCTGGCGCCATGGCCCGGTGCGGCGACAACCGGCCGAGCCACCGACCTTCGTACTGGCGGGCAGCGACGTGGCACTCGTGAATCCCCTCACGGACCATCAACGAGCGGTCCTCGGCGACATGTTCGGGTGCGTCGTGATCAGCGGTAAGAGCCTCTTCACCCCCGATCGGTGGCCGCCCGCACATTGTCGATAGGCGCGGTCTCTGGCCTGGTTGCCAGCTCAGGCTGGTCCTTCGCGCAGCCGTCGCGGCCTACCGCCGTCGGGCGGTCAACGTGGAGCTGTCCGCGTTGGCGGCGAGGAGCGCCAGGAGTTCCAGGTCGGTGATGTCGGGGTGTTGGCCTCGCCGGTGTCAGATGCTCGCCGAATCGCCGGGCCGCAGGTCGATGAGGACGTCCCTCAGGCCCGCCTTCTCGAAGGCACGCACGACGTCATCGGCATCCTGGGTGTAGTGGCCCCAACCGTCCTGGTGGACTGGGACCACAGCCCTGACTCCGAGCAGGGCCGCCGCTCGTGCCGCCAGTTCCGCCGTCAAGGTGAGGAACCCGTCGCCGCGTACCGCGATCCGGGCCGCGCCGAGGTTGAGGATCGCGATCTCGATCGCCGGAAACTGTTCCGCGACAACCGCCACGACATCCAGTGAGGCGTTGTCACCGCTGACGTAGACCGTCGGCCAGCCATCAGCCTCCAGGACGAATCCGATCACCGGGCCGTTGACCACGCCGATCTCCGGCGTACCGTGCAGCGCCGGAACCACCGTGACGCGCATGCCGCCGGCCTCGGCGTGCTCGAACAGTCGGAGGCCGATGGCTTCGGGGCCGAGATTCGGTGCCCCCGCCGTGGTGGTGAACACCCGGCGGGCCTGCCGCGCATATTCCCGTCCGGAGATGTCGAGGTTGTCGATGTGGTGCTCGTGCGACACGAGCACCACATCGGCCTGGTCGAGGTCCTCGGGCGGGGCGCTCGGGCCGGTCAGCTTGGTCGCGGTGACCGGTCCGTTCTGGTACGTCCGCGGTTCGTCGAAGGTCGGGTCCAACACGACGCGCGAGCCCGCGTAGTCGAGGACGGCGGTCGGCCCGCCGATGGCGTGCACGGTCAGCTTGTCCATGTTTTTCTCCTTGATGTCCCTGTGTGCACTCCGCCGACCTGCCGGTGGTCGTGTCACCGAAGCGGTATGTCGGTGTCGTCTGCAGGGGCCCGCCGGCCGTGGATGCGGCGCTGGTCTGCGGTGATGGGGACGTCATTGATGCTGGCTTCGCGGCGGCGCATGAAGCCGCGATCGTCGAACTCCCACTGTTCGTTGCCGTAGCTGCGCCACCATTGGCCGGCGGTGTCGTGCCACTCGTACTGGAACCGTACGGCGATGCGGTTCTGGTGGAACGCCCACAGCTGTTTGCGCAGCACATAGTCGAGTTCCCGTTCCCACTTGTCAGTCAGAAACGCTTCGATCTCGTCGCGGCCGGTCAGGAAGGTCGACCGATTGCGCCAGGTGCTGTCGGGTGTGTAGGCGGCGGCGACGCGCTGGGGGTCGCGGCTGTTCCAGGCGTCCTCGGCGGCCTGAACCTTGATTCGAGCGGTTTCGGCGGTGAATGGGGGCAATGGGTGTCGCAGCGGTGGGCTCGTGTCGTGGGAGTCAGTGCTCATGGCTGTCCCTGTCTCGGCGCTGGTCGGGGAGGGTGCGGCCGTGCAGTTGCTCGCGTAGGGCGTGGTTCTCCGCGCGGAGGCTGGCGAGTTCGTCACGGATCGGTGCGAGTGCGTCGGAGAGTTCCCCTTCGCTGAAACGAGGCGTGATGTGTTGGGGGCAGTTCCAGTCGTAGCCGTGTACGTCGACGGTGATCAGCCGTTCCATTTTGCCCAGTTGCGCGGGCGCGATCGGCCGATTCAGCAGATCCGCGGACTTCCCGTCGCGCACATCGATGACGCGGGCCGTGCCGATGATTTTGAGGCGGCGTTGGTGGGCGTAGTCCATGAGCAGCAGTGACACTCGGGGTGATGTGGCGAGGTTGCCGACCGACAGATATTGCCGGTTACCGCGCAGGTCGGCCCAGCCGAGGACGCTGTGGCCGTCAACAGGATCGAGGGCGTGCAGGAAGCCGGGTGGGCCGCCGCGGTGCTGCAGGTACGGCCAGCCGTTCTCGCTGACCGTGGCGAGATAGAAGCTGTCGCGTTCGGCGATGAAGGCGGCCTCATCGGTGCCGAGCATCGCGTCGGTGTCCCAGCCGGCGACCATACGTTGGATGGCGGGTCGGCTGCCGTAGCGCTGTTGGGCGGCGATTACCGACGCAGTGGTCAGTTCTTGCAGGTAGCGATGTGGCATGACGGACGTCTTCCGGGTGAGGGCCGAGGCGAGCGGCGACAACTGCCTGCCCGGCGGGCAGGGGGGCGATGGAAGCGCCGCTCGGTGGGATGACCGGCACGAAGGACCCACGCCGAGGCGCAACCGCCACTGCCCCTAACCGTCTTGACAGCTTTCACTGGTAAGAAGCTACGACAATCCGACTAACCTGTCAAACGGCGAACGGTGGTAAGGTTGGTCGCATGACGCGGCGACCGCTGGTGGGTGAACCCCTCGCCCTGGACCTGGTCAACACCCAGTGGGTCGAGCGTGGCCGCACGGTCGACCTGTTCGACGAACCCGACGGGCTGCAGGGATGGCTTGCTGAGCACCGTCTGGCGGGCGACCCCACATCGGTGGAGGTTCCATTGCGCCAAGCGCGTTCGGCGCTGCGCCGCGTCCTCGAACAACCCGGCCAGGACGCCGAACGGGACATCAATGCGATCCTCGCCCACGGCGCCTCGCGCCACACGCTTCGCCAGGCGACCGTGCACGAGCACCACGACGTCGACGCCGGCTGGCTCCCGTCCTGGCGGGCGGTCACCAACTACCTGGACCTGCTGCGCCAGCAACCCACTCGAATCCGACGTTGCGGCAACCCCGCCTGCGTCCTGCACTTCTACGACACGTCGCGCAACGGCACCCGGCGCTGGTGCTCCATGGACGGGTGCGGCGGTCGCGCCAAAGCCGCCCGCCACTACCAACGCCAACGCAGCACGCCCACCCCGTAGATCAGGCGCCGCACCCGCTGTGCCCGCCCAAGGCGGCGTCAGATCCGCGTACTCCCTCGATCGTCAGCTGTGACGTTCATCAATCGACTGGCTGTCCGGGCTTGCGGGGACGGCGGGGCGTAGCCGAGTTCGTACGAAATTTGGTTCGCAGTCTCCAGTAGCAGAGGAAGCTTGCTCTTCAGCTGGTCGAGGCTTGCGATGACCTCGATCGCGGTGAGCGAGGCGGCGGCGATGACCGCCCCTCGCGAATCCCTGATCGGTGCGGCGACGCACATCACGTAGGCGTCGTGCTCGCCGTTGTCCGCGGTCCAGCCGTGTTCGCGGATGCGGGCGAGTTCGGCTTCGAGGGAGTCGTGATCGGCGAGGGTGGTGTCGGTGAACCTCTCGAAGACGACGCGTGCGAGGAGACGGTTGCGTTCCTGCGGAGGTAGGTAGGCCAGGATCGTCTTGCCGACGGCGCTCGCGTAGATCGACACCGCGCGCCCCACCCGGGACGGCAGCTTGACGGCGTCGAACGCCGGGCTGTCGACTTTGTCGATGTAGATGATCTCGTCGCCGGTCAGTTGCGCCAGATGCACGGTGTGGCCGGTCTCGCGTTGCAGCGCACGGAGGTGCGCGGCGGCGAACTGGCGCAGGTCCATCGAGCCCAGCGCAAGCTCGGACAGCTCGATCAGCCCGCTGCCGAGCACGTAGGTGCCCGCGCCGGTGCGGCGCACGAAGCGCTCGGCCTCCAGCGTCTGCAGGATCCGTAGGGCCGTCGACTTGTGGACGCCGAGCACGTCCGCGGCCTCGGTGAGGGACAGCGGGTGCTCCGCCGATCGGCGGATGAGGTCGATCGCGCGGCGAATCGATTGCGCCAAGGCTGGGTCTCCCCTCAAGCGACGGCGGCACCTCCGCTGCCGTTGCATCCTGTGCAATCTAGTTGACGTTACGCGCATCCGGCGCTTGACAGCGTTGCACATGACGCTACGATCGTTGCAAATTTGTCGATCCCGCTACCTGAAGATCAGGCAACGGATGCGCCCTGGCGCTCCGCGGCCTGCGACATCCGTCCTCGGGACGAGCAGTCCTTCTCCAAGCTGGGGAGCGGCTCATGACGGTGCCACAGCCCCGCGGGCTGGCCGCAGATGCAGACTGGTTCGGGACCTCTGCGGAGGCGCTGCCGAACGATGCCGACGACGGCGTCCTCCTCGGCCGGATCTGGGACCCGTCCGTCGACGGCCCCTCACCCGTGACCGTCCGAGGTGGCGAGGTCATCGACATCAGCCACCGGTTCGCGACTGTCCGGGACATCTGCGAGCTCCCCGATCCCGCCGCTACGGTGGCCGGGCTCGACGGGCCGCGGGTGGGTGGCTTCGAGGAGATTCTGGCCAACACCGGTGCCGGGACCCGTGACCATACCCGGCCCTGGCTACTCGCCCCGGTCGACCTCCAGGCGCTCAAGGCCGCCGGCGTGACCTTTGCCGTCTCGATGATCGAACGCGTCATCGAGGAACGGGCACGGGGAGACCTGGTGCTCGCGACGGACATCCGTCGCCGGATGCTCGCCGACATCGGCGACGACCTGCACAGCCTGACTCCGGGCTCGGCGGAGGCGAGACAGCTCAAGAGGCTGCTGGTCGCCGAGGGCATCTGGAGCCAGTACCTGGAGGTGGGAATCGGACCGGACGCCGAGATCTTCACCAAGGGTCAGATCCTCTCCGCCGTCGGCACCGCCGTTCCGGTCGGCGTGCTCGCCGCGTCGACCTGGAACAACCCGGAACCCGAGGTCACGCTGATCATCCAGTCCAGTGGGCGGATCGTCGGCGCCACCCTCGGCAACGACGTGAACCTGCGGGATGTCGAGGGCCGCTCTGCGCTCCTGCTTCCCCTGGCGAAGGACAACAACGCCTCGTGTGCCCTCGGTCCGATGATCCGGCTGTTCGACGAGCGATTCGGCCTGGATCGGGTGCGCGAGCTAGAGGTCAGTCTGAAGGTCCGCGGTGTGGACGGCTTCCAACTGGAGGCCGTCTCGGAGATGACACGGATGTCGCGCGACCCGGAGGCGCTGGTGCGGCAGCTGATCGGTCCGCACCACCAGTATCCCGACGGCGCCGCGCTGATGCTCGGCACCATGTTCGCGCCCATCCAGGACCGGGACCGCCCCGGTGAGGGCTTCACCCACAAGGTCGACGACGTGGTGCGCATCAGTTGCCCGGCGCTCGGCACCCTGGTCAACCGCGTGCGGTACGCCGAGGAATGCGAGCCCTGGCAGTTCGGCGTCCGAGATCTCATGGGCAATCTGGTGAAGAGAGGACTGCTGTGAACGCGGTCAGCACGGTCGATCCGCGCGACGGCCACCGTCGCGCGACGGATCTCACGGAGACGGACGAGTCTCGGCTGGAGGTGATCGCCGGCCAGGCGTCCCAGGCCGCGCAGTGGCTGTCCGGCCTCGGGAGACTCGGCAGAGCGGAGATGCTGGACGCGATCGCCGCGTCCCTGGAGTCCCGTCGCGTGGACCTGGTCGCAGCCGCGGAGGCGGAGACCGGGCTGAGCCACGCGCGACTCGACCAGGAACTCACGCGGGCGGCGGTCCAGTTCCGGATGTTCGGCGACGTGCTGCGTGACGGAGGGTACGTCGAGGCGGCCATTGACCACGCCGCCGACACACCGCTCGGACGTGGCCCGGACCTGCGGCGGATGCTCGTACCTCTCGGGCCGGTCGCCGTCTTCGGGGCCAGCAACTTCCCGTTCGCCTTCTCGGTCGCCGGGGGCGACACCGCCTCCGCACTCGCGGCGGGTTGTCCCACGGTCCTGAAGGCCCACCCGTCGCACCCGCTGACGTCGCACGCCTCTGCCGACGCGATCCAGTCGGCCATCCGCGACATCGGCGGCCCCGAGGGTGTGATCGCGACCGTGTACGGGGAGCAGGCCGGCCGCTCGCTGGTGCGCCACCCCACGGTCCGCGCCGCAGCCTTGACGGGCTCGGTCGGCGCCGCTCGCGCCATCCAGGCGGCCATCGACGAACGGGCTGACCCGATTCCGCTCTACGCCGAGCTGAGCAGCGTGAACCCGATCGTCGTCCTACCCGGCGCGGCCGCCGACCGGGGAGACCAGATCGCCGAAGGGCTGTTCGCCTCCTTCACGGCTTCGGGTGGTCAGCTGTGCACCAAACCGGGGCTGGCGTTCATCCCGTCGGATCCGGGCGGTGAGCACCTGGTCGACGTGCTGCGGGGGAGCGTCGCCGCCTCGGGCGGCACGGTCCTGCTGAACGAGCGCATCCGTGACGCGTACGAGGACCAGGCTGCGGCGTTCGAGCGGGCCGGCGCTCGGGTCTCGGCGCGCTCCCAGGGCGACCCTGGTGCTGGTTTCACCGCCGCGCCGAGGCTCCTGGAGGTCGGTCTGCCGGGCCTGACCGCCGAGATCGCCGACGAGTGCTTCGGCCCGCTCATGGTCGTGGTCCGTTATCAGGATGTCGCCGACCTCGACGCCGTGCTGGCAACCATCCCGCCGTCGTTGACCGGGTCCCTCCACTGCGGACCCAGCGACGACGCCGCAGTCGTGCGTCGGCTGGTCGACGTGTTCGCCGCCCACTCGGGTCGCATCGTCTTCGACGGGTATCCCACCGGTGTCCGGGTGTCGTGGGCCCAGCACCACGGCGGGCCCTGGCCGTCGACCAACGCCGTGCACACCTCGGTGGGCGCCACCTCGATCCGGCGGTTCCTTCGCCCGCTGGCCTGGCAGGACGCTCCGGAATGGATCCTTCCCGAGGAACTGCGCGACGGGTACGCCGCCATTCCCCGGCGAGTCGACGGGAGGTTGGAGTCAGCGGTGGAATAGCCGCACTGGAAGGTGACCCGCCAAACCATCGAGCACTCATTGATCGCCGCGCATGCGCACGGCCGGACGGATGACGGAGAGGTGTGCTGATGTCGACGACGAATCGACCGCTGCGCAGCGGGCAGTGGTTCGGTGCGGAGGGCCGCAACGGCTTCATCCATCGGTCCTGGATGCGCAATCAGGGTTTCGCGGACGACGTCTTCGACGGTCGCCCGGTGATCGGCATCGCCACCACCTGGTCGGAGCTGACACCCTGCAACGCCCACCTGCGCGACCTGGCCGACTCGGTGAAGCGGGGCGTATGGGAGAGCGGCGGGCTGCCGCTGGAGTTCCCCGCCATGAGCCTGGGCGAGCCCCTCATGCGACCCACGACGATGCTCTACCGCAATCTGCTGGCGATGGAGCTGGAGGAGCTGGTCCGAGCCAATCCACTCGACGGGGTGGTCCTGCTCTCCGGCTGTGACAAGACCACGCCCGGCCTGCTGATGGGCGCGGCGAGCGTCGACCTACCGACTCTGATGATCACCGGCGGCCCGATGCTCAACGGTAAGTTCCGTGGCCAGGACATCGGGTCGGGCACCGTCGTCTGGCGCTTCACCGAGGAGCAGCGAGCCGGTCGGATGACCGCGGGCGACTGCGCGGAGGCGGAGGTCGGCATGTCCCGCAGCCGTGGCCACTGTATGACCATGGGTACCGCCTCCACGATGGCCTGCGTGACCGAGGCGCTGGGCGTGCAACTGCCGGGAGCCGCCGCTGTTCCGGCGGTCGACTCACGGAGGTACGCGCTCGCGCAGGCCGCCGGACGCCGGATCGTCGCCATGGTCGAGCACGACCAACGGCTGTCCACGGTGCTGACCCGGCACGCGTTCGAGAACGCCATCCGGGTGAACGCCGCGATCGGCGGTTCCACCAATGCCGTCGTACACCTGCTCGCGATTGCCGGACGCCTCGGCGTCCCCCTGACCCTGGAGGACTTCGACACGCTCACCGCCGACGTGCCCATGCTCGTCAACCTGATGCCGTCCGGGGCGTACCTCATGGAGGACTTCGCCTACGCGGGCGGTGTTCCGGTGGTGATGAAGGAGATCGCCCCGCTGCTGCACCTGGACCACGTCACCGTCAGCGGCAAGAGCGTGGCCGACAACATCGACGGCGTCCAGTGCTGGAACCGGCAGGTCATCGGCACCATGGCCGAGCCATTCCAGCCCGCCGGCTCGGGCACCGTGGTGCTACGCGGGTCACTCGCGCCGTCCGGCGCCGTGCTGAAGGTCTCCGCCGCCTCCGCCCACCTCCTCAAACACACCGGACCGGCGCTCGTCTTCGACCGGATCGAGGACTACGTCGTCGCCGCCGACGACCCGGACCTCGATGTCACACCCGACACGGTGATCGTGGTGCGAAACGCCGGACCTCGCGGCTACCCCGGCTTCCCGGAAGTGGGTAACGTGCCCATGCCACGACGGCTGCTCGCCGACGGCATCACGGACATGGTGCGGATCTCCGACGCCCGGATGAGCGGCACCGGGTACGGCACCTGCGTCCTGCACGTAGCCCCGGAGGCGTCCGTGGGCGGCCCTCTCGCGCTGGTGCGCACCGGCGATCTGGTCCGAGTCGACGTCCCGACGCGGCGTCTGGACCTGCTGGTCGACGACGCGGAACTCGCACAACGCCGTTCCGTCTGGCAGCCACCGCCGTTGGTGGCCGACCGGGGCTGGGCGCGGCTGTACAGCGAGCACGTCCTGCAAGCCGATGAGGGCGCGGACCTCGACTTCCTCGTCGGCGGCAGCGGCAGTGACGTGCCCCGTCACTCACACTGACCACCACGGAATCGTACGAGGCTTGACCTGCCCAGCGGCAGGCTCGAGGTGTCGCTCACCACGGGACCGATCCACCCTCCGCTTTGCGCTGGGCCGGCTTCACCTTGTGGCAGGGCCAGTGTTTTACGTGGATGACTCCGGCGCGGATCAGCAGACGGCGAGCAGCGTACGCAGCAGTCCGGCCAGTTGCTTGCGTTGCGCGGCCGGTAGCTGGTTCAGCGCCGCCGCCTGCTCGGCGAGCCCGGCGGTGAGCGCCTCGTCCACGATCTGTCGGCCCTTGGCGGTCAATTCGGCTCGCAGCGCACGCCGATCCGTCGGATCGGGGATGCGCTGCAGCAACCCGGCCCGTTCCAGCTTGTCCAGTCGGCCGGTCATGCCGCCGGTGGTGAGCATGAGGGCCGCCGACAACTGGCTCGGCGACAGCGTGAACGGCTCGCCGGACCGGCGCAGAGTGGCGAGCACGTCGAACTCGCCGCGTCCGATGCCGAACGGTGCGTACACGCGCTCGATCCGGTCGCCCATCAGCCGGGAGATCCGGTAGATCCGACCGAAGACCTCCATCGGGAGGGTCTCCAGGTCGGGCCGCTCGACCGCCCACTGGCCGACGATGGCGTCCACCCCGTCGCCGGCCGCCGTCGCTCTCTCCTGCCGCATGACCTGATTCTGGCATAGTGAACGTGCAAGTTACTTGACGCTAAGCTTGTTTTGCCTAAGTTACCGCGAGCTATGAGGCGGCGCGGCGACTCAGGCCGGTGGTGGCCGTACGGCCGGTTTGAGTCAGTGCGCGGATTGGCCGGTCTGGGGGAGGACGCTCGTCACCGCGGCGCACGGGTCGGTTCCGGGCGCGGCGGCGTGGATCGCCTCGGCGGCGCGGGCGGCGAGGTCACAGACGCGCCGGTCTACGACTCACCACCCGGCGGAGCCAGCCATCTGGACCGCGCCGGACAGGTACTCCCGACGTCGCTGCGGCTCGAACTTCTCGATCGCGTACCGCAGCGTGACCCGTGGCATGTCCCGGTAGCGGCGGATCAGGAACTCCTCCTCCGCCGCCCTGTCACGGTTGCCCACCTCGCGCAGCATCCAGCCCACCGCCTTCCGAACGAGGTCGTGCGGGTCGCGCAGCAGCCGTTCACTGAGTCGGAACGTCCAGCGGAAGTCACCGGTCTTGATGAAGGCGAAGGTTGCCATGATGGCGATGCGCCGGTCCCACACCAGGCTTGACTCGGCCAACCGATCCAGGACGGTCCGGTCCTTGTCGATCAGCCAAGGGCCGACGATGTACGGCACGGACGAGTCCACCAGGTCCCAGTTGTTGATGCGGGCGGTGTTGGCCAGGACGATGTCGAAGATCTGGCCTCGTTCGTCCTCGTCCCCCTTGGCGAACTTTCGCACCAGGATGAACAGCGACGTCAGCCTCTCCTCGTGCACGCCACTGCTCAGCAGCTTCGTTGCTTCGGCCAGGGAGAGGTCGTGCCAGAACAGGGAGGCCACCCTGCGCTGTTCCGGCACGGAGACACCGATGGCCCTGTCGCCCTCGCCGTAACCCCCGGGAGCCATCTGCAGAAACCGGCTCGACGCCTCGGCTCGACGGGGGTCGGCAAAGGTGGCGAGTTCGTGACGCACGTCGGCGATAGTGGCCATGACCGTCCAAGCTACCGCGACCGCCGGTGCCTACCGTGCCGTGTCCGCAGTGAGCCGGTCAATCTCACGTCAGCTCGGCCTGACTGATCGCGCCGAGGTCCGCCGACGACCGCTGGCCCAGGCGAGCAGCACAGCGGCTGCCGCCGCAAAAGCCCAGACAGCCAGCCGCACCGGCTGAGCCATCAGGCTTTCCGCCGGCGGAGGCAGGACCACCATCTGCAGGGCGGCGCCGGCAGGCACCAGCAGTGCGGCGAGTGCCCCGGCGGGTCTGGGGCGCCAGATCAACGTGCCGGCGACCCCGAGCACCGGGCCGAGCACCACGCTGCCGATCAGCCAGTACCGGGTTCTCATGTCCCACCATGCACCGCCGTCGAAGATCACGTCCATGCCGTAGTACGCGGTGGTGGCGAACACCAACGTGAGCGCCCCGGCGGCCGCCCCGCGCAACATTCCCACCGCGGGTCGCATGTGCCGGCTCACCAGCCAACCCGCAAGCACGGCCACTGCGGCCCACGCCCATCCGGCGTCGAGGATGAGGCTGGCAAACTCTGCGGCCTGTGACCAGGCACCCCGATCGGCCCGCGCCATGCCGACTTCGCCAAGCCAGATCGGCACATGGTTCACGGCCGAGTCGACGGCACCCAGGGCCGTCCCTACGGCCGGTCCAATCGCCACCCAACGCACGCGATCGAGCTTCCGCACCATGGCGATCATTGTGCTCGACCTGACGTAAGCGGAGCCGCTGTTGAAACCGGAACCCGCGCCGGGCCACCCCGGGGCCCACCTTCCGGCCTTGTTGGCTGGTCAGCCGGCGCGGCGTAGACGTCCAAGCATGCCGTTGAGATCTTGAACGAACAGGTCGTGACGGAAGAAGTGCCCGCCCGGCACCTCGCGCCACTCGTGCGGAATGCCGGCTCGGGCGAGGGCGGCGCGGAACTCACGCTGACCGGCCAGCACCTGGCTTTCGTTGGCGGTGTCGAACCAGTTGATCGGGTCGGGTGACGTTCCGGCCGCCAGGAAGATCCGCTTGTTCTGGAAACTCGGAATGCGCTGGACCGGGTTGTCGGCGTTGACCCGGGCCTCGTCCCACAGCGGGACCCCGTAGACGGTGCCTCCGCCGAGATCCAGCGCGGCAGAGGTGGCGTTGGCCCAGTGCACGACGAGTCCGAAGTCCCGGCGGAGACTGGCCGGCCCGGAGTGCGAGCTGACCGAGCAGAAGTGGCCGTAGTACTTGGCCGCGTACTTCAGCGCACCGAAGCCGCCCATCGAGAAGCCGGCCACCGCGCGCCCGTTGTACTCGGCGAAGGTACGGAAGTTAGCGTCGATCCACGGCAGCAGCTGGGCGATGTGGAAGGTCTCCCAGTTGCGTGGCCCGACAAAACTGTTCACCGGATTGCAGTACCAGCCGGTCGACGCGTCCGGCATGACGACGATGACCTCCCGGCCGGCGGTCAGACCGATGATGTTGTCCTGCATGTGGAAGGTGCGGAAGTCGGCGTTGCCGCCATGCAGCAGGTACAGCACGGGGTACCGCTTACCGCTGGTGTGGTACCCGTCGGGTAGCAGCACGTTGACGGCGGGGTCCCACTCGATGGCATCGGTGGCGAAGCGGTAGTACTGGAGGCGGCCGCCGTTCTCGTTGCGGTCGACGATGCGCAGGCCGTACCCGTCACCGGCGGCCTGGGCGGCGGACGGCGCGGCGAGAGCGCCGGCGAACATCCCGGCGGCGGCCACCGCCGCGGAGCCGCCGATCAGTCGGCGCCGGCTGATCGACGCGGACGGGGGAACGTCGGGCATGGCAGTCTCCTTGGAGTTAGAAGGTGGTCTCGTTGGGCAGGCCGAAGAAGTCGTGCCACTTCGCGCCGCCGAGGAAGCTGGTGCCGGTGGAGAGGCCGACGTGGACGTCGTTGGTGGCGCCCTTGGTGAAGACGATGATGTCGTCCTTGCCGTCGCCGTTGTAGTCACCCAGATAGGGGAACTCGCCGGGCAGGCAGAAGAAGTCGTTCCACTTCACCGACGTCCCGGCGAACGAGGAGCCGGTGGATGCCGACACATACACGTCGTTGAGCGATCCACGGGTGAACGCGACGATGTCGTCGCGGCCGTCGCCGGTGAAGTCCGTGGGCGAGCCGGCCAGGTAGCGGCCGCCGGACGACCCGCCGCAGTTGTCACTGACCAGGAACTTCTGGTTGTACTGGGCAGGGTAGGGGGCGAGCGAGACGCCGTTGATGACGATTGTCTGCCCGACACCGTTGTAGAGCT
Source organism: Micromonospora sp. LH3U1 (assembly GCF_028475105.1). Lineage (NCBI taxonomy): Bacteria > Bacillati > Actinomycetota > Actinomycetes > Micromonosporales > Micromonosporaceae > Micromonospora > Micromonospora sp. LH3U1. Next base: position 4,482,701 of record NZ_CP116936.1, on the reverse strand, counting down.
GCTCGTAGTGCAGGTGCGGCCCCGAGGAGTTGCCCGTGCTGCCGGTGATGCCGATCTGCTGGCCCTGCTGTACGTATGCGCCGCTGGCGACCGAGTACGCGCTGAGGTGGAAGTAGTAGGTCGTCCACCCGCCACCATGATCGATGACGATGTAGTTGCCGGCTCCGCTCGGCTGCGAGTACTGCCGGGCCACACCCGCTGCGGAAGCGACCTGCGGGGTGCCTCCAGTGGTCCCGCCGTCAGCGCGTACGAAGTCCAACGCCTGCCGTACCTCCGCGCTGTGGTGGTCGTAGGTCCAGCGTTGCCCGCAGGGGAACGGCGCTTTGAAGTTCGGTGCGGCCATCGCTGGCGACGGTGACACCACCACGGCGGTCAGGACCGCCGTGGCCAGGGTGAGCAGCGCGACCAGGGCGCGGAGCACGGGGGTACGCGAAGGCCGGGACATGGCGAGGCTCCTGTCGTACTCAGAGGGTGGTTTCGCCGTTGAGGCCGAAGAAGTCGTGCCATTTGGTGGCGCCGAGGAAGTTGGTGCCGGTGGAGAGGCCGACGTGGACGTCGTTGGTGGCGCCCTTGGTGAAGACGATGATGTCGTCCTTGCCGTCGCCGTTGGCGTCACCGAGGTACGGGAACTCGCCGGCCAGGCAGAAGTAGTCGTTCCACTTCACTGTGGTCCCGGCGAAGCTGGTGCCGGTGGAGACGGCGGCGTAGACGTCGGCGTCGGCGTTGCAGGTGAACGTGACGATGTCGTCGCGGCCGTCGCCGTTGATGTCCCCGACGCGCGGTTGTTCGGTGCCGACGGCGAACAGGTCGTGCCACGTCTGCGGTGACCCGAACGCGGTTCCGGTGGAGAGGGCGACGATGACGTCCGACGCCGTGACCGGGCCCTGGGTGAAGGTGATGATGTCGTCGCGGCCGTCGCCGTTGACGTCACCGAGGGCCGGATACTCCCCGGCGATCGAGAAGTACTCGTGCCACTTCAGGCCGGGGCCGAAGCCGGTGCCGGTGGAGAGGGCGACATACACGTCGCCGTTGGTGTCGTGGGTGAAGGTGATGATGTCGTCGCGGCCGTCGCCGTTGACGTCGCCCACCGCGGCGACCTCGGCGTTCGGCGCGAACCAGTCGTGCCACTTCTGGCTGGGGCTGAAGCCGGTGCCGGTGGAGAGGGCCACGTACACGTCGGCGAGGGCTCCGTGGCTGAACGCGAGGATGTCGTCCTTGCCGTCGCCGTCGACGTCGCCGCTGAGCAGGGTCTCGCCGTTGAGGCCGAAGAAGTCGTTCCACTTGGCGGAGGTGCCGGAGAAGGCGCTGCCGGTGGAGGTGGCGACGTAGACGTCGTTGAGGCTGCCCTGGGTGAAGGTGACCACGTCGTCGCGGCCGTCACCGGTGAAGTCCGTTGGTGATCCCGCCAGGTAGCGACCTCCCGAGCCGCCTCCGGTGTTGACCAGCGAGATGTAGTAGTTCCAGTTCCAGTTTGGGCCGGGGTCGGTGTGATCGTTGCCGGGCAGCTCGTTGTGCCCCTTGATCGCCGTACGGTTCTTCGGCAGCCCGTACTTGTCGCAGAGGTAGCGGGTCAGCGCGGCCGACGACCGGTACATGGCGTCGGTGAACCAGGCCGGGTTGTCCACGAACCCTTCGTGCTCGATACCGACGGCGTACGGATTGGCCGAGCGCGCGTGGTAGGCCGTGTCACCCTCGCGGACCATCTGGGTGATCTCACCGTTGCTCGACTTCACGACGTAGTGCGCGCTCACCCCCGCCGACGGGTTCTGGAACCAGCTCACGGTGCCGGCGTACGACCCCTGGGTGACGTGCACCGCCACCGTCGTGATCCGCGACGATCGGCCGACCTGGTAGTTGCCGCTGTAGGCGGAGATCCAGCGCGCCGGCCCGTATTCCGGCGGTGCTGCCGCGGCGGCGGTCGGGCCGGTGCCGGCCGGGGCGACCGAGGCGTAGCGGCCGAGCTCGGGGCGGACCGGCTGCGGCGCGACCCGGACCGAGCCGGCCGCGATACCGGTCCGCAGCAGGTCGTAGACGTGGTCGGCGTACAGCCGGGCCGTCGCGTCGGTGCCGGCTACGCTGTACCGCGCCACGACTGGGTACCAGGCGGAGAGCCGGTCTCGCGCGCCGGCGGTCAGTCCTTCTTTGTCGGCCAGGTCGCGCAGCACCGCGGCGCCGCCCCGAATGTTGGCCGAGGTGACCGAGCGCAGGCGGTCGATCGGTTCGCCGGTGAGCGTGGCCGCCCGTTCGAGGCTGTGCTGGGTGGGGTTGCTGACGAGGTGCATGACCCCGAATCCGTTGGCCTGGCTGGGCAGGCCGCCGTGCCCGTCCAGACGGGTCTCGCCGTAGCCCACCGCGACCAGCAGATCCCGGGGCACGTCGAATTCGACGCCGGCTCGGGCGAAGGCGGCGGTGAGCGAGCTGGGCGCCACGGGTCGGGCCGCGTTGGCCGGCGCGGCGGCGACCTGGCCGGCGAGCGCCGCCGCCAGGAAGAGTGCGCACGTGCGTCTGGTCAGTCGCATGGGGGTCTCCAATCCGCGGTTCACAGCGTCGTCTCGCCGTTGAGGCCGAAGAAGTCGTGCCATTTGGTGGCGCCGAGGAAGTTGGTGCCGGTGGAGAGGCCGACGTGGACGTCGTTGGTGGCGCCCTTGGTGAAGACGACGATGTCGTCCTTGCCGTCGCCGTTGGCGTCACCGAGGTACGGGAACTCGCCGGCCAGGCAGAAGTAGTCGTTCCACTTCACCGTTGTTCCCGCGAAGCCCGTCCCGGTGGAGACGGCGGCGTAGACGTCGGCGTCGGCGTTGCAGGTGAACGTGACGATGTCGTCGCGGCCGTCGCCGTTGATGTCGCCGACGCGCGGTTGTTCGGCGCCGACGGCGAACAGGTCGTGCCACTTCTGCGCGGCGCCGAACGAGCTGCCGTTCGACAGGGCGACGATGACGTCGCTGGCGGTGGCGGGGCCCTGGGTGAAGGTGATGAGGTCGTCGCGGCCGTCGCCGTTGACGTCACCGAGCGCGGGAAATTCACCGAACGGGCTGAAGTACTCGTGCCACTTGAGGCCGGGACCGAACCCGGTGCCGGTGGACAGCGCGACGTAGACGTCGCCGGCGGGATTGTGGGTGAACGCGACGATGTCGTCGCGCCCATCCCCGTTGACGTCGCCGACCGCGCCGATCTCCGCGCCCGGGGCGAACCAGTCATGCCACTTGCCGCCGCCGCCGAACGAGGTGCCGGTGGACAGCGCGACGTACACGTCACCGGTGTTGCTGTGGGCGAAGGTGACGATGTCGTCCCTACCGTCGCCGTTGACGTCACCGGTGGACGCGGTCTCTCCGCCGATGGCGAAGAAGTCGTTCCACTTCACGGATGTGCCGGCGAAGGCGCTGCCGGTGGAGGCGCCGACGTAGACGTCGGCGAGGGCGTTCTGGGTGAAGCTGACGATGTCGTCCCGGCCGTCGCCGGTGACGTCGGTGGCGGACCCGCCGGCGATGGCGTGGGTACGGGCCGCCTCGTTGAGCTGGGTCCGGGCAGTGGCGGCCACCTGGTCGTACCGGTCGGGAAAGCCCGACCGTTGGACGCACTGGGCGACCTGGCCCGCGCTGTACCCCGGGTTGTCGCGGTCGCAGACTATTGCGCGGGTGACGTACTGGGTGCTGGCGTAGACCGGGTCCATGATCTGCTCCGGAGTGCCCCAGCCGTAGTCCCAGCGCTGCTGGAACACCCCGAGCGACGACTTGTCGCCACACGGCAGGTTGTTCATGTGCGACTCGACCCAGCCCGCCTCGAAGGCGGACAGCGTCACCTTGTCGTTGGCGTTGTGGGCGCGGGCGACCCGGTAGACGACAAGCGTCACCGCGGGGTCGCGGTTGGCGGGGATGGAGGGACAGGCCAGGGTGCCGATCGGGTCGGCGTGCGCCGGCGCTGCCGTGACCGTCGCCGCGGCGGCGCCGAGGGCGACCAGAAGGGCCAGGAGGGTACGTCTCACGATGCTCCTCGCGAGGTCGGGTGGTCGGCCTGGTGGCGTCGCGCAACCGCCTGTGACACGGGAATCGATTGCTGAAAGTGTCATCAGGACGATGATCGCTGTCAATGTAAGGTGAAAAAATCCTTCAATGCCTGGGTCATCGCGGGCAGGTATTGACACCGACGATTGTCGCGAGGTTTACTCGCCCGCAACCGGTGTCCAACCGTGCACCGTGGCCACACGAGTGCGACAGGAAAGGGCAGCCATGGGTATGCGTCGTCGCTCGCTCCTCGGTCGCGCCGCCGCGATAGGCGCAGCCAGCGCGGTCGGTGCTGTGGGCACCGTCATGACAACGGCCGCTCCGGCCCAGGCGGCGGTGTGGAAGAAGCGGTTGACCGGCGCGGACCTCGACACCAACAGCCGCTGGCGGGTGGCGGGCACCGACCTGGGCATCCCCTACGTGCTTGAGAACGGGTCCATCGGCTACCTCTTCGGCGACACCTTCAACACCCCGTGGCCGGAGGGCCCGCCATTGCCCAACGACTGGCGGTCACCGGTCATGTTGCGTTCCGGCGTCCACCCCGGCGCACCGGGTGGAGTGGTCTTCGACAGCGCGGCGCGGGTTGCCGGCAACGGACGTGCGCCGGAACTGATGCACAACGGCCACCACGGCATCGGCATCGACGGCCTTGCGGAGGTGACCGTCATCCCCAACGACGGAATCAGCTTTCCGGAGACCGGTCGGCAGGTCATTTCCTACATGAGCATCGAGAACTGGAACTCCGCCGGCCCGGCCGGGCCGCAGTGGAAGTCCCGCTACGCGGGGCTGGCCTTCTCCGACAACGGCAACGACTTCACCCGTACGCCGCTCAAGTGGTGGAACAGCCCGGACAACAGGGACCCGTTCCAGATGTGGACCATGCAGCGGGACGGCGACCACGTCTACGTCTTCTCGGTACGGTCAGGACGGCAGGACGGTCCGATGATGCTGCGTCGCGTCCGGTGGGACCGCCTGTTCTACCCCGAGTCGTACGAGGGGTGGGGCTGGAACGGTACGAACTGGGGCTGGGGACGGCCCTGCACGCCCATCCTCACCGGTCGCTTCGGTGAGCCGTCGGTGCGCCGGCTCAGCGATGGGACCTGGGTGATGTCATACCTGAATTGCCAGAACGGGTGCCTGGTCACCCGGACCGCGCCCGGACCCGATCGTGTATGGACGGCGGAGAAGATCCAGGTGACGAGCTGGCAGGAGCCCGCACTCTACGGCGGGTTCATCCATCCCTGGTCGAGTCGCAACGCCGACGATCTGCACCTGATGGTCTCGAAGTGGACTCGTACGCCGGACGGCCGCAGCACCGCCTACCACGTCAGCCAGTTTGTTGGCTCTGTGTGACGGGTCGCTGACTGTCCGCGACGCTCTGAGTCAGGGGTGTGAATGGGTGACTCAGGGGTAGGAACCCGACTCCGGTGGACACCGACCGAGAGGGATCTACTGCGATGATGCGGCCGACTGTGGATCACGTCGATGCGTTGGCCGAGCTGGGCCGGGTCAGGCTCGACGAAATCAGCCTCGACGACATGCTGCGCCGGATCGCCGAGCTTGCCAACCGAAGCGTCCCCGGGGCCATGGAGGTGTCGGTCACTCTGGTCCGAGGTCGGGACAGTTGGACCGCGGCATTCACCGGCGACGTGGCCCGCGAGTTGGACGAGTGGCAGTACGAGCAGCACCGGGGTCCCTGCCTGGATGCCTCCGCCAGCGGCGACACCGTCTCGGTGCCGGACATGGCCGCCGAGCGGCGTTGGCCGGCATGGGCGGCGAAGGCTCGAACCGTCGGGGTGGGAAGTTCCCTGTCGATCGGGCTCCCGATTCAGGGATCGGTGGTGGGTGGGCTCAACGTCTACGGCGACTCGACGAATGCCTTCGATCCGCCATCGATCGCCAGCGCGGAGGGCTTCGCCGCGTACGCGGCGGTGGCGCTGGCCAACGCGCACCTGTACGACACCGCCGCCACGCTAGCGGCGCAGATGCAGGAGGCGATGCGGAATCGCGCGGTGATCGAGCAGGCCAAGGGGATCATCATGGGGGACCGACGGTGCTCGCCGGAGGAGGCGTTCGCGCTGCTGTCGAAGATCTCTCAGGACACCAATCGAAAGGTACGCGACGTCGCTGAGGCCCTTGTCGCCCGGGCAGTTCGACACACTCGGGTCTGAGTGTCGGCTCAGCTGATCAAAGGAAGCTGGGCACTGTGCGGCCGAAGGGCCGCTCGCACGAGGCGGGCGGCCCATCGGCTCTCTGCGCGGACGATCCGGTCGCCCAGGGTCAGCTGTCCGACGGCTTCCGCACTGCGTCGCGTACCCGGTCGATGACCGCCAGCACCGGACCAGCGGCCAGGTTGCCCTTGGCCGACTGGGCGCTGGGATGTGGCCGCGTCGGAGCGGACGCTTCCGCCGCCCGGACGGCTGTGGCGAGGCTGCGCAGCCGGCCGGACGGGACGTGCTGGCGGAGCTGGGGGAACTCGTAGCGCTCCTCGTACCGGGCGTGCACGAGCACGGCGTCGCGCAGCAGGATGATGCCGGTGTCGAAGCCGTCGGCGTCCACGCCGCCAGCGATCAAGGTCTGCAGCGTCTCCTTCGCCTGCCGCTCCTCGTCGAGCCGGTCGTCGACCATGGCGTCGCCACCCCCGCCGGGCAGCGTACGGGCGAGTGGGTGGACAACCTCTTCCTCGGCAGTCTCGTGCGCGGCGAGGACTTTGACCAACTCGTCGAAGGCGTCGCGCCGGGTGTCGCCGGTGCTGCCGATGACCAGCAGGAAGAGCTGCTCGATCTGGGCGTGCTGGGCGAGCAGCAGGTCGACGACATCCTCCTGGGGGCCGGGAGTGGTCGGGGTGCCGGTGTCAGGCATGGCTGCCTCCCTTGGCGCGCAGGCCCTCGATCGGGTGCGGCCCCTCGGTCTCAATGCGGTACTCGTCGCCGAAGCGTTCCCGGTGCATGTCGATGACCTGCTCGCTTGGCGGCTTCTGGCCGTCGTGCAGTTGCTGCTGCATCCACTCGAAGCGCTCGTGGGCGTCGGTGACGTAGCCCTCGCCGAGCTTGGTCGCGTCGATCTGGGTGGCCAGCAGGTGGCGCAGGTAGTCCTTGTTGGGCTCGAAGGTCAGCGGTTCGGGCAGACCGACAGAGCCGACAATCTCCTCGGGCTCCCGGCCGTCGTGCCGGCGCAGCAGGTCGGCGGCCTGCTGGAGGTGAGCCAACTCCATCTGCAGGTGCAGCTCCCAGACCGCCTTGATCCGGGGGTCGCTCTCCTGCTGCAGGAAGGAGTAGTAGAGCCAGCACTCGTTGTACTCGTGGGTGACCAGCCTCTCCCACCAGTTCTCACCCGGGTCCAGCAGGGACTCGTAGTGGGTGACGTGCTCCTGCTCGATCAGGCTGATCTCCTGGTAGAGCTGGCGCGCGATCGGTTCCATGTACTGCGGGCCGACGTTCATGTAGTAGAACATCACCTGCTGCTCGGCCGAGAGGATCGTCAACGCGTGCAGCTTGGAGCGTGGGTCCACCGAGTTGCGGTCGTACGGGGTGCGGACCTCGTCGAAGGGATGCCGGTGCTCCTGGACCGTCGGCCGGCCCGGCATGACCTCGGTGAGGCCGTCGACAATCTTCTCCGCCTTGCGTCGCTCGACCATCTCGTAGAGGTTGGCGTAGCGGTACAGGTGGTCGAAGTCCTCCAGCACGCCGAATTCGTACGCCTGCTTCAGGTAGGGGTCGGGCTCGTGCCGGGCCACCCAGGCGGTGAGGTCGACGGCCACCTGCTCGTAGCCGAGCGTCGTCTCGAGCACACTGGCGACGCCGGGTAGCAACCAGTTCACCACCCGCTGCTGCTGGCTCTCCACGTACCGGACGTAGGCGAGCTGCCGGCGGACCTCCTGGTCCGGGCAGTTCCGGGCGAACTGGTGCTGGAAGTTGATCGCCTCGACCTCGATGCCGTTCATCGTGATGATCCGACACCGGGTGTACGGGTCGACCGCCTCCGGGTCGATCGGCTCGACGTTCAGTTCACGCCAGTTGCGAATCTGGCTCTCGAGTGGAATCCCCTTGTGGTCCAGTGGATTGAACATGTCTCTCCTTTGTTGGGGGATGTGGGCCGCGCACTCGGGTGATCGGAGCGCGGGCTGGTGTCGACGTGACGTCAAGTTCGAGGTGCCGCATCACCCCGGCCACGCCGAGGACACGGAGAACGAACGGCGAGGGAGCGCGAAGCGTCAGCCGTCCCCGGGCCCAGGCAACCTCCTGGCTGGCCCTGAGCAGAGCGCTGATGCCGTGCGCGCCGAAGAAGCGGACCGCCGACAGATCCACCGTGATCAGTGGCGCGGGTGCGCGGCAGAGGAATTCCACCAGTTCGGTGAGCAGGTGGGCGTTGCTCATGTCGATTTCTCCGGCAGCGCTGATCAGGCTGAAGGAGCCGTCGCGGATCAACGTCAGGGACATGATGGGCCCGGTGTGGGCGGTCCGGTGATCGAACTGGGGGCCGTGTCGCAGCGGCTGGAGAAGGGGTGCCTGGTCTGTCACATGCTGCCTCCGCCCTTGAGGGGGGTGGCCCGCCCGCCGCGTGCGCGCGAGGCAGGGTTGACCACTGGAGGGCGCATGTCTTGACCCGATAGCGTCCCTACCCGCCACGAAAGGTCGTAAACCAAACCGCTGCCGGGACCGAGATCGGCTGACGCTCAGGGTTGGGCGGGGACGGGGGTATGGGTGCCCGCCCGGCGGGTAGGGCCTCACCATGCTGAAGCGAGCCGTGTGGCAGGGACTGACAGCGGGTCTGGTGGGCGCGGCGGTGATGACGGCTGCCGAGAAGATTGAACAGCGGGTGACAGGCCGACCCGACTCGTATGTGCCGGCCCACGTTCTGGTACGGCTGGCCGGCCTGCCGGAATCCCCGGGGCAGCAACCGCGGTGGCAGAACCTGGCGATGCACTACGGTCAGGGCGCGTTGGTCGGCGTGCTGCGCAGTGTCATGGCGCAGGCCGGGCTGCGGGGCGCATGGGCTTCCGGAATGTTCACGGTGCTGCGACTGGCCAACGATCAGATCCTGGAGAACGCCACCGGTGTGGGTGCACCACCGCAGACCTGGCCACGCCCGGAACTCGCCGTCGACGTGTTGCACAAGTCCATCTATGCGTTCGCTACCGGAGTGGTGGCGGATTCGCTCGCCGCTCGCGACGGCGCCGGTCCCGGGCAGCGGCACGCCGCGCTCCGCCCCGGTCGCCACTCGGACGTCGGTCCTCTGCCGCGAGCAGCAGCCCACGCTGCGCGGACGCGTCGGGCATAGCGGTCCGTGTCACGAGGCGGGGTCGGTCGAGGAGCTGCATGAAGGGCAGCGGAGTGGTTAGCTGCACGGATGATCGCTCCCGTTTCCCTCGGTACCTGGCCGACACCGTTGGAGGCCGCGCCGCGGCTCGCCGCCCGGCTGGGGCTGGCCGAGTTCTGGTTCAAGCGCGACGACCTGAACGGCCTCGGCGGAGGTGGCAACAAGATCCGCAAGCTGCAGTACACCTGCGCCGAGGCGGTCGCCATCGGCGCCACCACCGTGATCACCTCGGGGGCGCCGCAGAGCAACCATGCCCGGCTCACCGCTGCCGCGGCCGCGCGGCTCGGCCTCGCCTGCGTACTGGTGCTTGCCGGTCCGCCCGCGACGAAACGGCGTGGCAACCTGCTGCTCGACGAGCTCGCTGGTGCGGAGATCGTCTGGGGCGGGGACAGCCCGCTCGCCGAGGTGGTGGCAATCGAGGCAGAGAAGCGATCGGCGTACGTCATCCCGTTCGGCGGCACCTCGCCCGCATCGACGCAGGCTTATGTGGATTGCGGCCGGGAACTGCGCGCCCAGGTGCCGGACATCGACGGGACCGAGGTCGTGGTCGCGCTCGGCTCCGGTGGAACGATGGCCGGGCTGGTGCGTGAGCTGGGCGCCGAGCGGGTGGTCGGCGTGGATGTCGGTGCCGTGCCCGACCCTCGGGCGACCGTCGCCGGGCTGCTCGTCGGCGAGGTCGAGCCAGGTGCGCTGCGGATCGACGGCTCGCAGGTGGGTACGGGTTACCGCACTCTCACCGACGCGGTGCGGGCGGCGCTGGAGACGACCGCGCGCGAAGAGGGAATTTTCCTCGATCCGACGTACACCGGCCGGGCGATGGCCGCGCTGCTGGCCGGCAGCTTCCCGCGCGGCGACAAGGTGGTCTTTCTGCACAGCGGTGGACTGCCGGGGCTCTTCGGCCACCCTGAGCTCTAGCCGGCCTCATTCGCCGGGCGAACTCGCGGAGCGGCACCCCGGCCAAGACGCAAGCAGTAGCGTGGTGCTCGGGGCCGTCGCGGCACGCCGGCCGAAGATCCACGAGTACGCCGGGCAAGCGCATGAGCCGTACGCACGCCAGGGAGGCCCCGATGAGCCCGAAGGATGCCCAGGGCGACACGAGTGGCACGTCGAGCATCGAGAGCGTCGACGTGAAGCTCGAGGTGATCGTCATCCCCGTGTCCGATGTCGGCCGCGCGAAAGCGTTCTACGAACGCCTCGGTTGGCGGCTCGACCAGACACCACCCGGCATCATCCAGTTCACGCCGCACGGCTCCGGGTGCTCGCTCCAGTTCGATGCGGAGCTCACGGCGGCGGCGCCCGGTTCGGCCAGCGCGTACCTGATCGTGTCCGACCTTGAGGCAGCCCGGAACGCTCTGATCTCTGCCGGTGTCGAGGTGGGTGAGATCTTCCATGTCAGCCCGGACGGCCCGGTCGCCGGGCTGGACCCCGAGCGGCGCAGCTACTTCTCGCGCGCCACGCTCCGCGACCCGGACGGCAACACCTGGCTCATTCAGGAGATCACGACCAGGCTTCCCGGGCGCATCGAGGGTGGCCTGACGTCGTTCGGCTCCGCGAGCGACCTGGCGAGCGCTCTTCGGCGCGCGGCCGCCGCCCACGGTGAGCACGAAGAGCGCACCGGCGAGCGGGACGACAACTGGCCCGACTGGTACGCGACGTACATGGTGAGCGAGCAGTCGGGGGCCACGCCGCCCGAGTGACCCTCGACGACGCGAGGCGTTGGGCCTGGTCCGGGGCTCCATTGTGTTGATCAGCGTGATGCCGGTGAGTCATCGACATGACTCACCGGCGTCATCGTTCTCGTCTGGTCGGTCAGAGCGTCGGGACGGTCGGCACCCGACAGGCTCACCAGGTCCGCGATCGGGGGATTCCATGAAGTGGGCGGCCCGTTGTGCATAACCCACTAAAGCTGTAGGAATAGTGGGTCATAGTGATCGGGAGAAGCCGTGACCGTTGTTGCCGCAGTACAGACCGTGGGCTCCGATGTCGGTGCCCCACCACCGGCTCACCAGCCACGCCGAGCGGGGCGGGCCGCCTGGTGGCGACGCATCGCGCTCCGCGCCGTCACCCTCGTGGTCCTGCTGGCGATATGGCAGATCCTCGCGGTGCTGACCGACAACCCCACGTTCATCCCAGCGCCGGGCGCCGTGTGGGACCGACTGGTGCAGACCTCGACCACCCACGACGGTGTCCGGGGCTACAGCGGCCACCTGCTGATCGAGCACCTCGGGGTGAGTCTGCGTCGCATCCTCATCGGCTCGGTGGTGGGCGTCGCGGCCGGCCTGGTGCTCGGCTTGGTGATGGGCACTGTCGCCTGGGTGCGGGTCGCGACCGAACCGGTCGTCACCTTCGTCCGCGCGTTGCCACCCCTGGCGTACTTCAGTCTGCTCATCATCTGGTTCGGCATCGACGAGACCCCGAAGTTGTGGCTCCTGTCCATCGCCGCGCTGCCCCCGGTCGCGGTCGCCACCGCCTCCGCGGTCAAGGCCGCGCCCGCCACTCTCGTGGAGGCGGCTCGGGCGTTGGGTGGCGGCCGTTGGGCGGTGACCCGCGACGTGGTGCTGCCGCACGCGCTCCCGGAGATCTTCACCGGCATCCGGCTCGCCGTGGGTATCGCCTACTCGTCGGTGGTCGCCGCCGAGACCATCAATGGCGTACCGGGCATCGGGGGCATGGTCCGCGACGCACAACGGTATTCGCAGACCGACGTGGTGGTGCTCGGGCTGTTCGCCATCGGCCTGTCCGGCCTCCTCATCGACGCGCTGCTGCGGACGGCGGAGGACCGGCTCGTTCCCTGGCGCGGTCGAGGCTGACCCGCGCTCTTCCCACCTCTCAGAAGGGACGCCCCGTGCGTCGACCAATATTCCGAACTCTCCTCACGACCGCCGTGCTTCTCGCCGCCGTTCCACTCGCCGGGTGCGGCGACGGCGCCGCCAGTGGCGGTGGCGACCCGCAGCGCAAGAGCATCCGGCTCGCCTACCAGGCGTTCCCCAGCGGCGACCTGATCGTCAAGAACCAGCAACTGCTGGAGAAGGCACTACCCGACTACAAGATCACCTGGACCAAGTTCGACTCCGGCGCGAGCATCAACACGGCGTTCGCGGCCGGCAGTGTGGACATCGCCGCGATCGGCTCCAGCCCGGTCGCGCGCGGTCTGTCGGCGCCACTGAACCTGCCCTACAAGGTGGCCTTCGTCCTCGACGTGGCCGGCGACAACGAGGCGCTGGTGGCGCGCAACGGCGCCAACGTCGCCAGCATCACCGACCTGCGGGGCAAGAAGATCGGCACGCCGTTCGCGTCGACCGCCCACTTCAGCCTGCTGGCCGCACTCAACCAGGCCGGCGTCAAGGAGAGCGAGGTGACCCTGGTAGATCTGGAACCGCAGGACATCCTCGCCGCCTGGACCCGTGGTGACCTCGACGCCGCGTACTCCTGGCTGCCGTCCCTCGACGAGCTGAAGAAGACCGGCAAGGTGCTGATCACCAGCCGGGAGCTGGCCACCGCCGGTAAGCCCACGTTGGATCTCGGCGTGGTCTCCACCGCGTTCGCCGACGCGCACCCCGAGGCCGTCGACGCGTGGCGCAAGGCGGAGGCGAAGGCCCTCGACCTCATCGCGAGCGACCCGACCGCCGCGGCGACCGCCGTGGGTCGTGAGCTGAACCTGGACACCGCCGCGGCCCAGCACCAGTTGAGTCAGGGCGTGTTCCTCAAGCCCGCCGAGCTGGCCAGCCCCGAGTGGCTGGGCTCGCCCGAGAAGGTCGGCGCGCTCGCCGACAACCTCTACAACGCGGCGGTCTTCCTCAAGGCGCAGAAGAAGATCGACGCGATACCGGACCGGTCGGTGTTCGAAGCGGCCATCTACACCAAGGGTCTGCCGAGTGTCCTCCGACCCTGACGCCGCGGTCGAGGTCCGCGACGTCACCCACACGTACGGGACCGGGTCGGCGGCGGTCACCGCCCTCGGCCCGGTCGACCTCCGCGTACCGCCGGGCACCTTCCTGGTCCTCGTGGGAGCCTCCGGATGTGGCAAGACGACGCTCCTGCGGCTGATCGCCGGCTTCGAACAGCCGACGACCGGCACGGTGATCGCCGCCGGCCTGCCGCCGGTGCCGGGACGAAACGCCGGTCTGGTCTTCCAGCAACCACGGCTGCTGCCGTGGAAGACGGTCGGCGGCAATGTGGGGCTCGCGCTGCGCTACGCCGGGGTGCCCGCGCCCGAGCGATCCCCCCGGGTGTCCGCTCTGCTGGACCGGGTCGGCCTGCCGCACGTCGCGCACCGCCGTACCTGGCAGCTCTCCGGTGGCCAGCAACAGCGCGTGGCCATCGCACGGGCGCTGGCCGTGGACAATCCGTTGCTGTTGCTCGACGAGCCGTTCGCGGCCCTCGACGCGCTGACCCGGGAGAGGTTGCAGGAAGACCTGCGCCGGGTCAGTGCCGAAACCGGCCGTACGTGCGTGTTCGTCACGCACAGCGTGGACGAGGCGGTCTTCCTCGGCAGCCGGGTGATCGTCCTGACCCGTCGGCCCGGCCGGGTTGCCCTCGACCTGGACGTCGACCTCCCGCGCAGTGGCGTCGAACCGGACGAGTTGCGCGGCTCACCGGAGTACGCGGCCCTCCGCGCCACGATCGGCCACGCCGTGCGTGACGCCGCCGCCTGAATCGAAAGGGAACCGCCATGACCGATACTCTCGTAAATCTGACGCTGGACCCGCTCGGGCCGTACTTCGGCGCCGAGGTGTATGGTCTCGACCTGCACGGCGCGACCGACGCGGAGCTCGCAGCGGTGCGCGCGACGTTGGTGGACCGCAAGGTGTTGTTCTTCGCCGACCAACAGCTCGACGACGACGGCCAGGTGCGCCTCGGGCGCCGGCTCGGCGAACTGACCGCCTCGCACCCCGTGGTCGGCGGCGTCGACGAGAAACACCCCGAGGTGTACGCACTGGACAGTGCGGACAACGGGTTCGCCGACGTGTGGCACACCGATGTCACCTTCGTTGCCCGGCCACCTCTCGGCTCGATCCTGCGCGCGGTGACGCTGCCGCCCAGCGGTGGCGACACGAGCTGGGCGGACAGCCAACTCGCGTACGACTCCCTCGCCGAGCCGGTGCGGCGGCTGGTGGACCAGTTGGTCGCCGTGCACGACGGCAACCGGGAATTCGGCTACTACCTCGCGCAGCGTCGTGGTGGTCGGGGCAACGTGTGGGAGGGCGAAGTCGTCACCCGGCTGGATCCGGTGGAGCATCCCGTCGTACGCGTGCACCCGGAGACCGGTCGCAGGGGAATCTTCGTCAACCCCGGCTTCACCTCGCACATCGTTGGCGTGTCGGAGGCGGAGAGCCGGGCGATCCTGGACCTGCTCTACGCCCACCTCACCAAGCCCGAGCACCTGGTGCGACACCGATGGCGTTCCGGCGACGTGGTGATGTGGGACAACCGCAGCACCGCGCACTACGCCAACCGCGACTACGGGGGTGCCCGGCGGGTCGTACACCGCATCACCCTGCGCGGCGACCGCCCACAGGGCACGGTCGATCCCTGGCGTGGCCCGGTGGTGTGACCTGGCGGTCAGCGCAGTCCGCGGATGAGGTTGGCGACCAGGGTGCGGGCGAAGTCCTCGGTGAGCGGCAGGTCGGGGACGAGGAGCCGGTGGTAGCAGGCGCCCCAGAGCTGGTCGACGACGGATTCGGGGTCGATGTCGGTGCGTAGCTGCCCGCGGGCCATGGCCTTGGTGAGGGCGTCGACGGCGAGGGCCCGGCGAGGGCCGGAGTAGCGCTGCCGGTACGCCGTGGCCAGTTCCGGGTCGGTCTGCGCCTGCGCGATGAGTTGGCTGATGACCCGCCCGGCGGAGGTGTCCCGCATGAGGTGGACGAAGGCGACGAGCTGGTTGGTCAGGTCGGTGACGATGTCGGCGGTGTCGGTGAAGGCCAGGGTGGGTGCGACGACGGTGAAGTAGCCGTCCAGGGCGAGGGCACCCTTGGAGGGCCACCATTTGTAGATCGTCATCCGGCTGGCCCCGGCGTGGGCTGCGACCTTCTCGATGGTGAAGCCGGCCATGCCCTCGGCCAGCAGGAGATTGCCGGCGGCGGTGAGGATCTCGGCCCGTACCTGGTCGGCGGGTCGGCGACCCCGACCACGGCGGGGTGGCGTGTTGGCATCCGGCGTGAGCTGAGCCACTGGTCCTCCCGGTTATATGGACACGGCGTCTTCATGCTGGTTATATGGACACAGCGTACACAGCAGTGTCCCGCCACAGCGAGCCACCGCGACGACGACCGGAGGAGACGACAGACATGACGGATCTACGACGGCGACGGTTGGGTGCCTCCGGGCCGGAGGTGTCGATCATCGGGCTCGGCGCGATGGGCATGTCGGACCTGTACGGGCCGGCGGACGAGGCCGAGAGCATCGCGACACTGCACACGGCCATCGATGCCGGCGTGAACCTCATCGACACCGGGGACTTCTACGGGTCGGGTCACAACGAGATGCTGATCGGCCGGGCGCTGCGGGAGCGTCGCCGGGACGAGGTCGTGGTCAGCGTGAAGTTCGGCTCGCGCCGGACGCCGGACGGCGGGTTCCAGGCCGCACCGTACGACGTGTCGGCGGTGGCGGTGAAGGACCGGCTCGCGTACTCGCTGCGGCGGTTGGGTACCGACTACATCGACATCTACCGGCCATCGCGGCTGAACCCGCAGGTGCCGGTGGAAGAAACTGTCGGGGCACTGCTCGAGATGCAGCAGGCCGGCTACATCCGGCACATCGGGCTCTCCGAGGTGAGCGCGGACACCATCCGTCGCGCGGCGGCGGTGGCACCGATCAGTGACGTCCAGATCGAATACTCGCTGCTGTCCCGTGGCCCGGAGGCCACGATTCTGCCGGCGTTGCGGGAACTGGGCATCGGGTTGACCGCCTACGGGGTGCTGTCGCGAGGTCTGCTGAGCGGGCACTGGTCGGCGGACCGCGAGCTGACCGGCACGGACTTCCGGGCGAACAGCCCACGGTTCCAGGGCGAGCACCTGGCCGCGAACCTGCGCCTCGTGGACGCGCTCGGCCGGGTCGCACAGCGGCTGGGGGCCACCACGAGCCAGGTGGCGATCGCCTGGGTGGCGGCGCAGGGCGAGCAGATCGTGCCGCTGGTCGGCGCGCGTCGCCGGGATCGGCTGGCCGAGTCGCTGGCCGCCGTGGACCTGGTGCTGGACCGCGCCGCGCTGGACGAGATCGAGCGGGCCGTGCCGGCCGGTGCCGCCTCCGGCGAGCGGTACGCGACGGCGATGATGGCCAACCTCGACAGCGAGAAGTGACCCTCGGTCGGCTCGGTCATCGGCTGATTATCGCCTTGTACCGGTCCCAGGCCCGCACCAACTGCATCCGATTGTGGATGCCCAGCTTGTGGTAGATGGATCGGAGCTGCGTGTCCACCGTGTGGAAGGAGACGAAGAGGCTCCCGGCCGCCTCCTTCTTCGTGGCACCGGCGGCGAGCATCTCGGCCACCCGCTCCTCGGCGGGGGTGAGCGCCTCGATGCCGGTGCGGAGCGGCTCGCCGATCGACGGCCGGTGGTGCGGGGTGGCAGCGAGTTCGACGCATCGCCGGTCGGCTATCGCCTGGTCGCCAGGGGCGCCGATCCGGGCGTAGAGGGCAGCCGCTTCGTGCGCGGCATCCCACGCCTGGGCGGGCCGCAGCCGTCGGTTGTTCGCGAGGTCGAGCAACGCGTCGGCCAGAGCCGGCCGTGCGGCGGTGGTGCGCAAGCCGTCGACCGCCGACCGGAGCGCGTCCGGGTCACGATCGAGCAGCCCTCTGGTCTGGTTGGCGAGTGCGTGCCACAGCGGGACCGGGGTGCGCGTGGCCACCAGCTCGACCAGTTCGGTGACCCGACGGGCGGCCCGGGTGTCGCCAGCGGCCACCGCCGCGCGCACCAGTCGGGGGCCGAACTGCGGCACGGGCAGGAGCGATCGGACCGACCGGTGCAGGTCGGCGACGACTCTGGTGAGGAGGCTCGCTGGCTCACTGATTGCCGGGTCGCGGACTGCGACACAGAAGGCGGGCGTCCACATCGTACTGTCGGGCCATTGTCTCTCCGCAAGGCACGTGCGGAGGGCGGCGCGCGCGGCATCGTGTTCTCCCTGGCGGTAGCGGACCTCGGCGATCACCGCGACAAGGAGGGCGCGCACCTCCGGGCTGATGTCCGCCGAGCCTGAGTTGAGCGTCGTGACAGCCAGCGCGGCGGCCTCGGGCAGCTCGCCCACCGCGACCATCCGCAGGCAGTCCAGGGCGGTCAGCCTGCTGCTGACCGGGGTGTCGGGCGGCGCCGTGTCGTCGGACGCCTGGCAGATCGCGGTCCGCGCGTCCTGGTGCCGAGCCAGGCCCAGCTGCACCAGGATTCGTTCAGCCCGGATGGACGTGGCGTCCTGGCGTGCCACCCAGGCGTCGGGGTCCAGGGCTGCCAGCACGGCGTGCGCGCCTGGCAGATCCCCGTGCGACAACGAGCGAGCCGCCCGGCCGAGGGCGAGGTGGCGGGCGGAGGAATGGTCACCGGACGTGGCGTGCGCGGTGCCCGCGTCGCGGAGCAGGGCATCGGCGTCCGGGTGTCCCGTGCGGGCCGCGATCGTGGCGACCATGGCGAGCAGAGTGCTTCGGCTCCGGGCGTCCAGTCGCTGGTCCAGCGCCTCTCGAAGACCGGCGAGGGCGACCGAGGGCTCCGCCGTGGTGAACAGCCGATGCCGTCGTTGCTCGGCGTCGGCGTCGGCGGCGATGTCGTCAGTTTGGAGCGTTCCGGCGTTGAAGGATGATTCGGACAATGGCGTTCTCCCCGGTGGTTACCCGGCGCGTCGAAAGGCCGTCCTGCGACCGAGCCTAGCCATGGTGGCTGGGGCGAGCGAGCAGATCGACGAACCGGCGGGATTGCGCCGAATGCGCCTGCCGTCCGGGTTCTGACGCGCCGCAATGGCGCGATCACGTGATGCGACGGCGCTGGCCCGCCCCCGATCATCGAAGGTATGGCCCACTCGACGTCGTCACCACTTCCCGGCCTGCGCCGGCTCCGGGTCGTACTGCTGGTCTTCGTCCTGTTCGCCAGCACCGGGGCGGGTGGACACGCTCCGCGGTGGATCCGCGTGGTGCTGATGGCGACGGCGGTGGCGATTCCCGCCGCGATAGCGGTCCAGTACGGCTGGCCCGGGGTGCGCACCCTGCTGGGGTTGTCGTCCCGGCTACGCCTGCGGGGCAGGTCCGTTCCCGCGCCACATCCGATCCCACCGGAGTGAGGAGACAGCGATCATGGCGAACAGCGATCCCCAGCCGCGACGCGGCGACCAGGGCGCACCGCCCTTCGCGGGCCGCAACATCGAGCTTGAGCGGCAGAACCCCGATCTTCTGGTGCCGCCGACGACGGACAGCCGGCTCGTGCCCAACCTCAAGTTCTCGTTCTCCCAGGCGCACACCCGGGTGGAGAAGGGCGGCTGGACCCGGGAGGTCACCAGCCGCGATCTGCCGATCGCCAGTCAGCTGGCCGGCGTCCAGTTCGGCCTGGAGCCAGGCGCGTACCGGGAGATTCACTGGCACCAACAGTCGGAGTGGGCGTACATGCTGAGCGGCAGTTGCCGGATCAGCGCCGTCGACCATGAGGGGCGCAACTTCATCGAGGACGTGAGAGAGGGCGATCTGTGGTTCTTTCCGCAGGGCGTGCCGCACAACATCCAGGCGCTGGACGACGGCGCCCAGTTCCTGCTGGTCTTCAACGACGGCGCCTTCTCGGAGAACAACACGTTCCTGCTCAGCGACTTCTTCGCACACACGCCTCGGCACGTCCTCGCGAAGAACTTCGGCTGGACGATGGAACAGATGGAGAACCTGCCCGAGCGGGAGAAGTACATCTTCCAGGGCGACGTCCCGCCGCCCCTGCAACAGGACCGGGTGATCAGCCCCACCGGTGACATCCCGCGAAGCTTCAAACACCGGATGACCGCCCAGACCCCGCAGCGTTTCCGGGGTGGAACGGTCCGGGTCACGGACTCGACCAACTTCGCCGCGTCCGTGACCACCGCCGCCGCCCTCGTCGAGGTCGAGCCCGGGGGACTGCGCGAGCTGCACTGGCATCCCACCACCGACGAGTGGCAGTACTACATCTCCGGCACCGGGCGGATGGGCGTCTTCGCGGCTCAGGCCGCCGCCCGGACGTTCGACTTCCAGGCGGGCGACGTGGGCTACGTCCCCTTCGCGTACGGCCACTACATCGAGAACACCGGCGACGAGCCGCTGGTGTTCCTGGAGATGTTCCGGCATCCCCGCTTCGAGGACATCTCGGTGATGCAGTGGATGGCCAACACGCCACACGAGATCATCGCGGACACGATCAACGTGCAGAAGTCGATCGTCGACGCGTTGCCGACCACCAAACAAACCGTGGTCTGACCCCGGCGGCGGATTCACCCAGCCTCACCACGCATCCGAGTGGTAGCCCAGGTTCACGGCCAGCGCGGCCACCGCGGTGGCGAAGAACACGGCCCATCCCACGAGCTGGCGGGAACCGACGCGCAGGTGCGCGACGAGCGCGCCGACGAAGTACAGCACGAGGCCAGCGGCGGCGAGGGTGCCCAGCAGCGGCACGGCGAACCCGGCCAGCAGCCCCAACGAGCCGGCTGCCAGCAACGTCCCCAACACCGGCACCCAGGACCGGGGCAGGCGCTTCATGTCCACCTGTGCCTTCGGATAGTCGTGGCCGATCAGGTAGGTGACGGCGGCGACTCCGGTGAAGACCGCCGCGAGGATGGTGACCGTGACGTAAGCGACGAACATGAGGCTCTCCTTGGTAGGTGCTACAAGGACGAGCTGGCGCTGCGGGGTGTGACCGATCCATGCCTTCGATGACGGGTATGGCGTCCGGGCTGGTCGGCCGCACCAGAGGAAGAGTTCCGGCGGCGCTCAGTTGATCAACGAACTGCTCGCGTCGTGGCGACGGCGGCGGCGGCGGGCCGTGCGGGTCGAGTCGACCGGCTAGCGTCCCCTGGGATCGTCGTCCAGACCGACCAGGACGACTTCCAGCCTGCGAGGGCCGTGCACTCCCTCAACCCGGTTGAGCTCGATGTCGCTGGTCGCGGACGGACCTGAGATCCAGGTCTGTGGCGTGCGCGGGTCCAGCCGGGTCAGCGCCTCCGGCAACAGGCCGACGACCTGGTCGCTGCGGACGACGCAGATGTGCCGGTCGGGCACCAGGGTGAGTGCCCGCCGCCCCTGCGCCGGGCCGGCGTCGAGGATGATGGTGCCCGTGTCGGCGACCGCCACGGCGCAGCCGGTCAGGACCGCGTCCAGGCCGTCGAGGTCGGCCGACGACAGCGGGGGAGCGTCGCGGTGCACCTGCCCGGTGTAGCCGGCCAGCCACTCGGCGGGGATGTCGGTGGGAACGGCGAGCCGGCCGACCTTCGCCAACAGCGCGGGAAGCGCGCCGAGGCCACGGTGGACGACCGCCCGGTAGTCCTCCAACCGGTCGATGAGGATCTCGACCAGGTCGGGGCGATCATCGACCTGGCGGTACTGGCGAGGCACCTCCACCGGCGGCGGGTTGTCGGCCAGGGCCGTCCGGAGCCGCGCCAGGATCTCGTCACGTGCGGTCACTGCTGGTCCCACCATTCACGGAAGGTCTGCGGCGCGGGCAGCGGTAGGTCTCGGGAGCGGGTCCACGCCGAGGCGGGCCAGGGCAGCCGGCGCAGCGTACGAGCGCCGGTGCGCCGTTCGCGGTACGCGCCGAGAGGACCCGCGCCGGCCCGGGCCAGGCGCAGGGCGGCGGCCCATCGCCGAGGGCTCCGCATGACCCACGACAGGACGCGCATGGTGGCCCGTTCAGCCAGCGGATGCGGTGCCTGCTGGCGTAGATGGACCAGGATCTCCGGAATATTGATCTTTACCGGACACACGTCGTAGCAGGCGCCGCAGAGGGTCGACGCGTACGGCAGGGAAGCGTTGTCGGCCACGCCGGTCAGCTGGGGTGACAGGATCGCGCCGATCGGACCCGGATACACCGATCCGTACGCGTGCCCGCCGGCCCGCTCGTACACCGGGCAGACGTTGAGGCACGCGGAGCAGCGGATGCAGGAGAGCGTCGGCCGCCCGACCGGGTCGGCGAGCACCGCGGACCGGCCATTGTCGACAAGGACGACGTGCACGGACTGGGGGCCGTCCCCGGGGGTGACGCCGGTCCACATCGAGGTGTACGGGTTCATCCGCTCACCGGTCGAGGATCGCGGCAACAGTTGCAGGAAGACCTCCAGGTCGGTGAAGGTCGGCAGCAGCTTCTCGACGCCGACGACGCTGATCAGCGTCTCCGGGAGGGTGAGGCACATCCGCCCGTTGCCTTCGGACTCCACGACCACCAGGGTGCCGGTGTCGGCGATGGCGAAGTTGGCGCCGGAGACGGCGACCCGGGCCGAGAGGAAACGTCGTCGCAGATGGGCGCGTGCCGCCTCGGCCAGCGCGGACGGTTCGTCGCTGAGGTCGGCCGGCGCGTCGGGCATGCGACGGTGGAAGATCTCCCGGATCTGTGCCCGGTTGTAGTGGATCGCCGGCACCAGGATGTGCGAGGGGGTGTCGTCGCCGAGCTGCACGATCAGCTCCGCGAGGTCGGTCTCGTACGCGGCGATGCCGGCTGCTTCCAGGGCCTCGTTGAGCTCGATCTCCTGGGTTGCCATCGACTTGACCTTGACGACCTCGTCGGCCCCGGCGGCCCGGGTCAACTCGACCACGATCCGGCAGGCCTCGGCGGCGTCGCGGGCCCAGTGCACGGTGGCGCCGGCAGCGGTGGCGGACGCCTCGAACTGCTCCAGCAGCTCAGGCAACCGGCGTTGGACGTCCGCCTTGATCGCGGCGCCGGCGTCACGAAGAGCCTCCCAGTCGGGTACCTCGTCGACGACCCGCGCGCGCTTGCCACGGATGGTGCGGGTGGCCCGGTGCAGGTTGGCCCGCAGTTGTGTGTCGGCGACGGCCGGCGCGGCTGCGGTGGGAAAGGGCAGCGGCGTGCGAATCCGCCCG
The DNA here is from genome assembly GCF_028475105.1 of Micromonospora sp. LH3U1. Lineage (NCBI taxonomy): Bacteria > Bacillati > Actinomycetota > Actinomycetes > Micromonosporales > Micromonosporaceae > Micromonospora > Micromonospora sp. LH3U1. Next base: position 4,460,366 of record NZ_CP116936.1, on the reverse strand, counting down.
CCTCCGGTGGCCGGCGCGGCCGACGCGCCAGTGCCGGACCGGTCGACGCCGGGACGGTTCACGAGGTGGCCCCCGTCGCGGCGAGGATCTCGGCGTAGTGCACGGCCCGCACGCCCGACCGGTGGCGGTCCAGGCCGCCCCCGATGTGTGCCAGGCAGGAGTTGTCGGCGGCGGCGAGCACCCGTGCCCCGGTGTCGCGGACCCGGGCGCACTTGTCGGTGAGCATCGCCGTGGAGACGTCCGGGTTCTTCAGGGCGAACGTGCCGCCGAAGCCGCAGCACTCCTCGGCGTCGCCGAGCTCGACCAGCTGGATCCCGCGAACCTGGCGCAGCAGCTTCAGCGGCCGGTCGCCCAGTCGCAGCATTCGCAGGCCATGGCAGGTGGGGTGGTAGGTGACCGTTTCCGGGAACTCGGCACCGACGTCGGTGACACCGAGGACGTCGACGAGCAACTCGGACAGCTCGTAGGTGCGGGCGGCCACCGGCGCGGCGGGCGGGTGCAGGCGTGGGTACTGGTCGCGGATCATCGCCGTGCACGATCCGGACGGCGCGACGATGGCGTCGTACTCGTCGAAGACGTCGACGTAGTTGCGCACCATCGGCATCGCCTCGGCCCGGTAACCCGTGTTGGCGTGCATCTGCCCGCAACAGGTCTGGTCGGTGGGAAAGTCGACGGTGTGGCCGAGCCGCCGCAGGATGCGGGTGACCGCGATGCCGGTGCCCGGGTATGCGAGGTCGTTGACGCAGGTGATGAAGAGGGCGATCCGCATGGCGGCTCCTCGGATGTGTCGGGGGCGGGTCACGCCGAGTCGTGCGGTGCTCCGGGCGCGGGAAGCTGGTCGAAGGCGGGCAGGTGGCGCTCCCGGGCGGCGGTCAGGTGGGAGCGCATCGCCTCGGTGGCGGCCGAGGAGTCGCCGGCCACGATGGCGGCGGCGATGCGCTGGTGCTCGGTGTTGGTGTCCGGGGCGCCGGCGACCGGAAAGTACAGCCGGTGCAGGTGCAGGTGCGAGTGCAGTCGCGTGATGCTGTCGCGGAGCAGTGGGCTGCCGGCGACCTCGGCGATCAGGTCATGGAATTTCGCGTCCAGTGCGGTGAAGGCGGCGTGTCGACGGTATCCGTCGCCGGCCTCCACGTCGATGCGCGCCGACGCCTCGGCGCTGATGCGTTGCCGCGCCTCAGCGGACGCGTGTGCGGCGGCCCGGCCGGCGGTCGCGCCCTCCAACACCAGGCGGACGTCGAACAGGTCGTCGAACTCGGCGCGGCTCAGCAGCGGCGTGGTGGTGTAGCCGGACAGCGGGCGTTTGCGGACCAGGCCGTCGGCTTCCAGTCGGGCGAGGGCCTCGCGCACCGGGGTGGGGGAGACGTCGAGCTCCCGGGCGAGAGCGTCGATGTTGACCCGCTCGCCGGGCGGCAGGATGTGGTCCATGACCAGCGTCTTTATCGACTCGTAGACATCCTCGCTGAGGGTGAGTCGTCGGGCGGGACGGAGTCGGCCCTCGCGAGCTTCCTGCTGGGCCATCTCGTCTCCTCAACAACCCCTTGACTGTGCCGGTCTGAGCGAGTACACACTAGCAAAGCAATATCCTATAGGAAATAGGTTCCCCTCCCCCCGCCGCCGTCTCACCACCACCACCCCCGAGGAGACGAACATGTCGCGCAGAATGCTGTCCCGGATCGGCTCGGGCCTCACCGTCCTGGCCCTCGCCACGACCACCGTGGCCTGCACCAAGAAGAGCGCCGACACCGACACCGAAGCCGGCGGTCGGGAACCAGCGCAGGTCAAGGTCGCGCTCGTGCCCGGCGGCTCGCACCCCTACTTCCAGCCCTGGAAGGACGCCGGGACCAAGGCCAAGTCGGAGTTCGCCCTCGGCGACGTGACCTTCAACGAGACGGCCGGCTGGGATCAGACCAAGCAGAACGACGTGCTCAAGTCCCTGGCCGCACAGGGTTACAACGCCTTCGGGGTCTTCGGCGTCTCACCGGACAACATCAACTCCACCTTCGAGGACCTCAAGCGGCAGGGCTTCCCCGTCGCCTCCCTGGCATCCTGCCCGGCTGGGGCCAACAAGGCCGACTTCTGCCTCTCCACCGACGTGGAGGTCGCCGCGTACAAGGGCGCCAAGGCCGCCATCGACGCGATGGGCGGTCAGGGCAACCTGGTCCACCTGACCGGAAACAAGGTCGACTCCAACACCCAGCGCCGGATCAAGGGCGTGGAGAAGGCGGTCGGAGAGACCGGCGGCAAGGTGGTGCTGATCCAGAGCGTCACCGACATCGACAAGGACCTGCAGAGCGCCCAGAAGGCCGTGGCCGACCTCCTCGCCGCCAAGGGTCGTCAGATCCAGGCGATCGTGAACACCGCCTACAACCCGGCGGTCGCCTCCGCCGAGGGCGTGCGCCAGTCGAAGCTGCCCATCAAGGTCATCGCCATCGACGACGACCCGGCGGTCCTCGACGGACTGCGCGGCGGGTCGGTGTCCGCCACCATCCTGCAGAACCCGGTCGGCCAGGCCCGGGTCGGCTCGTACGCCCTCATGAAGCTCAGCGGCGGCTGCACGATCGCCACGCCCGGGGTCACGATCGACTCCGGCTCGTTCGTGGTGACCAAGGACAACCTGGAGGGCTACGAGGCCGACCGCACCGCGACCACCGAGGAGCTGAAGAAGAAGTTCGACGGCGATCTCCTCAAGTGCAGCTGATGTCGAAGATCACGGAGGCTGAGGCCTACCTCGTCGACATTCCCGTCGAGACCGTCCGCACCGACGCGATACAGGCGTTCCTGAAGCAGGAAACGGTCTTCGTCGAGGTGCGGACGGCCGACGGCGGGCACGGCACGGGTTACTCGTACACGATCGGGACCGGTGGCACCGCGGTGCTCGCGCTGCTGCGCGACTACCTGCTGCCACACCTGGTCGGCCGCGACGCGAGCCGGGTGGAAGCGGTGTGGCGCGACCTGCATGCCGCCACCCGTGCCACCGCCGTCGGTGCTGTCACCTCGCTGGCCCTCGCCGCGGTCGACACCGCGTTGTGGGATCTGCGCGCCCGAGCCGCCGGCCTGCCCCTGTGGGTGCTCGCCGGCGGCGCCAAGGAGCGGATCCCGCTGTACGACACGGAGGGTGGCTGGCTGCACCTCACCGAAGATGAGCTAGTCGCCGGTGCGAAGGCGTCCCAGGAGGCCGGCTGGCGCGGCGTCAAGCTCAAGGTGGGTAAGCCGAACGCGGCCGAGGACGCCGCCCGGATCGGTGCGGTGCGGGCGGCCCTCGGCGACCGCTTCGACGTGATGGTCGACGCCAACCAGTCACTGACCGCCGCCGAGGCGATCAGCCGAGCCCGGCTCCTCGAACCGCACCAGCTCGCCTGGTTCGAGGAGCCGTTGCCGGCCGACGACGTCGCCGGGCACGAGCTGCTCGCCCGTGCGACGAGCATCCCGATCGCCGTCGGGGAGTCGATGTACTCGATCGGCCAGTTCGCCGAGTACCTGCGTCGCCAGGCCGCCGGAATCGTCCAGGTCGACGTCGCGCGGATCGGTGGCATCACCCCGTGGCTCAAGGTCGCGCACCTGGCCGAGGCCTGCAACGTGGTGGTCTGCCCGCACTTCCTCATGGAACTGCACGTGAGCCTCTGCGCGGCCGTGCCGAACAGTCGCTACGTCGAGCACATCCCGCAACTGCGCGCGATCACCCGGACCGAGATCGCCATCGTCGACGGCCATGCGGTCGCCCCGGACGAGCCCGGCCTCGGGATCGACTGGGACCGCGACGCGATCGAGGACAGGAGGGTGGCGTGAAGACGGAAACAGCGCCGGAGGCGCCAGCGGCGCCGCCGGCCGGCGATCCGAGGCCCCCGACCAGGGCCCTGCCGGTCTGGGCGAACCCCCGACTCGGCCTGCTCATCGTCATCGCCGCGCTGGTCGTCCTCTTCTCGTCGCTGACCCCCGCGTTCCTCGACCCCCGCCTCACCCTCGCACCGCTACAGGCCGACATCAGCGTGTACGTCGTGGTCGGTCTCGCCCAGCTCGCCGTGCTCTCGCTCGGGCACATGAACATGGCCGTCGGCCGGATGGCCGCGCTGTCCACCTTCGCGATGGGCCTGGTCTACGACCGGCTCGGCCTGCCACTGCTGGTCGGTCTGCTCGTGGGTCTCGTCGTCGGGGCGGGCATCGGCGCGCTCGCCGGCCTACTCATCGCCAAGACCGGCGTGAACAGCTTCGTGGTGACCCTCGCGCTCGACTTCGGGCTGCTGGGCCTGGTCACGATCCTCTACACGTGGGCCACCGGCGGGGTGGCGTTCGCGGTGCAGCCCAGCGGGCTGTCCGCCCTGCGCTTCGACACCTTCGCCGACTACTGCATGGGGGAGGTCTGTGGACCCCGGATCCCGCTTGTCGTGCCGATCGCGGTGGTTGCGGCGCTCGGCGTCGGGCTGCTGTTCCGGCATGCCCGGCTGGGCCGGGAGATCCTCATGACCGGCTCCAACACGCTTGCCGCGAAGCTGTCCGGCATCCCCACGCACCGCCGAGTCGTCGCCGCACACGCGTTGAGCGGGCTGCTCGCCGCGCTGGCCGGCTTCCTGCTCGCCGCCAACAACGGGGCATTCTCCGCCAGCATCGGTGAGTCGTTCCTGCTGCCGTCGTTCCTGGCCCCGGTGCTGGGCGGCACACTGCTCGCCGGTGGCGCGGTCAGCGTCCTCGGCACCGCGCTCGGCGCAACCCTCACCCAGGTCATCTACAAGGGCCTCAACCTGCTGCAGTTCTCCCTGGAGGAGCTGAAGCTCTACATCGGACTGGTTTTGCTCGCGGCGCTGTCGCTGGACCGGCTTCGGGCCGTGATCGCCGAGCGAAGGGCGGTGTCGTCATCATGAGGAGCCTCGTCCGGACCAACGAGTTCACCCTCGCGGTGATCGCGGCTCTCGGGTTCGCCGCGCTCGCGGTCGCCACCGACTTCAACCTGCTCACCGCCGGCACCCTCGACGCGTTCCTGCGCTTCCTCGCCCTGCCGATCGTCATCGGCCTGGCCCAGATGGTGGTGCTCGCCGTCGGTCAGATGAACCTCTCGGTGGGGGTGCTCACCGGGTTCTGCGCGGTGGCCTCAGGATGGCTGATGATCGACGCCGGGCTCCCCGCCCCGGTCGCTGTGCTCGCCGCGCTGGCCCTCGGCGCCGTCGTCGGGCTGGTCAACGGTCTGCTGGTGATCTTCACTCGAATAAACGGTTTCATCGTCACCCTCGCCACCATGACGATCCTCGAAGGGCTGCGGTACGGGGTGAACGGCACGGGCACCTACCAGGGCTACTCGCCCGGGCTGCGGGAACTCGGGCAGGCATCTCTGGCCGGCGTACCCGTGGTGTTCCTGCTGGCGGTCGCGATCGCCGTTGCGACGGCACTGTTCTTCCGGCGTACGGTGCCCGGGCGGCACCTGCTCGCCTCCGGCGGCAACCCGTTCGCCGCGCGGTTGTCGGGCATCTCCAACGACCGGGCGCTGGTGCTGGCCCACACCCTGTCGGGCCTGCTGGCCGGCTTCGCCGCCGTGATCGTGGTGGCCGCCTTCGGCTCGGTGAACGCCTCGATCGGCGACGACCTGCTGCTGCCCAGCTTCGCCGCGCCGATCATCGGGGGAGTGGCCCTGGCCGGCGGCATGATCAGCGTGACCGGCACGGTGCTCGCGGCATTCCTGGTGCGGCTTGTCGACGTGAGCCAGTCGCAGTTCGACATCAACCGGCGGTGGGTGGACCTCATCATCGGGGCGGTCGTCCTCGGCGCGGTCCTGCTGGGTCAGTTCCGCGACAAGCTCTCCGGAGGTAGGCGATGAGCGTCGTGCTGTCCGCGGAGAAGCTGGTCAAGACGTTCCCCGGGGTGCGTGCCCTGGACGAGGCGACGCTGACCCTGACCGCCGGCAGCGTGCACGCGCTGCTCGGCGAGAACGGCGCCGGCAAGAGCACCCTGATCAAGATCCTGACCGGGGTGTACCGGCCGGACGGTGGGCAGCTGCGACTGCTCGGGCCGGACGGGCAGCCGCGCACGGTGCAGCTCGGCAACCCGCAGGACGCCCAGCGGGCCGGCATCGGTGTGGTCCACCAGGAGCGCAACCTGATTCCGGCGTTCACCGTCGCGGAGAACATCTGCCTGCAACATCTGCCCCGGCGCGCCGGCCTGCTCGACCGGGCGGCGCTGCGCACCGAGGCCCGCCGTTGCCTCGACCTGCTCGACCTCGACCTGGACCCCGACCTGCCGGTGTCGCGGCTGTCGGTGGCCCAGATGCAGTTGGTGGAGATCGCCAAGGCGTTGTCGGCCGACTCGACCGTGCTGTTGCTCGACGAGCCGACCGCGTCGCTGACCAACGACGAGGCCGACCGGCTCTACGGCATCGTGCGTCGGCTGTCGGAACGGGGTCACTCCACCGTGCTGGTCAGCCACAAACTGGAAGAGGTCTTCGCGGTCGCCGACACGGTGACCGTGCTGCGTGACGGGCGCAGCGTCGCCGAGGCGGAGTCCCTCGCCGACCACAGCCGCGAGCAGATCGTCGACCTGATGGTCGGCCGGGCGTACCAGCAGGTGCACCTTGCCGCCCGCACCGTAACGGCGGACGCCGAACCGGCGCTGGCGCTCGATCACGTCTCCACCGGCGCCGGCCACCACGACGTCAGCCTCGCCGTACGCCCGGGCGAGATCGTCGGCCTGTACGGGCTGGTCGGCGCCGGCCGCAGTGAGCTGGCCAAGGCGCTCCTCGGCCTCGACCGGATCACCGCCGGTGAGGTGCGGGTGCACGGGCGCCCAGCCCGGATCCGGGACGTGGGCGACGCCCTGCACCGCTACCGGATCGGATACGTCACCGAGAACCGCAAGGAGGAGGGGCTCTTCCTCGACCAGACCGTCGCCCGCAACACCGCGGTGACGGTGTGGCGCCGGCTGGCCCGGCTGGGACTTGTCCGCGACCGGGCGGAGCGGGTGCTGGTCGACGAGTACGTCGATCGGCTGGGCATCCGCCTCGCCTCGCCCGACCAACTCGCCGGCCAGCTCTCCGGCGGCAACCAGCAGAAGGTCAGCCTGGCCAAGTGGCTGGCCGCCGACTGCGACGTCCTGATCATCGACGAACCCACCGTCGGCATCGACGTCCGCACCAAGGCGGCGTTCCACGAGTTGATCGCGGGCCTTGCCGCGCGGGGCATGGCCATCCTGCTGATCTCGTCGGACCTGCCGGAGATGGTCACCCTCACCGACCGGATCGCGGTGATGCGGGAGTTCGCCATCGTGGGTGAGCTGGACAACGACCACGACTACGACCGGATGAGCCAGTCGGTGATCCGGTTCATCCACGACGGGCAGGGGGTCGCGGCGTGAAGGCCACCGAACAGGTGACGCTGGGGCGTACCGACGTGGCGGTGACCCGGCTCGGCCTCGGGCTGGCCCCGATCGGTGGCCTCTTCACCGCCGTCGGCGACGAGGTCGCCCACGCCACCGTCGAGGCGGCCTGGGACCTCGGGCTGCGCTACTTCGACACCGCCCCGCTCTACGGCTGCGGCCTCTCCGAGCGGCGGGCCGGAGCGGTCCTCGCCGACAAGCCGCGCACCGAGTTCGCCCTCTCCACCAAGGTGGGGCGGCTGCTCGTCCCCGGCGGTGGTGACGGGCAGGAGTTCTGGGCCGAGCCGACCGACCTCGCGCCGCAGTTCGACTTCTCCGCCGCCGGGGTGCGCCGCTCCCATGCGGAGAGCCTGGCCCGGTTGGGGCTGGACCGGATCGACATCGCACACATCCACGACCCGGACGACCACCTCGCCGAGGCGGTCGCCGGGGCGTACCCGGCGCTGGCCCAGCTGCGGGAAGCCGGCGAGATCGGCGCGGTCAGCGCCGGGATGAACCAGGCCCCCGCACTTGTCGAGTTGGCCCACGCCGGCGACTTCGACTGCTTCATGCTCGCTGGCCGGTACACCCTGCTCGACCAGTCCGGCCTCGACGAACTGCTGCCGGTGTGCCAGGAGAAGGGAATCTCCGTCCTCGCCGCCGGGGTCTACAACTCGGGCCTCCTGGCCGACCCGAGGCCGGGCGCCCACTACGACTACGCCCCGGCCGACCGGGAGCTGGTCCAACGCGCCACGGCGATCCGGGCGGTCTGCGAGCGGCACGGCGTGCCGCTGCGGGCCGCGGCGATCCAGTTCCCGCTCGGCCATCCGGCGGTCGCCAGCGTGGTGATCGGCGCCCGCGACCCGCAGCAGATCGCCGACAACGTGGCGATGTTCGAGTGGGACGTGCCCGGTGCGCTGTGGGCCGAGCTCAAGGCCGAGGGCCTGCTGTCGGGCGAGGTGCCGACACCGTGATCATCGACGCGCACCACCACCTGTGGACCGCTGACTACCCCTGGCTCGCCGCACCGGGCCTGGAGTCGATCCGGCGCGACTACACCGTCGCCGACCTCGTACCCCGGCTCGACGAGGCCGGCGTGACGGCGACCCTGCTGGTCGAGGCCGGCCGCTGCGACGCCGCCGAGACCGCCGAGTTTCTGGCTCTCGCCGCTGCTACCGCCCGGATCGCCGGTGTGGTTGGTTGGGCGTCGCTCACCGACCCGGCCATCGCCGCCACCCTCGCCGGCTACCGCGACCTGCCCGGCGCCACGAAGCTGGTCGGCATCCGCGACCAGGTACAGGGCGTCGTCGACCCCGGGCACCTGGCTCGCCCCGACGTGCGCGCCGCCCTGGTGGCGATCGGGGCCGCCGGCCTCACCGTCGACCTGGTCGTCCACGTCGGACAACTGCCCGCCTGCGCCGAGGCGGCGCGGGCCACGCCGGGCACCACCTTCGTCCTCGACCACCTGGGCAAGCCCAGGATCGCCGCCACCGGCCTCGCCGAGTGGCGCACGGCGGTACGCGACCTGGCGGGCTGCGACAACGTCGTCGCGAAGCTCTCCGGGCTGCTCACCGAGGCCGGCCCCGGGTGGCGGGTGGCCGACATCCGGCCGTACGTCGACACCGCGCTGGAGTTGTTCGGCCCGCACCGGCTGATGGCCGGCTCGGACTGGCCCGTCTGCGACCTCGTCGCCTCCTACGCCGAGGCGTGGGCAGCGCTCGACGCCTGTCTGGGTGAGCTGTCGCCCGACGAGCGAACCGCGGTCCTGGCCGGCACCGCAATTCGTACCTATGCACTGGAGGTTGGTTCGTGAGATTCATGCGCGTCGGGCCCGTGGGACGGGAACGCCCCGTGCTGTACGTCGACGGGCGGCACTTCGACCTCTCGTCGCTCACCGCCGACATCGACGGGGAGTTCCTCGCCGGCGACGGCGTCCAGCGGGTCCGCGACGCCATCGACCTGCCCGAGATCGACATCACCGGTCAGCGGATCGGCGCGCCGATCGCCCGTCCCGGAGTCGTTCTCTGCGTCGGGCAGAACTACGCCGCGCACGCCGCCGAGTCGGGCGCCGAGCCACCGACCGCCCCGATCATCTTCTACAAGGCGCCCAACACGGTCGTCGGCCCCTACGACGACGTCCTGATCCCGCGTAACTCGACGAAGACCGACTGGGAGGTGGAACTGGCGGTGGTGATCGGCCGGCAGGCCCGCTACCTCGCCTCACCGACCGACGCCCTCGGGCACATCGCCGGGTACGTGCTGTCCAACGACGTCTCCGAGCGAGACTTCCAACTCGCCGTCTCCGGCGGCCAGTGGTCGAAGGGCAAGTCCTGCGAGACGTTCCAACCCCTCGGCCCGTGGCTCGTCACCACCGATGAGATCGGCGACCCGCAGGCGCTGCGCCTGCGCTCCTGGGTCAACGACGAGCCCCGACAGGACTCCGGCACGAAAGACATGATCTTCAGCGTGGCGTACCTGGTCTGGCACCTGTCCCAGTTCACCGTCCTGGACCCGGGCGACGTCATCAACACCGGCACCCCTCAGGGGGTGGCGCTCTCCGGCCGGTTCCCGTACCTGGCCGTCGGCGACGTGATGGACGTCGAGATCGACGGCCTCGGCCGGCAGAGCAGCGCGCTCAGGAGCGCCTGATGGCGGTGATCACCTCCGTCGAGACGTACGACGTCCGGTTCCCGACCTCCCGTCACCTCGACGGTTCCGACGCCATGAATCCCGACCCCGACTACTCGGCCGCGTACCTGGTGCTGAGCACCGACGACGGGCCGGACGGGCACGGTTTCACCTTCACCATCGGGCGGGGCAACGACGTCTGCCGTGCGGCGATCGAGGCGCTGGTGCCGTACGTGGTCGGGCTCGACCCGGACACCGTCGACCTCGGCGCGTTCGCCCGCTCGCTCACCCAGGACTCGCAGTTGCGCTGGCTCGGCCCGGAGAAGGGGGTGATGCACCTGGCGACCGCGGCGGTGATCAACGCGATGTGGGACCTGGTCGCCAAGCGAGCGGGCAAACCGGTCTGGCGCTACCTGGCCGACCTGAGCCCCGAGCAGATCGTCGACCTGGTCGACTGGCGGTACCTCACCGACGCTCTCACCCCCGACGAGGCGCTGGAGATCCTGCGCGCGGCCGCGCCGGGCCGGGCCGAACGAGTCGCCCGGCTTACCGAGCGGGGCTACCCGGCGTACACCACGTCGCCCGGCTGGCTCGGCTACCCCGACGACAAGGTGATCCGGTTGGCCAAGCAGGCGGTGGCCGACGGGTTCACCCAGATCAAGCTGAAGGTGGGCGCGGACGCCACCGACGACGTACGCCGCCTGAAGATCGCCCGCGAAGCGGTCGGCCCGGACATCCGGATCGCCGTCGACGCCAACCAACGCTGGGACGTCGCCGAGGCGGTCGCCCGGATGCGGGAGTTGGCGCCGTACGACCCGTGGTGGATCGAGGAGCCGACCAGCCCCGACGACGTGCTCGCCCACGCGGCGATCCGTTCCGCCCTCGCCACCAGCGCGCCCGACGGCGGGCCGATCCGGGTCGCCACCGGTGAGCACGTGGCGAACCGGGTGGTGTTCAAGCAACTGCTGCAGGCCGGTGCCGTCGACATCGTGCAGATCGACGCGTGCCGGGTGGGCGGCGTCAACGAGAACGTCGCCATCCTGCTGCTGGCCGCGAAGTTCGGGGTGCCGGTGTGCCCGCACGCCGGGGGAGTCGGCCTCTGCGAACTGGTTCAGCACCTGTCCATGTTCGACTTCGTGGCGGTGACCGGCTCGACGCGGGACCGGGTCGTCGAGTACGTCGATCACCTGCACGAGCACTTCCTCGATCCGGTGGTGATCCAGGACGGGCACTACGTCACGCCCACCGCCCCCGGGTTCTCCGCCGCGATGCGTCCCGAGAGCCTCGCCACGTACGCGTACCCCGACGGGCCGGCATGGGTCTGACCGACCTGGACGCGCTCGACCGCATGGCCTTCCTGACGGCGGTGCGTCAACTACTCGCAATGGGAGAGAAGCATGCGGTGTGATGACCTTGTGGCGGTGGTGACCGGGGGTGGCTCGGGAATCGGCCACGCCTGCGTACAGGCGTTCCTGGCCGTCGGCGCCCGGGTGGGCGTTCTGGATCTGGATCTGTCGGGCCTGCCCGAGGATCCCCGCGTCCATGGCGTCCGGGCCGACGTGGCCGACCGGTCCTCGCTCAGCGCGGCCGTCGCCTCGGTCGCCGAGGCATTCGGCGGGATCGACATCCTGGTGAACAACGCCGGCATCTCCGCCGTGGGCACGGTCGAGGAGAACGACGACGAGCAGTGGAGCAGGGTGCTCGACGTCAACGTCGCCGGCGTGGCCCGAACGAGCGCGGTCGCACTGCCGTACCTGCGCCGGTCGGCGTCCGCGGCGATCGTCAATGTCTCGTCGATCGCGGCGACCGTCGGTCTGCCTCGACGTGCCCTGTACTCGGCATCGAAGGGTGCCGTGCACGCCCTCACCCTCGCCATGGCCGCCGACCTGGTGCCGGAGGGGATCCGGGTCAACTGTGTCGCCCCTGGCACCGTGGACACGCCCTGGGTGGCCCGCCTGCTCGCTGGTGCGGCCGACCCGACGGCGGAGAAGCGGCAGCTCGCTGCCCGCCAGCCCACCGGGCGCCTGGTGACCGCCGACGAGGTGGCCGCCGCCGTCGTCTACCTCGCGTCGCCCAGCACCCGTTCGGTGACCGGGTCGTCGCTGGCGGTGGACGGCGGCATGTCCGGCCTGCGGCTGCCCGCCCGAGCGACGACCGCGCCCGCCCCCGCCGAACCAGGTGCGGTCGTGTCCTGAGGTCCGCCGGCGGCTCCTGCTACCGGGGCGGCGCTGGTCAGGCTCGCACCGCCTGATCGGGCGCGTGAGATGATTGCGCCATGGGGAAACAGCAAGACGTCGGCGAGCCCGACCGTCACAGCGGGTCCGACATCACCGCCCACCGTCCGATCGGTGGCGGCGCTGACGAACGGCTCGCCCTCGCACAGGACCCCACAACGCCGCAAATGACCCTTATCGACCTGGCGTCCGACCCGTCGGCCGTGGTCCGTAAGGCGGTCGCCGCTCGGGCCGACGCACCGGCGCAGGCACTGCGACCGCTGACCAGGGACCATGATCGTCAGGTCCGGGAGGCCGTGGCGAGAAACCCCTCGACCTCGGTCGCCAACCTCATGCGCCTCGTGAAGGACGCCGACCGGTGGGTCCGCTGGGCGGTCGCCAGCAACCCGGCCTGCGACGAGTCGATCCGCCGGGTGATGTCGGAGGCGTCGGACAAGGAGCTTCGCGGTCTCCTCGCCGAGAGTCGGGAGCTGGAGCCCGAACTGGCCGCCAAGTTGACCGACGACGTCTCACCCGAGGTACGGGAACGACTCGCCACCCACACCCATGACCCCGACGCGATCACCGCCCTGCTGGCCGATCGCACCGCACGCGTACGCAAGGGGGTTGCCCGCAACCCGCGGACCACCGCCGAACAGCGCAGCGCGCTCGCCGCGGACCCGGTGGTCGACGTCCGCGCCGCGCTGGTCCGCGCGGTCGAGCTGGACGAGGCTGACCTGGAGCGCCTGGTCGACGACCGTTCGGTGCAGGTCCGACTGGCGGTGGCGACATCCGAGGTCGTTCCGTCGCACATCCGGCAGGCACTCGCTCGCGATCCCGACGAGATGGTGGCCAGCGCTGCGCGGGACTTCCGCCCGGGGTCCAGCAACTCCCCGGTGGTACGGGCTCCCCGCATCGCTCACCGGCCTTCCGCTGCCAACACAGGTCGACCGGGCGGACGCGCGCGGTAGACCCGCGCGGCACCGGCTGGGGTCGGCGTATCGCCTGGTACGCCGGCATCCGCCGACCACCGGGCAGCTCAGTGCGCGGAGACCTTCCAGTAGCCGCAGAAGTAGACCCGGTCCTTGGCGATGCCGCGCTCGGTGCACAGGTGCCGACGGACGGTGGTCACCATGGCGGATTCCCCCGCGACGAAGGCGTACGGCGTGCCGGCCGGCAGCGTCAGCTCGCGCAGCGTACGGATCACCACGTCACTGCCGCCCGCCGGTGCGCCGCCGCGGTGCAGCCAGGTCAGCGTGGTGTCGACGGGCGTGCGTACCTCGATCTCGTGCTCTGCGGAACCCACTTCGATCAGCGCGATCGCCCGTGCGTGCGGGGGCAGCGCCTCGATGGCCGCGGTGATCGCCGGCAGAGCGGTCTCGTCGCCGACGAGCAACTGCCACTCGGTGTCGGCGGGCGGGGCGTAGTCGGCGCCGTCACTGAGCACGCCGATCCGATCGCCGGGCGCGGCTCTGCGCGCCCAGGCGGACGCCGGTCCACCGTCGCCGTGGAGCACGAAGTCGATGTCCATCTCGCGGCGTCCGGCGTCGAGCCGCCGGACGGTGTAGTTGCGGACCACCGGCTGCAGCTCCGCCGGCATGGCCCGCAGGGCGGGCCACCACTGCTCGGAGTCCGGCAGGTGCAGTTCGACACCGGGCGCCGGCGCGAGGAAGACCCGCGCCAACTGGTCCGGCCCGCCGTACCCGAAGCGGTCGAGATCCGGGCCGGTCACCGTGATGCGCCGCAGATGGGGCGTGAGTAGGCGGCTGGCGACAACCTCGACGAACATCGGGCGCCTGATGAGTGTGGCCTCGACCAGGGTGGCGTCGACGGTCATCATGTCGCTCCTTCGTGGATCGTGAGCCGCCACCTGTGTCCGGTGGCCAGCCGATGATGGCCGACACCAGGCCGTGCGGTCGGTCCGACGATTAGGTTAGCCTAGCCTCACTTCTCGTCAACTCCGTGCCTGGGTGGGCTCGACGGCCGACGGCTCCTGCTTGAACCGCAGTGGTGAAAGAGGCTCATGTTCGTGTGTTAGGTTAGCCTCCCCTTACCCAGCAACGGAGTGTCGTTCTATGCGTTCAAACCGCTTCCTGACCGGGGTCGTCGCCCTGGCCGCCACGTTGGCGCTCGCCGCCTGCGGCGAGTCGAAGGCCGAGGAGGACGCCCCCGCCGGTGCCAGCACCGCCGCGTTCCCGATCACCATCAAACACGCGCTCGGCACGACGACGATCAAGGAGAAGCCGAAGCGGGTCGCGACGGTGGCCTGGGCGAACCACGAGGTTCCGCTCGCTCTCGGCATCGTTCCGGTGGGGATGGCGAAGGCCAACTTCGGCGACGACGACAGCGACGGCATCCTGCCGTGGGTCGCCGAGAAGCTCAAGACTCTCGGCGGCACCGCGCCGGTGCTGTTCGACGAGAACGACGGCATCAACTTCGAGGCCGTCGCGGACACCCAGCCCGACGTCATCCTCGCCGCGTACTCCGGCCTGACGCAGCAGGAGTACGACACCCTGGCCAAGATCGCCCCGGTCGTCGCCTACCCCGAGGCGCCCTGGGCCACGGCGTGGCGCGACACCATCAAGCTGGAGAGCCAGGCCCTCGGCCTCGCGACGGAGGGCGACGCCCTGATCGCCGACTTCGAGAAGCAGATGACCGACGCTGCCGCGAAGTACCCGCAACTGGCGGGGAAGTCGGCGATGTTCATGACGCACGTCGACCCGACCGACCTCAGCAAGATCGGCTTCTATACGACGCACGACACCCGGGCCCAGTTCTTCGCCGACCTCGGCCTGAAGGTGCCGGGCAGCATCGCCACGCTCTCCGCCGGCACGGACAAGTTCAGCCTCAACCAGAGCGCCGAACAGATCCAGGTCTTCAACGACGTGGACGTCATCGTCGCCTACGGTGACGACAAGCTCCTCGCCGCCGCGCAGGCCGACCCGCTGCTGTCGAAGATCCCCGCTATCAAGCGCGGCTCGGTGGTCATGCTCTCCGGCACCACCCCGCTGGGCACCGCGGCGAACCCGACCCCGCTGGCCATCCCGTTCGTGCTGAATGACTACGTCGCGATGCTCGCCAAGGCTGCCGATCAGGTGTCATGACCGCGCTCGACTCGCGTACCCTGCCGGACGCCGCCGTGGTGCGGCGTCCGGCACGGGTACGTCTGCTCTGGTTTGTCGTCGCGGCCGCGGTGCTGCTGGCGCTCATGGCGGCATCGGTCGCGCTGGGTTCCCGCAACGTCGGCTGGGCCGACATCCTCGCCGCGTTCCAGGGCGCGGACGACACCATGGAACAGGCCGCCGTCACCAAACGGATCCCGCGGACCCTGCTCGCCGTGATCGTCGGCGCGGCGCTCGGCCTGGCCGGGGCCGTGATGCAGGGTGTGACCCGCAACCCGCTGGCCGATCCCGGAATCCTGGGCGTGAACATGGGGGCGTCGCTCGCCGTGGTCACCGGAATGGTCATGTTCGGACTGACCTCGCCGACCAGCTACCTGTGGGTGGCGATCCTCGGCGCCGGCCTCGCGGCCGTCTTCGTGTACGCCGTCGGCTCACTGGGACGCGGTGGCGCGACGCCGCTCAAACTCGCGCTCGCGGGCGCTGCCACATCCGCCGCGCTCGCGTCGTTGATCAGCGCCTTCGTGCTGCCCCGCAACGATGTTGCCGGCAACTTCCGCTCGTGGCAGATCGGCGGGGTCGGCGGCGCGACCTACGACAGCATCCGGCAGGCCCTGCCATTCCTCGCCGTGGGTCTCGTGATCTGCCTCCTGTCCGGCCGGGCACTGAACTCGCTCGCGCTCGGCGACGACCTCGCGGCAGGGCTCGGCGAGCGGGTCGCCGTGGTGCGGGGCGTCGCGGGTGCCGGCTCCGTGCTGCTGTGCGGCGCCGCCACGGCGGTGGCCGGACCCATCGGATTCGTCGGCCTGGTCGTACCGCACGTGTGCCGCCTCCTCATCGGACTCGATCACCGGTGGCTGCTACCGTTCTCCGCGCTCCTCGGCGCGGCGTTGCTGACCGCCGCCGACGTCGTCGGCCGGGTGGTGGCACGTCCGGCGGAGATCGATGTGGGCATCGTGACCGCGCTGATCGGCGCCCCGTTCTTCATCTACATCGTCCGCCGGCAGAAGGTTCGCGAGCTGTGAGCACTACGACCCTCGAGGCCGTCACCCACGGCCGGGTCCGCCGTACGCGCCGCCGGGGTGCCGTGCTGACGATCCTCGTCGTCCTCGTCGTCGCCGCGTTCGTCGTCTCGTTGATGGCGGGACGCACCTTCTATCCGCCGGCCGACGTGCTGGCCGTGCTGGCCGGCGAGGACGTTCCCGGGGCCTCCTTCACGGTGGGCACGCTCCGCCTGCCGCGGGCGGTCCTCGCGATCCTGGCCGGGGCCTGCTTCGGCCTCGGCGGCGTCACCTTCCAGACGATGCTGCGCAACCCACTCGCCAGCCCCGACATGATCGGCATCAGCTCCGGCGCGAGCGCGGCGGCCGCCTTCGCGATCGTGACGCTGAATCTCGGCGAGGCGGGGGTGTCCGCCTTCGCGATCGTCGCCGGGCTGGCGGTGGCGCTGGTCATCTACCTCCTGTCGTTCAAGGACGGCGTCGCCGGCACCCGGCTCGTCCTGATCGGTATCGGCATGGCCGCCATGCTCGACAGCCTGACCGCGTACGTCCTGACCCAGGCCGCCGAATGGGATCTGCAGGAGGCGTTGCGCTGGCTCACCGGCAGCCTCAACGGCGCCACCTGGAAGGAGACCGCTCCGGTGGCCGTCGCCGTGGCCGTCCTGGCGCCGGTGCTGCTGAGCCAGGCCCGCAACCTGTCCATGATGCAGTTGGGCGACGACACCGCGGCGGCGCTCGGGGTCCGTCTTGAGCGCACCCGGATCCTGGTCATCGTCGCCGCTGTCGGTCTCATCGCCTTCGCCACGGCGGCGACCGGGCCGATCGCCTTCGTGGCCTTCCTGTCCGGGCCGATCGCCGCCCGGATCATCGGCCCGGCCGGGTCCCTGCTGCTGCCGTCCGCCCTGGTCGGCGCACTCCTGGTGCTGGTCGCGGACTTTGTCGGCCAGTTCGCCTTCGACACGCGCTACCCCGTGGGTGTCGTCACCGGCGTGCTCGGTGCCCCGTACCTCATCTACCTGCTCATCCGTACGAACCGCGCGGGAGGCTCGCTGTGACCACCACTCATACGCTCGCGGTCGAGAGCCTCATGCTCGGCTACAAGGACCGCGTCGTCATCTCCTCGCTCGACCTCGTCCTGCCCCCCGGAAAGATCACGGCGATCGTCGGCGCGAATGCGTGCGGCAAGTCGACCCTGCTGCGGTCGATGTCACGCCTCCTCGCGCCCCGCGCCGGTCACGTCCTACTCGACGGCAAGCAGGTGCACCGGCTGCCGGCCAAGCAACTGGCCCGTACCCTCGGCCTGCTTCCCCAGTCGCCGACCGCACCCGAAGGGATCACGGTGGCCGACCTCGTCGGGCGTGGGCGCAATCCGCATCAGCGGGTGCTCTCCCGTTGGAGCAAGGAGGACGACGCCGCCGTGGCGGCGGCCCTGGACGCGACCCAGACGGCCGACCTCGCCGACCGCTCGGTCGACGAGCTCTCCGGCGGCCAGCGGCAGCGGGTGTGGATCGCCATGGCCCTGGCCCAGCAGACAGACCTGTTGCTGCTCGACGAGCCGACGACGTTCCTCGACGTCAGCCATCAGGTCGACGTCCTCGACCTGCTCACCGACCTCAACCTGACGCGCGGAACGACGATCGTCATGGTGCTGCACGACCTCAACCTCGCCGCCCGGTACGCGGACCACCTCATCGCGCTGGCCGGCGGGAGGCTGCACGCCGCGGGTGAGCCGGCGCAGGTCCTGACGCAGGAGTGCGTGCGCGCCGTCTTCGGCCTGGAAAGCACGGTCGTCATCGATCCGACGTCCGGGAAGCCGCTGATGCTGCCGATCGGCCGCCATCACGTCGTCCCGTCCTCCGACCGGGCGGGCGCTGCGCTCGTCCAGGCCACCCGGTCGTGACGGGCATGACCGTCCACGACATCAGCGGCGGGGTGGTGCTGCGCCGTGCCCTGCGCCGACAGCGCGGCCGTGTGGTTCTCGGCATCGCGCTGCTCTGCACACACCAGGCCGCCGAAGCCCTCGTCCCGGTCGCCATCGGCGTCGTCATCGACCGTGCGGTCTCCACCGGGGACGTTCGCGCGCTGCTGCTCTCGCTCGCCGGTCTTGCCGCCCTGTTCACCGTTCTCGCCCTCGCCTACCGGGCCGGTGCCCGGCTGGCATTCGCCGCGGTGGAACACGAGGCGCACGCCATCCGGGTCGAGATCGCCCGGAGCGCCCTCGACCCGCACGGGCACCGCTCGGGCATGCGCGACGGTGAGCTGCTGTCCGTCACGGCCTCCGACGCCGAGCTGTCCGCGCTCGTCGTGCGGGTCGCGGGGCTCACCGCGGCGGCGCTCACCGCCATCGTGGTCGCGGCGGTCGCGTTGCTCGTCGTCGACATCCCTCTCGGGCTCGGGGTGCTCATCGGCGTACCGCTGCTGGTCGTCGCCCTGCAACGGATGGCGCCGTTGCTCACCCGGCGCAGCACATCGCAACAGGAGGCCCTCGCGGCTACGACCGCGCTCGCCGTCGACCTCGTCACCGGCCTGCGCGTGTTGCGCGGAATCGGTGCACAGGACCACGCCGCACGCCGGTACGCGGGCGCCAGCCGTCACGCCCTCGACGTCACCCTGCGTGCCGCCACCACCAAGGGCCTGCACCTCGGGCTCACCACCATGGTCAACGGCCTCTTCCTCGCGACTGTCGCGGGCGTGGCGGGCTGGCTCGCGCTACAGGGCCGGCTCAGCATCGGCGAGCTCGTGGCCGTCGTCGGGCTGGCCCAGTTCATCGCCGAGCCGGTGCAGACGCTCGGGTACTGCGTACAGCTGTTCGCCATGGCCCGGGCCTCCGCGGGTCGCGTCGCCCGGGTCCTCGGTGCCGCACCGGTGATCCGGCCAGGTAGCGCGGGCCCGCCCGCCCCGAGCACGTCGCGGCTCGCCCTCGACTCGGTCCGTTACGCCAATCTCGACGACGTCAGCCTGCACGTCCGCTCCGGTGAGATCCTGGGCGTGCTCGCCTACGATCCGAGCGATGCCGAGGCGCTGGTAGCGCTGCTGGCCGGCCGGGTGCCCCGGCAGGACTACCGGGGAACGCTGCACGTCGACGGCGTGCCCGCCGAAGAGCTGCACATCGACGCCGTACGCGCCACGGTCCTGGTCGAGCAGCACGACGTGGCGCTGTTCGAAGGGACCCTGCGCGCCAATCTCAGCGCCGGCGCCCACCTCGACGACACGGTCCTGCGTGCCGCTGTGCACGCTGCCGCAGCAGAGGACGTGCTCGCCGCACACCCACACGGATTGGACCGCCTGCTCACCGAGCGGGGGGCGAACCTGTCCGGCGGGCAGCGGCAGCGGATCGGGCTGGCCAGGGCACTCGTCGCCGACCCGCCGGTGCTGGTGCTGCACAACCCGACCACGGCGGTCGACGCGGTGACCGAGGGGCTGATCGCCGAGGGGCTGGCCTCGGCTCGCGGGGCGGCGACCCGTGGCACGGTGGTCATCACCACCAGTCCCGCCCTGCTGCGGGTCACGCACCGGGTGGCCGTGATCGACGCCGGGCGGGTCGTCGCCGAGGGCCCACACGAGCAACTGCTCGCCAGCGACGCCCGCTACCGGGAGGAGATCCTGCGATGACCGATCAGTCGATCACGACCGGCGTTGAGCCCCGACAACTGCTGCCCACGGCCACCGGCCGGCAGACCTGGGCCGCCCTCCGTACCGAGTTGGCCCGCCTGCCCGGGCTCAGCGCCGTCGCCGGCACGTTGCTGGTCGCCGCGGCCGCAACCGGGCTCGTCGCCCCCTGGGTGCTCGGCCGCCTCGTCGATGACGTCATCGACGGGTCCGACACGCCGCAGATCGCGGCCTGGGCAGGTGTGATCGCGGGCGCCGCGGTGCTCGCTGGACTCCTCACCGCGGTCGGAGCCGCGGTCGCCGCACGACTGGGCGAGACCGTGCTGGCCCGGCTCCGGGAGCGGGTCCTCGACCGCGCTCTGCACCTACCATCGGCCACCCTGGAACGAGCCGGGACCGGGGACCTGGTGGCACGTGCCGGCGACGACGTGGCCGTGGTGACGAATGTGATCGCCACCAGCGGCCCCGCCTTCCTCGGCGCGATGCTGACCATCGTCTTGACCGCTGCGGGGCTCTTCGCCCTCGACTGGCGGCTCGGCCTCGCCGGGCTGGTCGCTGCCCCGGCGTACGCGTTGGCGTTGCGCTGGTATCTGAAGCGGTCGATCTCGTACTACGCGCGCGAGCGAGTGGCGACGGGCGAGCGCACACAGGCGACGGCCGAGGCGCTGCGCGGCGCGGCGACCGTTCGCGCCTACCGGATGGAGGACGCCCACGTCACGCGGATCTCGGATCGCTCCGCCGTGGCCCGCGACCTGTCACTGGAGATCTTCGGTCTGTTCACCCGGTTCGGGCTGCGCATCAACCGGTCCGAGTTCGTGGGGCTCGCCGCCGTACTGCTCGCCGGGTTCCTGCTGGTCCGCGACGACCTCGTCACCGTGGGAGCGGCCACCACCGCGGCGCTCTACTTCCACCGCCTCTTCAACCCCATCGGCCTGCTGCTGTTCGAGTCGGACTCCGTGCTGCAGGCCGGGGCCAGCCTCGCCCGGCTCGTCGGCGTCACCACCCTGCCGGACACCGCATCCCCCGTCGGCCCCGAGCGTGCTCGACAGGAACGGTCCGAGCCTGCGGCACTGGAGGTGACCGTCGGGCAGCACCGCTACGACGACGGACCGGTCGTGCTGCGGGACATCACCCTCCGTCTCGCAGCGGGGGAGCGTGTCGCTCTCGTCGGCGCGAGCGGAGCGGGCAAGAGCACGCTGGCCGGCATCATCGCCGGCATCATCGCGCCCACCGACGGTTCGGTGAACCTGCGCGGCGTGCCGCTGGCGCACCTCGGCGAGCACCGCCTCCGTCGGGAGATCGCACTGATCAGCCAGGAGGTGCACGTCTTCGCCGGGCCCCTCGCCGACGACCTGCGCCTCGCCGACCCGGACGCCACCGACGCCGAGTTGACCGCCGCCCTCGACCTCGTCGGTGCCACCGCCTGGCTCCGTACCCTGCCTGACGGCCTTGCCACAGCGGTGGGCGAGGGTGGACGGCGCCTCACCGCGGGTCAGGCCCAGCAACTCGCGCTGGCTCGCCTCGCCCTCGCCGACCCCGCCGTCGCGGTCCTCGACGAGGCCACCGCCGAGGCGGGCAGCGCGGGCGCGCGCGACCTCGATCGCGCCGCCCTGGCGGCCACCGAGGGCCGTACCACCCTGATCGTCGCCCACCGCCTCAGCCAGGCGGCCACCGCGGACCGCATCGTCGTCCTGGACCACGGGCGTGTCGCCGAGCACGGCACGCACGCCGAGTTGCTCAAGGCCGGGGGCGGTTACAGCCAGCTGTGGCGTTCCTGGAGCATGCCCGACCTCGTGGTCCCGACAGCACGCGAGAGCGCCGACCAGCCCGTCCGAGGCTGAGCGGCCGAAGGGGGCACCCGCGCGTCATCCGGCCGTGGCCCTGGCCCGGCGCGCCCGCCAGGCCCCGGCGGCAAGGTCGAGGACGAGGAAGGCCAGGAGGGTCACCCCGAACACCGGCAGCACCCACGCGACGGCGGTGACGACGGGTACGCCGAGGACGAGGCCCCAGCGGGGCACCAGCCGCCACGCCCCGCGCTCGGGCGCGGTGCCGACGGGGGCGCGACGGTCGGTGCGGGTGGGGCGGCGTTGCCACCACATCCGATAACCCCACACGGTGACGCAGAGCAGCCCGATGGCCAGGGCGGCGAGCAGGATCTGGTTGACCGGCCCGAACAGCAGCCCCATGTGGGCCTGGATGCCGAGGCCGCTCAGTTGTGCCAGCAGCGGCCAGGACGCGAAGTCGCTGCGGGCGGTCACGGTGCCCGTGGCGGGGTCGACGGCGACGGTGTCCTTGCGGACCGGCCAGGTGTTGTCCACCTGCGTGACGGTCCACGCCGAGTGGGCGTCGGCGGCGGGCGTGATCTCGACCGGGCCGTCCAGTCCCGCGCTGCGGGCGATCGCGAGGACACGATCGGTGGCGGCAGGGTCGATGGCGGTGGCCTGCCCGCTGTGTCCGCCGCCGTGATGGCCCGTGTCGTCGGCGGGAACCGCCGCACCCGGCAGGGCGGTGGACACCTCCGGGGTACGGGAATCGAGGGCGTCCAGCCCCGCGCCGAAGGACTCCCCGGCGTGGCGGGACCAGGTCAGGCCGGTGGCGGAGAGGAACAACAGACCGACGGCCAGCCACAGCCCGGTCGCCGCGTGCCAGCCACGGGTGCGCCGCACCCCTCGACGGGCCGCGAGATCGGGGCCGAACAGTCGGCGGACCCGACCTGCGCCGGGGCGCTGCCGACGCCACCACAGAATGATCCCGCCGAACACGAGGATCCACAGCCAACTCGCGGCGATCTCCGAGTAGTACCGGCCCACGACGCCGAGGTGCAGGTTGCGGTGCAGGTCGTCCAGCCAGGTGGTGACCGGCGTTGACCCGAACCAGGTCGTCAACGTCCCCTGCACCTCGGCGGTGTACGGGTCGACGTAGACGGTGTGCTGACGATCCCCGAGATCGGCGACGTCGAACACCACACGGGTCGTGGCGTCACCGTCACCGGGCGTGACGGATGTGAGCGTGCCGTCCGGATGGGCGGCCCGCGCCGCGGCGATCTGCTCGGCCAGCGGACGCGTGTCGCCGCCGACCGCGTCGACCAGGAGCTGCTCGCCGTGGACGATCCTGTCCAGTTGCGGCGTGACCGTGTACGCGAGGCCGGTCAGCGCGGCCACGACGAGGAACGGGGCGACCAGGATCCCGGCGTAGAAGTGGATACGCAGCAGCAGCCCGCCCCATCCTGAGCGGGCCCCGGACGTCGTGGCTGGTGCCGGCAGGGGAGCGGACTCGGGCGTCTCAACGGTGGACGTCATGGGTATCCGATCGACTCGATGCGCGGGGCGGTCGGAATCGGTAGTCGGATGGCGGGCGGACTCGGTTCCCGTCGAGTCGGACAACCGGGAAATCAGCCGAACGGGGAAGCACCGGGAACTTTTCCGGACCGCCCTCCGACAACCAGGGTGCGCGGCTGACCGGCGGCGATCCGACGACGGCATCTCGGCATGAAGGAGCGCCCGTGGCACACAGGACGGTGGTCTGTGCGGAATGGTCTCGCTGACGACGACCAGGTGACCCGGTGGGCGCAGGAGGCAGGCCGGGGCGACCGGCAGGCCGCCACGGCGTTCATCCGGGCCCTACAGGATCAGGTCTGGCGGTTCCTGTCGCATCTGGCGGGGCCGGGTGAGGCCGACGACCTGACCCAGGAGACGTTCCTGCGGGCGTTTCGCAGCCTGCCCGGCTTCGCCGGCCGCTCGTCGGCCCGGACGTGGGTGTTCACGATCGCCCGGCGCGTTGCCGTGGATCACGTCCGGACGGCGGTGGCCCGGCCGAGGATGGCATCGGTGCCGGACTGGCAGGCAGCGGCCGAGGCCGCCGGTGCGATCACTGCCGGCGCCGACGAGGGCGTGACGCTGCACCAGTTGATCGCCGGCCTGAGCGGGGAGCGTCGCGAGGCGTTCGTCGCCACCCACCTGCTCGGCCTGTCCTACGCCGAGGCCGCAGGCGTCTGCCAGTGCCCCATCGGCACGATCCGCTCCCGTGTCGCGCGGGCCCGGGAGGATCTCGTCACGGCCTGGCAGGCCGACAGCGGCCCGACCCGCGGGCAGCGCACCGGCTGAGGGCGGCTCCACGAACTGCTGCGCCACACCGCCCGATATTGATCTATACCGATTCGAAGGTTACCCTCGGCTCGTCCAAGGTCAGCTGCGACCGTACGGAGACTGGCGATGAACCACGACCACCTGCCTGCCTGCTGTGGCAGCGACGGGGAGCGGCCGCAGGCGGGGCTGAGCCGTCGCAGATTGCTGCGCGGCACCGCGTTGACCACCGGTGCCCTCGCCGTCGGCGGCGTCGTCGGGCTGCCGGGGATCGCCCACGCCGCGCCCGCGATCTACAACCCGTTCGCCGGGTACCGGATCACCGGAACCTGGCAGGACCACCTCAACAGCGGCTCGCTGGGCGGCATCGACTTCGGAATGGGCGTCGGCACCAACCTGCCGGCCTGCGGTTCCGGCACGATCCAGAACATCCCGAACAACGGTACGGGCGGGCACACCGTCACGATCCACCACGTGGACGGCTACCGCAGCCAGTACCTGCACCTGTCGCAGTTCCTGCTGGCCAACGGCACCGCCGTCGGCGCCGGTGCGATCGTCGGACGGTCCGGTGGCGCGGTGGGCGCACCGGGATCCGGCAGCTCCACGGGCCCGCACCTGCACTGGCACATGATCAACCCGAGCGGCGTACGCATCAACCCGCTGACCTACATCGGCCAGAATCCGGGTGGCGGCGGCCTGCCGAAGACGTCCACCGAGCAGGACGGTATCCCGGGCGCCATCTTCTACAAGCGGATGCAGAACTGGTTGCGGATCACCTCCGGCTACACCGGCCCGATCGACGGCGTCCCCGGTGTGGGGACCTACGCCGCCCTACAGCAGCGCATGCGCGACTACGGCTACACCGGCCCGATCGACGGCGCGCCGGGGACGAACACCTGGAAGGCGGTCCAGCGGCTCGCCTCGGGCTGGGGCTACACCGGCCCGATCGACGGGGTGATGGGGCCGAACTCATGGCGAGGGTTCGCCCGCTTCCTCAACCAAAACCAGTGGAACTAACCCCACCCCCACCCCCACCCCCCACCTGCGCGATCTTGCACTTTCTGCCCCGGCCTAAGGGGCATGTCACGCAAAACGGCGACCGAACCTGCAAGATCGCTGGACCGACCCCGGACCCAGAGGGCCCGGGGTCGGGGTTGGGGTCAGGGTTTTGGGGGTCGTGTTGACGTTGCGGGGCCTTGGCGGCTTTAACCCAGGCGGGCCTCGATGGCGTCGATGATGCGCGGACGCAGTTCGGCGGCGCGGATGACCGCGTCCACCGAGCCGACCTCGACCGCACGGTGGATGTTGTGCACCCGGTCGAACTCCGCGGCGACTTCGCTGACCTTCTCCGCGCGTACCGCCGAGCGCAGCTCGTCGAGTTCCGCGGTCAACGCGGCGCGTTCGGTGCCGGCCGAAGCCGCCACGCGGGCCTCCAGCTCCCGCACCCGCGGGTCGGTCGCCGCACGGGTGTTGACGTCGGCCGTGAACACCACCGCGGCGGCCGGGGCGCCGCCGAGCACCGAGGCGTACGAGCCTTCCAGCGCGAGCACGGTCATGGTGGGGTTCAGCGCCTTCGAGAACACCACGAACGCGCCGCCGTGGTAGCGCGAGATCACGCAGAAGACGATGGGCCCGCGGAAGTTGACGATGGCCCGGCCGATCTCGGCGCCGTACTCCAACTGCAGCTTGCGCATCGACTCCGGTGAGCCGTCGAAGCCCGACAGGTTGGCCAGCACCACCAGCGGCCGGTTGCCGCTGGCCGCGTTGATCGCCCGCGCGGCTTTCTTCGACGACATCGGGAACAGCGTGCCGGCCGTGTACGTGTCCGGGCCGTCGGTGGGCGGGAAGCCGCGCCGCGGCACCGACCGTGACTCGATACCGAGCAGACACACCGGGATGCCGCCGAGGTGGACGTCCTGCACGACCGAGGTCTCCGCGTCGGCCATACCCGCCCAGCGTTCCAGCACCGGGTGGTCCTGGTCGGACAGCGCCCGCATCACCGTCCGGATGTCGAACGGCTTCTTGCGGTCGGGGTTGGCCTCGGCGGAGAAGATCTCGCCGACGGTGCTGAAGGCGCTGCCCGCCACGTCGTGCGGGAAGGTCGAGATGTCGCGGTCCGTGGGGTCGGTGGTGACCGCCCGCCGCGGTGCGTCCTCACCGGGCGCGACGTACGTGTGGTCGTAGTGGGACATCAGCACGTCCTGCGCGGCGGTCAGGTTCGGCGCCCAGTACTGCGCCTGCCCGTTCGGCCCCATCACCCGGTCGTAGCCGCCGATGCCGAAGTTGTCCTCGGCGGACACCCCGCCGGAGAAGTCGAGCGCCTGCTTGCCGGTGAGCACCATCGTCGAGTCCGGCGTCATCACCAGGATGCCCTTGGTGTGCATCAGCATCGTCGCCTCGGCGTTCCAGTACGGCTGCGCGCCGACGTTGATGCCTGCGACCACGATGTTGATCTCACCGCCGTCCTGGGTGAACTCGACGATCCGCTTGAGAGCGGCGGCCACCCAGTCCATGTTCTCCGTGCCCGTGGTCATGGAGATCCGGGCTCCGGAGGACAGCGACCACCACTCCAGCGGCACCCGCATCTGCTCGGCCAGGTCCAGTGCGGCGATAACGCGCCGGCACTCCGGCTCCGACAGGGCGCCCAACGATTTCGTCGGGTCGCCGAGCAGCACCACCCGGTTGACACCCTGCGGATGCCGCTCGGTCGGCGTGGTGACCACCCCTGCGACGATCGCGGCGCGGTTGCGGCCCTTCGGCCGGTCCACCGGCACCAGCGCGTGGGCGTCGTCGAGGTCGTGCTCGACGAAGTCACCGAGCCGGTCGCTCAGCTCGTACGGGTACACGGTGTTGCGGCTGCTCGCGCGCAGCACCTTCAGCCGGTACTCGTCGAGCGGCTCTACCGGCTCGACCGGCGGCTCACCGACGGCCAGCTCGGCGCCGCCCGAGGCGTCGAACGAGATCCGTACGGCGATCTTGGTCAGCTCGCCGGTCCGGCGGTCGCGCTGCCGCGCGATGAACAGGATCTCCTCCAGCCCGGCGCCCACTGTCGTCGGGCGTACGCGCCCGGCGATCATCTCCATCTCCTCGCGGGTGAGCTCGCTCGGCGGCCAGACGTAGACCACGATCCGGTTGGTGTTGAAGCGCGTCTTCGACGGTCGCCGCGACTGGGCGCGGCGGATCGAGTCGAGGCAGGCGGCGATGGCGTCCTCGGTCGTCGGCAGCGCGACCAGGCGGCCGTCCTGCTCGCGAAGCTCGGTCAGGTCACGCACCTGCGCGAACGCGACGAGGCGCTCGTCCGCCCGGTTTTCCCGCGCCACGCACTGGAAGAGGTAGACCTCCTCGTCGGACGACGGCAGCCGGGTCAGGTCGAACTTGTGCAGCCGCTCCAGCTGCATCCGCTGCGCGATGTACGGGTGCAGGCC
The DNA here is from genome assembly GCF_028475105.1 of Micromonospora sp. LH3U1. NCBI lineage: Bacteria > Bacillati > Actinomycetota > Actinomycetes > Micromonosporales > Micromonosporaceae > Micromonospora > Micromonospora sp. LH3U1. The sequence continues at coordinate 4,432,957 of NZ_CP116936.1, read as the reverse complement.
GCGGATCAGCCGGTCCTCGCTCAGCTGAGTGCCCGATGGGCGGAAGGTGAAGTGGTGGTGCATCACCGCGCCACCGCGACCCGCGACGGTGGTGGTGACCCGGCGAACCTGGGGCGGCAGCGGGTGCGCGGAGATGACCTCGGCCAGCGCGGCCGCCATCGCGTCGAAGTCCCCCGGTTGGTTCTCCCAGCCGAGGTAGATGTCGGCGTCGACGGAGTCCTCGCCGCCGGCCAGCTCGGCCAGCCCGCGCAGGGCGCTGCCCAGCGCGTCGAAGCTCACGGCGGCGGAGACCACACTCGAGTCGGCCCGCTCGGCGACCACGAACGTGCAGCCCGCGACCTCGTTGGTGCGTACGCTGGTGAGGGCCTTGTTGCCGTAGTAGCGCCGGGTCAGCACCTCCAGCATGACCGCGTTGTCGAGGTGGTCGCGGACGAGCCGCTGCCCGAGCAGCCGGACCAGTGGTTCGGTGCTGCGTACCATCTCGGCGATGCGCTCGGCGCGGTCCGCCGCGTCCGGGTGGGCGTCCAGGTGCCGTAGGTGCCCACGGACCTCGGCGTAGACGCGGGCCCGGTTGCGGCGCAGCAGCGGCTGGGCGAACCAGGCGAACACCACGCCACGGGCGAGGTCGGCGACCGCGGGGAAGCGGACCTGCGTCGCGGCGATCAGCCGCTCCAGCGCGAGGCCGGCCGGCTCGCGCAGCGTCTCGTCCGGCGGGGTCTCCCGCAGCCACGCGCGCAGCAACGTCGCGATGACCGTGGCGTCGGCGGACGCGCGTTGCTGGGCGAGGAAGATCCGGAAGACGGCGGCTTCGAGGGCGGGGGAGCGCTCCAGGTCGGTGACGCCGTACTGGCCGAGGGCCTTGGCGAGCTTGGTCTGGAAGGCATCCGGCAGCCCGGCCCGCTCGACGTCGAGGCTCTGCAGGTAGGTGTGGAAGTACTCCCGGGCGCTGTGGGCGTGCGAGGCCCCGCCGTCCTCGCCCGTCGGCCGGTTGCGGCTCAGCTCGGCGAGGTCGGCGAACACCTCGATGAGGTCGAGTTCGGCGGCCAGTGGTCGCTGCCCGGCCTCGGTGGCAGCCCGCCGCGCGGTGAGGTAGCCGTCGAGCACCCGACGGTCGTCGTGCGGGTCGACGTCGAAGCCGAGCAGCAGACCGCGCAGGTCCTCCTGACCGCGCCTGCTGCGCGCGTACGCCGGGATGAGCTCGGCGGCGGTGGGTAGGTCCAGTTCGACCGTTTCGACGGCCGGGTCGTCCGCGGTCTCGTCGGCCTCGTCGGCGAGCGGCTCCAGCCGCAACAGCGGCGCACCCGCCTCCACCTGGCTGCCCACGGAGACGGCGCACTCCTTCAGCCGCGCTTTGAACGGCGCACGCAGCACCGTCTCCATCTTCATCGCTTCCAGCACCAGCACCGGTGCGCCCGCCTCGACCTCGGCGCCGACCTCCAGCGGAGTGGCGACGACCAGCGCGGGCATCGGGGAGCGGAGGACGCCACCCTCGTCACGGCTGACCCGGTGCGTCACGCCGTCCACCTCGACCAGATGGGTCGGCCCGTACGTGCCGGTGAGCAGGCGGTACCGGATGCCGTTGACGACGATCTGGCCGGTGTGCCGGTCGAAGCGGTCGAGATCGACGTCGGCGGTACGCACGACGGCACCCGCCTCGATGCTGACGCGGAACCGGTGAGCGCCGACCCGCGCGACCCGCGTGCGGTAGTCGGCACCGCGCAGCTTGAGGTCCAACGGTCGGCCGCTGGAGTGCTGGACCTGCGGGCGCCCGCCGGACGCCGTCGACAGCAGCCGCTGCCGCTCGACGCGCTCCTCCTCCTCGTACGCCTCGATGGCGGCGGCCGCCAGCGCGACGGCGGAGTGGCGGTGCGTGACGAGTCGGCCCTCGCCGCGGACGCGGTCGATCCAGCCGGTGTCCGCGCTGGCGTCGATCACCTCGGGCTGGTCGAGCAGGTCGAGCACGAAGCTCTTGTTCGTCGCCCCGCCCTCGATGATCACCGTGGTGTTCGCCATCGCTCGACGCAGCTTGCCGAGCGCCTCGTCGCGATCACGGCCATACGCGATGATCTTCGCGATCATCGAGTCGAAGTCGGCCGGGATGGTGTCGCCCTCGCTGACGCCGGTGTCCACCCGGATGCCCGGGCCGCTGGGCAGGTCCAGTCGCGCGATGCGGCCCGGCGACGGCGCGAAGTCGCGGTCGGGATCCTCGGCGTTCAGCCGGGCCTCGATGGCGTGCCCGCGTTCCAGCGGCGGTTCACCGTCGAGCCGCCCGCCCGCTGCGACGTGCAGTTGTGCCTTGACCAGGTCGAACCCGGTGGTCAACTCGGTGATCGGGTGCTCGACCTGCAGGCGGGTGTTGACCTCGAGGAACGCGAACAGTCGATCGCCGGGGTGGTACAGGAACTCGACGGTCGCCGCACCGCGGTAGCCCACTGCCAGGGCCAGCCGCTCGGCCGACGTCTTGAGCTCGGCGGTCTGCGCCGGGTTGAGCACCGGCGACGCGGACTCCTCGATGACCTTCTGGTTACGTCGCTGCACCGAGCAGTCGCGGACGCCGAGCGCCCACGCGGTGCCCTGCCCGTCGGCGATCACCTGGACCTCGACGTGCCGGGCCCCGGTGACCAGGCGCTCCAGGAACACGATGCCGCTGCCGAACGCCCGCGCCGCCTCCTGGCTGGTGCGCTCGTAGGCGTCGACGAGTTCGGCCTCGTTCCTGACCACACGGATGCCGCGCCCGCCACCGCCCGCGGTCGCCTTCAGCATGAGCGGGTAGCCGACCTCGGCCGCCGAGGCCCTGGCGGCGTCCAGGGTTTCGACGGCACCGCGGCTCCACGGCGCGACCGGCACGCCGACCTTCTCGGCGATGAGCTTCGAGCCGATCTTGTCACCGAGTTGGCGCATGGCGTCCGCGCTCGGCCCGACGAACGTGACACCGATCTTCTCGCACAGCTCGGCGAACGCCGGGTCCTCGGCGACGAAACCCCAGCCGACCCAGGCGGCGTCGGCCCCGGTCTCGGTCAGGGCGCGCTCCAGCACCGCCAGGTTGAGGTACGGGCGGGCCGATGCCGGCCCGAGATCGTAGGCGATGTCCGCTTCGCGGACGAAGGTGGCGGTGCGGTCGACGTCGGTGTAGAGAGCGACGGTCTCGATCTGGATGCCGGTCTCCGCGGCCAACTCGCGGACCGCGTGGATGAGCCGCATGGCGGCTTCACCACGGTTGACGATGGCGACACGGTTGAACACCCGACTGACCCCTTAGCTAGACCTCGACCTGCGTGCCGGGAGACGACGGCTCCCAGCAGTGATCACCTTTCCGTCTGGCGGCTGCCAGCGCTATGGCGCAACCACCGAACCAACCGTCCCTCAGTTGTAGGAAGTGCACAAAAGTTTTTGGCTATCGCGCGCGGCGACCGGATCTTGCCCGGTTTCCGACGTCGACGCACCGGCGTCACCTGGCTCGAGCACAGTCGCCGTACGGGAGCCAGGGTAGGCCGCAGCCACCGCCCCGCAACAACCCGTCCAACGGTACGGAGCGAGCGGTCGCCAACGGCATCGGCATCTTCGTGGGCCGTCACTGATCGGTCGACCGAGCACGGATTCGCCCCGCCTGGCGCACATGTTGCTCAGCTGAAGCGGCCACCGCCTGGCCGCTTCGACTGCAACTGTCGCCCCGTGCCAGACAATGGGGACGACCGGAAGGACCCGATGACCGTTCTCGACACCCGGGCGCTCAACCGCGCGACGCTCGCCCGGCAGATGTTGCTCGAACGCGCCGACCGGCCGGTCCTCGACGCGGTCGCCCACCTCGGCGGCCTACAGGCCCAGGAGCCGCAGGAGCCGTTCGTCGGGCTCTGGTCGCGGCTGCGCGCGTTCGACCCGGCGGTGCTCTCGAGCCTGCTGACCGAGCGACACGTGGTGCGGACCCACCTCATGCGCCGCACCGTCCATCTGCTCGCCGCCGCCGACGCCATGGCCTGGCGAACCCGCCACGACACCATGCTGCGCCAACGGGTGCTCGGGGTCTACCGGAGCGAGCTCGACGGAGTGGACCTCGACGAACTCGCCGCGGCAGGCCGGTCGGTGATGACCGACGGTGAGCCCCGCTCGATGACCGAGATCGGGCGGGCGCTCGGCGAGCGCTGGCCATCGGCGGGGCCCCGGGCGCTGGGCGAGATGGCGATCGCGCTCCTCCCGATGACGCAACTGCCGCCGCGCGGCGTGTGGCGTACGAAGGCGGGCGTGCGCAACGCCCTGCTCTCCGTCTGGTTGGGCCGGGAGATCGACCGGTCGGCCCCGGAGGGTTCCGACCCCGTCGGCCAGGTGCTCGTCCGGCGCTATCTGGCCGCGTTCGGTCCGGCAGCCACGGCCGACCTGCGCGCCTGGTGCGGCCTCGCCGGCTTGCCGGCCGCCGTGGCCGCGATGCGCGAGGAGTTGGTCACCTTCCGCGACGAGCGCGGCCGGACGTTGATCGACCTGCCCGACGCACCGCGCCCCGACCCCGAGACACCCGCCCCGGTGCGGTTCCTGCCGGCGTTCGACAACGCGATCCTCGGCTACGACGACCGCAGCCGAATCATCGACGACGCCCATCGCGGCCTGTCCGTGGCCGGCGAGCGTGTGGTGCTGGTCGACGGCCGCGTCGCCGCGACCTGGGGAGTCGAGTCGAACACCGTGACCGTCAGCCCACTGCGGGGTCTCTCCCGGGCCGAGCGCACCGCCGTCGCCGAGCAGGGGGGCGCACTGGCGTCGTTCCTCTCCGACGACGAGAGCGACCGGGTGCGGGTCGCTCCGTCTCCCCGGTGAAAGGACCCGGGAGATCCGGCCCGGGGAGACGGAGACGACCGCAGCGGACCGGTCAGTCGACGATCGGCGGTGCGGTCCTCGCCGCCTCGGCGAGTGCTGCCGCCGCTCCGGCGTACGGGTTGTAGCTGTAGGCACGCGCCAGGCCGGCCGGCACCGTGAAGTAGTCGGCTGACAGCTTCGCCGGGTCGCTGGCGATCTCGCCCCGCGCGGGTACGTCGTTGCCGTCGTCCCAGCCCCAGGGTGCGTTGGCCGAGTTGGTCGAGCAACTCCAGGTGCCGACGCCGCAGTCGCCGGTCGTGTCGCCGGCGAACGTGCCCAGGCTGGCGAACAGGCTCGGGTTGGACCGCTGGGCCCACAGGCCGCCGGCGGCGAAGATGTCGATCAGCTGATACCGCACGTCGCGGTCGTTGCCATCACTCGGCGTCTCGGCGACGGTCGACGGGTAGTAGACCAGGCCGTCGCCGTTGATGTTGTTCTGTGGGTATGCCTTCAGGCCGTGGCCCTGAGCCTCCTGTGCGGTCACCGGATGCTGGAACGTGTCGTGCGGTGACGCCTGGAACTGCAGGGTGCCGTCGACACTCTCCCGGCCACTGGTCCAGGTGCTGCCGGCCGGGGTGTACGAGTAGAAGTCGCTGTGCGCGACGGTGACGGCCGAGCGCAGGACGCCGTACGCCGAGCCGTCACGCTCGATCGCGAACAGGGCACCCTCGCCGTCGTTCTCGTGCTCGGTCTCGAAGAACGGGTGGTCGGTCCAGTCACGAGGGTGGAAGAAGAGGTACGTGATGTACCAGTGGGTGCTCGTCTCGACGACGGAGTAGTAGGCGTGGGCGGCGAGTGAAGCGCCAGCCTGGCCGGCCCGTTCCCAGTTGTTGCGTCCGTTGAGGTCGCCGTCAAAGTCGACCTGGGTGATGTAGTCCGATCGGCCGCCCAGAGCGTGGCTGCCGGTGGCATCGACGTCCTGGTAGTGGATGGGCGCCCAGCGGAGGGCGAGTTCGGCCCTGCTGACGGCGGCGCCAGCGGGCGCCGGTGCCGCGAGTGGGGCAGCCGCCAGCACTGCCGCAGCGCCTGCCGCGATCAGTGCCCTCGCCACCCGGGGTCGCCGAGTCGTGCTGCTTCTGTCGAGCATGGTGTGCTCCCGCGTCCGATGTGATAGACCGTGATGAATCATTCTCGGCCCGGACGCCCGGCGCGTGTCCGTCCGGCGAAGAGAAGACGGACGATGTTCGACAGGATCACGTCTTCCTTGTATTGATGTTTGTCGAATGCGATGCTGTGGATCGGTCGTGCTCGGGAGCCAGCGCGCACCAGATCTTCTCCGGTCCACAGGGCGCACGAGGTGGCCATGCCACCCGTGCCGGGCAGCCCTCGTCGACGGCCGGAAACCCGAGTGCGGCACCGGCTACCACCTCGGTCCTCGGTGCCCGGTAACCACGGAGGCACCGATGCTTCGCATGTTCCTCGCTGTCACGACCATGGCGCTGGCCGCCTGGACCGGGACAACCAGCGCCGCCGAGGCGACGCCAACTTCAACCCCGTCGGCCACTCCAACGCCGTCGCCGTCACCGACGATGACCTGCCCGCCGGCGTTGCCGATCACCGGTAGCGTGACCGGGGCCACCACCACGAGCGTGACCATCTCGTACGCGATCTTGTTCAGCCCGCCCTGTGGCTACAACCCGCCGATGACCATCAGCCTCTTCGCCAGCCGCGAGGACGCCCAACGGTGGCAGGCTCCGGTGGCCGAGGCAGTCTCCGGGCCGGAGCGCAACGGCTCGGTGACCATCGGCCGGCTGGTGCCGAACACGGAGTACTGGTACCGGTTCAGCGACGCCGAGGGCCGGCGGGATCCGTACCTGATCTCATCGGCCCGGACCGCGCCGCTGGCTGCCTGCCGCGCGACGGCGACCATCGACGCCCGCTGGGGCAGCGGTTTCGTCGTCACGACCACGGTCCGCAACACCGGGGCGCAGCCACTCGACAGCTGGCGCGTCTCCTGGCGGTGGTCCGGCGACGAGCGCGTCCAGACGGTCTGGGGTGGGGCGGCCGAGACGGTCGGTGCCGACGTTACGGTCCGCAACGCCTCGTACAACGGGACCCTGGCGCCGGACGGTGTGGCGACGTTCGGCCTGCTGGTGGCAACCAGCGCGGTACCCGACGGGCTGACCCTGACGTGCGACCGGTGAACGGCGTCCGCCCTGCTCCCGCCGTAGCGGCGAGAGCAGGGCGGACTCGCGTCGGTCAGGGCTTGCGGGCCACGGCGCCGTAGGCGTCGATCCCGGTGGCGTCGGCGTCGTCCGGTCGCCACAGGGGGATCGGCACGAGGCCCGGCTCCACCATAGTCAGGCCGGAGAAACAACTGCCGAGGTCCTCCGGGCTGCGCAGAATGTACGGAACGCCGCCACTCTGCGCCAGCCGGTCGGCGCCGGAAACCACCGCTGGGCTGGTGTTGGTGCCGTCCCACAGCACCAGGTGACTGCCGGACGGCATCGCGTCCATCGTCGTCCCGACAATCGAGCGCACCACGGCCAGGTCGGGCTCGTAGCCCAGCACGCCCATGTACATCACGGCGATGGGCTGGTCGAAGTCGAGCGTCTGCGCCGCCTCGGCGAGAATCTTCTCCGGGTCGTGGTAGTCGGCGGGCACGTAGGTGGTGACGCCCTCCGACGTCGTGCTGGCCAGCAGCGCCCGCGCGTGCACCAGCACCATCGGGTCGTTGTCCACGTAGACGATCCGCGAGTCGGGCGCGATCCCCTGGGCGACCGCATGCGTGTTCTGCATGGTGGGCAGGCCGGTGCCGATGTCCAGGAACTGCCGGATGCCCGCCTCGGCGGCGAGGTAACGCACGGCCCGTACCAGGAACACGCGTGACTGCTGCGCCATCAGGACGATCTCCGGGTAGACCTCGGCGACAGCGTCGCCGGCCGCCCGGTCGGACTGGAAGTTGTCCTTGCCGCCCATCCAGTAGTTCCAGATCCGCGCCGCGTGCGGCACGTCGGGCTGAAGCTTCGCGGCGAGTTCTTCGTCCGGGCCGGCCATGCCAGGCTCCTATCGAGGGGTCGACAGCTGGAGGTCCATCACTGCGGTACGCAGCCGGATCGTACTCCGGCCGGGTCCACTGTCGACCCTGGGTTGGTGGCCCCAGATGCCTCGATCCGCCCCGAGGGCTTGAAATCCTACCTTGTTGGTAGGAAAATCGACCGCATGCTGCCCGTTCGCCTGTTCACCTCCCGCCGGGTCGTCGACCTGATGCGGGTCGCCGCGCAGCTCTGTCCCGGCGAGCCCATGCCGGCCTGAACGGGCCGCCCCAGCCCTCGCCTGCCCGGCTTCCCGCAGCCGGAGCGCGACCGGCTTCCCCGCATCCCGCCGGCGCGGAGGTGCACCTCGTCGAGAGGACCTGTCTTGAGTATTGATGCCGCATCGCCCACCGCCGCGGATTCCCGGCGCGAGTTCGACGAGGACTGGCAGGAGTGGCACCGACGCCACGAGGAGGCTCGGGCCGACCCGCACGGCTTCCTCGCCGTCACCGGTCTGCACTGGCTCACCCCGGCGCCGCAGCGGTTCCCCGACCTGCCGGGGGAGTGGCACACCGGTGCTGGCGGGCCGGTGGTCGCTCTCGGTGCTGACGAAGAGCTCGTCGTCGACGGCCGGCGGGTTCGGGGCCGCCACGAGTTCGGGCCGATCGCCGAGCGTGCCGGCAGCACCGTGGGCATCGACGGTGGCGTGCTGGAGGTGGCCCGCCGGGGTGGGCATGACATCCTCCGCCCCCGACGACCGGACCACGCGCTGCGCCTCGGCTACCGGGGCACGCCGACGTACCCGCCCCACCCGCGCTGGGTCGTGAGTGGGCGATTCGTTCCGTTCGACAGCCCGAGGCCGACCACGGTCGGCGCGGCGGTGGAAGGGCTCGAGCACGTCTATGACGCACCCGGTCGGATCGAGTTCACCGTCGACGGGGTGCCGCTGAGCCTGACCGCCTTCGACGGCGGGAGGCCCGGGAGTCTGTCGGTGCTGTTCACCGACACGACGTCCGGGGTCACCACCTATCCGGCCAACCGGTCCCTGGCGGTCGGCGCGCCGGACGAGCAGGGCCGGGTGACGCTCGACTTCAACCGGGCCACCAACCTGCCCTGCGCGTACACCGACTTCGCGACCTGCCCGTTGCCTCCGGCGGAGAACCGGCTGCCGATCGCCGTCGAGGCCGGCGAGAAGACCCCGTACGAGCGGCTGGCGGGCGATCCCGCCGACCATTCGTAGCCCCTCAGGACCAACCCCTCCGGAGGATCGCCATGACCCAGTCCACCGACGCCCCGATCGACGCCGACAGCGACGCGCTGCGGACGTTGCTGCGCCATCAGGCCAGCACCGTCACGGTGGTGACCGCTCCCGGATCGCCGGCGGTCGGCTTCACCGCCACCTCGTTCACCTCGGTGTCGCTGGCGCCGCCGATCGTCTCGTTCTGCCTGAACCTCGGTTCGTCGAGCTGGCCCGCGGTGGCCCGTGCCCGACATGTGGCAGTGCACCTGCTCGCCCACCATCAGCAGGCGCTGGCCCGAACCTTCGCGACAAGCGGCATCGACCGTTTCGCCGCTCCCACCCGCTGGCGGACCGGCCCGGAGGGGGTGCCGATCCTCGACGACACCCTGGCCTGGCTGCTCTGCCGGGTCGTCGACCGGGTGACCGTCGGCGATCACGCCGTGGTGCTGGCCGAGCCGGAGGTGCTCCGGCATGCCGACGTCGGTTCGCCGCTGCTGTACCACCGGGGCCGCTACGCCGGGCTGGCCGGCGACCAGAACGCGACGACCCGCCGACCCGCCGCCTGACCCTTGCGGTCGCCTGCCCGTGACGGGCCGGTCCACCGACCAGACGCAATTCCTGTAAACCCTATAGGTCTAGTAGGGTATCCGTCAACGCATCGACGTCCCCGCGTGCGATAGCCGACATCCGGCAACGGATTCGTTGACACCACCACCGGCGGAAGGTGGACTCCTGTCATGTCCAGCGAGCTGCGGCTGACGATCCGCGGCCACATCGACTTCGGTCGGGTGTGGTCGAGTTCCTGTCTGGCCTGACCCGGCACCCACGCCCGTAACCCGGCCCGCCGCATCGGCCTGCCGAGGTGAGGCGCACCGCCGCGCCACCACCGCACCGACACCGTCACCGGCCCGCGCCCACGCGCCGGGCCGGGTGTCGGCATACCCGCTTCCGCCTGCCTGGACAGGAGATTCCACCATGCCCGCGTACCGCTTGCGAACCCTGGCCGCCGCCGCGCTCGCCCCACTGCTCGCCGTCGTTGCCGGCTGCTCCACCGGCACCACCCCGGCTGCCGAGGCGGCCGGCCAGCCCCGCTCCGGCGGCACCCTCACCTGGGCCGTGGAGACCGAGCCGATCACCCTCAACCCGCACCAGTACGCCCAGGCCAAGGCCCGCCTGCTGGTCTGGAACACCTTCGAGTCCCTGCTCACGTACGACCAGCAGGGCAAGCTGGCGCCCTGGCTGGCGACCGGCTGGCAGGTAACGCCGGACGCGCTGTCCTACACCCTGACGCTGCGCGACCGGGTCACCTTTACCGACGGCACGCCCTTCGACTCGGCGGCCGTCAAGGCCAACATCGACAAGCTCCGGGAACCCGGGTACGCCCCGGGCGTCGCCGCCGTTCAACTGCGCAACCTCAAGGCCGTCGAGGCCGTCGACCCGCGCACCGTACGGCTCGTCCTCAGCGCGCCGGACGTGCTCATCCTCGACTTCCTCGCCTCCCCGCAGGGCGCGCAGATCTCCCCGACGTCGCTGCGCCAGGCGAAGAACCTCAAAGCCGGTGGGATCGACGTGGTCGGCACCGGGCCGTTCGTGCTGGACCGCTACGTCCCCGGCCAGGAGCTGCACTACCGACGCAACGCCGGCTACGACTGGGCGCCGCCCACCGCGACGCACACCGGACCGGCCTACCTCGACGGGATCACCTACCGGTTCCTGAAGGAGTCGGCGGTGCGCGTGGGGGCGCTCACGTCGAGCCAGGTGCAGCTCATCGAGGGGGTGCCCGCAACGGACCAGCCGCTGGTCACCGGCAACCGGACGCTGCGCCTGACCCGCGAGCTCAACTCCGGATCGGCCTACTCCTACTACTTCAACACCTCCCACGCACCCTTCGACGACCTACGGGTCCGGCAGGCGTTCCGGGAGGCCGTCGACGTCGACACCGTGTTGACGTCGGTCTACCGCGACACCGCCACCCGCGCCTGGAGTGTGATCAGCCCGTCCAGCCCGCTCTACGACAAGCGCCTCGAAGGCGGCTACAGCGGCGATGCCGCCAAGGCGAACACCCTGCTCGACCAGGCCGGCTGGGCCTCCCGGGACGCCGACGGCTACCGGGTGAAGGGCGGCAAGCGGCTCACCGTACGGCTCGTGCAGTCGGCACCCTTCGTCCGCGACCGCCGCGACGTCCTTGCCCAGGCCGTCCAGGCCGCCGTCAAGCAGAGCGCCGGCATCGATCTGAAGGTCTCGCTGGTCGACCAGGGCACCGCCACGGAGGCGTTGCAGCGCAACGAGTACGAGGTCTTCGACAACTCTCGTGCGGACACCGACGCCGGTGCCGCACTGAACCTGCTGCTGCACTCGAAGGGCGGCATCAACCGCACCCAGGTCAACGACCCGCGGATCGACCAGCTCCTGGAATCCGGTCAGGCCACCGCCGAACCGACGAAGCGTGCCGGCATCTACGCCGACCTGCAGCAACAGGTCGTCGCCGAGCAGGCCCTGGTGCTGCCGCTCTACGCCCCGGCCGACCAGATCGCCGCCAGCGTCGGCGTCGGCGGGGTTCGTTTCGAGCCCACCGCCGGGGTGCCCGCCAGCGCGTACGACCTGTGGATCGGCAAGTGACATGAGCCGCCCACCCGTTCGTGTCGTGGCCCGCCGGCTCGGCGCCGGCCTGGTCGTCCTCTGGGTCGCGGCCACCGCCGCCTACCTGGCGCTGCTGGCCGCCCCCGGCGACACCGTGGACAACATCATTGGCGACGGCGCGGACACCCCGCAGATCCGCGCCGACATCGTCACCGAGTGGGGTCTGGACCGGCCGGCCCTCGTGCAGTACGTCGACTACCTCCGACGGCTCGCCGGCGGCGACCTGGGTCGCTCCTACCTGCTGCAACGCCCGGTCGCGGAGGTGATCGGCGAACAACTCGCCCCCACCCTCGCCCTCGCGGTCGCCGCCGCCGGGCTCGGGGTGCTGCTCGCACTGCTCATCGCCGTGGCCACGGCCGGGGACCGGCGGCCGTTTCTGCGCCGGGCCAGCTCCGGAGCCGAACTGCTGCTGGTCTCCACCCCGCCGTTCCTGATCGGGCTCGTGCTGCTCAGTGTGCTGTCGTTCCGGTTCGGGTTCTTCCCGGTCTCCGGCGACCAGGGGATCGCCGCGCTGGTGCTACCCGCCGTCACCCTCGCGCTGCCCATCGCCGGGCTGCTGGCTCAGGTGCTCCGCGACGGGCTCGACCGCGCTCTCGACGAGCCGTTCGTGCTCACCGCCCGATCCCGGGGTGTCCGGGAACGCGCGGTGCTGGTCCGCCACGCGCTGCGCCACGCGCTGCTGCCGGCCGTCACCCTGGCCGGCTGGCTCTTCGGCATCCTGCTCGGCGGCGCCGTCATCGTCGAACAGGTCTTCGGACGGCCCGGCCTCGGCCAGGTCACCCTCACGGCCGTCTCCACCAGGGACATGCCGGTGGTGCTGGCCGTGGTCACCCTCTCGGCCGCCGTCTACGTCGTCGTCAACACCGCCGCCGACCTGGCGTACCTGCTGGTCGACCCGCGTCTGCGAAGGAGCTGACCCCGATGACCGTCACCCTGGGCCCCCCGCTCACCGACGCCCCCGCGCTGACCCTCGCCGACCCGGCCCGCCCGGCCGTACGCCGACGGGCTCGGCCGCGACCCGGCCCGGTCGCCGCCGGGGCGTACCTGATCCTGCTTGTCGTCGCCGCGGCCTGGCCGACGGCGCTGGCCCCCGGCGATCCGCTCGCGGCCGACCCGCTCGCCGTGCTGAGCCCGCCCGGCGCGGCGCACTGGTTCGGCACCGACCACCTCGGCCGCGACGTCTGGACCCGGGTGGTGCACGGCGCCGGCCACTCGCTCACCATCGGTGTGGCCGCCACCGCGATCGCGGTGACCGGCGGTGTGCTGCTCGGCCTGCTCGCCGGCCTCGCGCACCGGGTCGCCGACGAGGCGCTCAGCCGCACCCTGGACGCGCTGTCGGCATTTCCCATGCTGCTGCTGGCCCTGCTGTTCATCGCCGTGGCCGGCCCCGGCACCGCCAGCCTGATCGTCGCCATCGGCGTCGCCACCCTGCCCCACCACGCCCGGGTGGTGCGCGGTCAGACGCTGGTCGTCCGCCGCTCGGGCTACGTCGAGCAGGCCGTCACCTTCGGCCAGTCCCGGGGCCGGCTGGTGGTGCGGCACGTGCTGCCCAACGTGGTCGGCCCGGTGCCGGTGCTCGCCGTGATCGGGCTCGGCGAGGCGGTCCTCGCCGCCGCCGGGCTCAGCTTCCTCGGCATGGGCCCGCAGCCGCCGTCGCCGGAGTGGGGCGCGATGCTCTCCGAGGGACGCAACTACCTCCAGGTGGCCTGGTGGATCAGCATCCTGCCCGGCCTGGCGGTCACCGCCACCGTGGTGTCGTTGACCGTCGTCGGCCGGCGCTGGCAGGCCCGCTTCGACGGGCGGAGGCACTGATGGCCCCCCTGGTCGCGGTCGAGGACCTGCATGTCGACTTCGACACCCCGACCGGCCGGGTGGGCGCGGTGCGCGGGATCAGCTTCACCGTCGAGCGCGGCGAGTGCGTGGCCGTCGTCGGGGAGTCCGGCTCCGGCAAGAGCGTCACGGCCCGTACGTTGGTGGGTCTCGCCGGCCCGGGCGCGCAGGTCCGCGCCACTCGGCTCGAACTGGCCGACCAGGACGTGCGCGGTTATCGGCCACGGGATTGGCGGCGGGTCCGTGGCCGGCTCGCCGGGCTGGTCCTCCAGGACGCGCTGGTCTCCCTCGACCCGCTGCGTACGGTGGGCGCCGAGATCGGCGAGGTGCTCACCACCCACGACATCGTCGGGCGCCGGGAACGGGCCGGCCGCGTCAGCCACCTGCTCGACCTGGTCCACCTACCGGAGCCGGAGCGTCGGGCCCGGCAGTACCCGCACCAGCTCTCCGGCGGGCTGCGGCAACGGGCCCTGATCGCCTCGGCCATCGCCGGGGAACCGGCGTTGCTCATCGCCGACGAGCCGACCACCGCGCTGGACGTCACCGTGCAGGCCCAGATCCTGCGGCTGCTCGCCGAGCGGCGGACCGCCGGAGTGAGTCTGCTGCTGATCAGCCACGACCTGGCGGTCGTCGCCCAGGTCGCCGACCGGGTCCTGGTGATGCGGGACGGTCGGATCGTCGAGCAGGGCCCCACCAGCCAGCTGCTGCGGGCCCCGTCGCATCCGTACACCCGGCAGTTGCTGGCCGCGGTGCCGTCGGCGACGTCGCGGGGCCGCCGGCTCGGCCCCGTGGCCGAGGCGGCGCGGACCGCACTGCCCGCCCGGCCCGAGGTCCGCTCCGACGACACGGTCCTCGACGCGGGCGGGCTGACCAAGAGGTACGGCGACCACACCGTGGTCCGGGACGTCTCCTTCTCCATCGCTCGGGGCGAGACGCTCGGCCTGGTGGGGGAGTCCGGCTCCGGCAAGAGCACCGTCGCCCGGATCGTCGCCGGTCTGCTCGACGTCGACGCGGGCACCGTCACCTTCGAGGGGACGTCGTGGGCGGGGAGCCCGGAGCGGATCCGTCGCCCGTTGCGGCGCAGACTGCAGATGATCTCCCAGGATCCGCTGAGCTCCTTCGACCCCCGCTACACGGTGGGGCGGGTCGTCGCGGAGAACCTCGACCCCGACGTCGGCCGGTCGGACCGGCGCGACCACGTCGTCGACCTGCTGCGCCGCGTCGGTCTCGGCGTCGACCTGTTCGACCGGCATCCCCGGCAGCTCTCCGGCGGACAGCGGCAGCGGGTCGCCATCGCCCGCGCGATCGCGCCCCGACCAGCCCTGATCATCTGCGACGAACCGGTCTCCGCCCTCGACGTCTCCGTCCAGGCCCAGGTCCTCGACCTGCTGGCCGACCTGCGTGCCACCGACGGCACCGCCCTGCTCTTCATCTCCCACGACCTGGGTGTGGTGCACCACCTCAGCGACCGGGTCCTGGTCATGCACGACGGCGCGGTAGTGGAGCAGGGCCCGGTCGGTGACGTCTTCACCTACCCCCGACACGACTACACGCGGTCCCTGCTCGACGCGCTGCCCACGCTCGTCACCACCGGCCGACCGTAGGAGGAACACCCATGACCGAGAAGACCCTGCACCTGGCCGTCGCGCTCGATGGTCTCGGCTGGCATCCTGCCGCCTGGCGGCTCTCGTTGGCCGACGCGACCGCGCCCCTGACCGCCCGCTACTGGAATGCTCTCGCCGGCGAGGCCGAAGACGGCGCACTGGACCTGCTCACCATCGAGGACAGCCTCGACCTCCAGACGTCGGGGCCCGACGGCCCCGATGGCCGTGTCGACCAGCTTCGGGGACGCCTCGACGCGGTGCAGATCGCGGCCCGGCTCGCCCCGCTGACCCGGCACATCGGGCTGATCCCGACCACCAGCACCACCCACACCGAGCCGTTCCACCTCTCCACGGCGGTGGCCACGCTCGACCACGTCAGCGGCGGGCGAGCCGGTTGGCGGCCCCGGGTCTCCGCACGGCAGGCCGAGGCCGGGCACTTCGGCCGCCGTGAGATCCCGCCGCTGGACCTGGCCCGGCTCGACGAACCGGAAGCCGTGCGGATGGTCGGTGACCTCTTCGCCGAGGCCGGCGACGCGGTGGAGGTGGTCCGCCGGCTCTGGGACAGCTGGCAGGACGACGCCGTGATCCGAGATGTGCCGACCGGCCGCTTCGTCGACCGGGAGCGGCTGCACTACATCGACTTCACCGGTCGGTGGTTCTCCGTCAAGGGCCCCACCATCGTGCCCCGGTCCCCGCAGGGACAGCCGGTCGTCGCCGCGCTGGCCCACTCGTCGGTGCCGTACGCGTTCGCCGCCCGGCACGCCGACATCGTCTTCGTCACCCCGACCGACACCGAGCACGCCGCCGCGATCGTGGCCGAGGTGCGGGTGGCCGAGGTGACCGTCGGCCGGACCGACGCGCCGCTGCGCGTCCTCGCCGACCTGGTGGTGCTGCTCGACGAGACACCGACGTTGGCCCGGCACCGCAGGACCCGCCTCGACGAGCTGCACGGCGAGGAATTCACGTCGGACGCGGCCATCTTCACCGGCACTCCGGGACAGCTGGCCGATCTCCTCGCCGAGTGGCACCGGGCCGGAGTGGACGGTTTCCGGCTGCGACCCGCCGTGCTCCCCGACGACCTGACCGCGACCACCCGGGCACTGGTGCCCGCGCTACGGGATCGGGGCCTGTTCCGCGCCGGCTATCCCGGCGGGACCTTGCGTGACCTGCTCGGCCTGCCCCGACCGGCCAGCCGCTACGCCGTCGCGGCGACCGCCTGAGCTGAGGAGACCATCATGCCCAAGCAGATCATCCTGGCCGCGCACTTTCCCGGCGTGAACAACACCACCGTCTGGAGTGACCCGGCCTCCGGCAGCCAGATCGATTTTTCCTCCTTCGTCCACCTGGCCCGGACAGCCGAGCGCGGCACGTTCGACTTCCTCTTCCTCGCCGAGGGTCTGCGTCTGCGCGAGCAGCGGGGCCGCATCCACGACCTGGACGTGGTCGGCCGCCCGGACACGTTGACCGTGCTCGCCGCGCTCGCCGCCGTCACCACCCACCTGGGGCTGGCCGGCACACTGAACACCACCTTCCGCGAACCGTATGAGCTGGCCCGGCAGTTGGCCAGCCTGGATCACCTCTCGGACGGGCGGGCCGCCTGGAACGTCGTCACCACCTCGGACACGTTCACCGGGGAGAATTTCCGTCGCGGTGGCTACCTCGACCGTTCGCTGCGCTACGACCGGGCCGCCGAGTTCGTGCGTACCGCTCGGGAGCTGTGGGAGTCGTGGCCCGCGGAGGCCATCGTGGGCGACCGGGACGGCGGCCGGTACGTCACGGAGGCCGACCCCGGCGGCTTCGCCCACCACGGCGACCAGTTCGACATCGCCGGGCACTTCACGGTGCCCCGCAGCCCTCAGGTGCACCCGGTGATCCTCCAGGCCGGCGACTCTCCCGACGGGCGTGAGTTCGCGGCGTCCAGTGCCGACGCGATCTTCTCCCGACACGGCACGCTCGACGCCGGCCAGGAGTTCTACCGGGACGTGAAGTCCCGGCTGGCCCGGTACGGCCGGCAACCCGACGACTTGAAAGTGATCCCCGGGGTCACCTTCGTCCTCGGGGACACCGACGCCGAGGCGCAGGAACGCGCTCACCACATCCGCCGACAGCAGGTCAGCCCACAGACCGCGATCCTGCTGCTGGAACAGCTCTGGAACCGGGACCTCTCCGGGTACGACCCCGAGGGCCCGCTGCCCGCCGAGGACCCGGACGTCTCCGGCGACGCGATCAGCCGGGGCCGCGCCGGCATGTATCCCGATCCGGTCGACACCGCGCGGCAGTGGCGGGTCCTGGCCGAGGAGAAGGGACTCGGCATCCGCGACCTGATCATCGAGGTCACCGGCCGGCAGTCCTTCGTCGGCACTCCGCAGCAGGTCGCCGAGCGGATGAACCACTTCGTGCAGTCGGACGCCGCGGACGGGTTCATCCTGGTGCCGCACCTGACCCCGGGCGGGCTCGACGAGTTCGTCGACCAGGTCGTTCCGCTGCTGCAGGAACGGGGCGTCTTCCGCACCGAGTACGCCGGCAGCACCCTGCGCGACCACCTGGGCCTCAGCGCCGCCCGCCCGGTCACCCCGGTCGGTGCCGTGTGACCGCGATGGCAACCGTCTGCCCGACCCTCCCGCCGAAAGTGACGGTCCTCGCATGAAGTTCCTGCTGATAACCCTGATCACCCACCTGCCCGACCCGGTGACCGGCCAGCGCCGCAGCACCACCGAGCGGTTCCGGGAGGTGGTCGACACGGCCGTCCTGGCCGAGGAACTCGGCTTCGACGGGTACGGCGTCGGCGAACGGCACGAGCGACCGTTCATCTCGTCGTCGCCGCCGGTGGTGCTGAGCCACATCGCGGCCCGCACCTCCACCATCCGGCTGTTCACCGCCGTCACGACGCTCAGCCTGCTCGACCCGGTCCGCGCGTACGAGGACTACGCCACCCTCGACCACCTCTCCGGCGGTCGGCTCGAACTGATCATCGGCAAGGGCAACGGCGCGGCGCAGGCGCAACTGTTCCACGTCACCGCCGAGGACCAGTGGGACCGCAACCGGGAGGGTTACGAGCTGTTCCGCCGGCTCTGGCGGGAGGACACGGTCACCTGGTCGGGGGCGTACCGGCCGTCGTTGACCGACGCGGAGACCTGGCCCCGGCCGTTGCAGCAGCCCATCCGGGTCTGGCACGGCAGCGCCACCAGCAGAGATTCCGTCGACCTCGCCGCCCGGTACGGCGACCCGATCTTCTCCGCCAACGTCACCAACCCCATCGAGCCGTACGCCGAGCTCATCCGCCACTACCGGGAACGGTGGGTCCACTACGGGCACGATCCGGCCGATGCCCTCGTCGGCGCCGGCACCGCTGGTTTCTATGTGGCCCGCACCTCGCAGGAAGCGGTCGAGAGGTACCGGCCGATCTTCGACGCCCGGCTGGCCGCGTTCCGGCGGCTCGGCGTGCAGCCGGTCTTCGACACCCTGGAGGACGCCATCGACCGCAGCTCGATCCTCGTCGGCAGTCCACAGCAGCTCATCGACAAGGTGCTGCGCTATCACGAGCAGTTCGGCCACGAGGTCATCCACCTTCAGGCCGACCACGACGGGCTGACCGACAAGCAGCATCGGGAAAGCCTGGAGCTGTTCCAGGCCGAGGTGGCCCCGGTGCTGCGCCGGACCATTCCCAGCCGTCCCTTCCTTCCGCCGGTGACCCTCGCCGCAGCGGTCTGACCAGAATCGGGGACCATCCATGTCACGAACTCCACTGTCCATTCTCGACCTCGCGCCGGTGCCCGCAGGCGGCACCGTCACCGATGCCCTGCGCAACACCGTCGACCTGGCCCGTCGGGCGGAGCAGTCCGGCTACCACCGCTACTGGCTGGCCGAGCACCACCTCGCCGCAGGCGTGGCCAGTTCGGCGCCGGCCGTGCTCATCGGGCAGGTGGCCGCAGCCACCAGCGTGATCCGCGTCGGCTCCGGAGCCGTCCAGGTCGGCCACCGCACCGCTCTGTCGGTGGTCGAGGAGTTCGGCACCCTCGCCGCCCTGCACCCGGGCCGCATCGACCTCGGGCTCGGTCGCTCCGGCCAGCGGCGCGTCGAGGCGGCCCGGGAACTCGCCGCGCCCACCCCGCCGCCGGCCGAGGCCCAGGTGGTCGACGGGCTGCTCATTCCGCCGCCGTTCTCCTACGCCAGCGTGCTCGCCTCACCGCGTTTCGCCCTGAGCAGTGACCTGCTGCACCAACCGGGCGCCCAACCACCGCCCTTCGCCGAACAGGTTGCCGACGTCCTGGCCCTGCTGCGCGGCGACTACCTCGACGCCAATGGTCTGGACGCGCATGCCGTGCCGGGGGAGGGCACCGACCTTCAGGTGTGGCTGCTCGGCAGCAGCGGCGGGGAGAGCGCCCAACTGGCTGGCGCGCTGGGCCTGCCCTTCGCCGCCAACTACCACGTCAGCCCCTCGTCGGTCCTTGACGCGGTCTCCGCCTACCGTGCGGCGTTCCAGCCCTCGGCCGCGCTCGCCGAGCCGTACGTGGTGGTCTCCGCCGACGTGGTCGTCGCCGAGACCGACGACACGGCACGCCGGCTGGCCGCGCCGTACGGCCCGTGGGTACGCAGCATCCGCAGCGGCGAGGGCGCGATCCCGTTCCCGAGTCCGGAGCAGGCAGCCACGCTGCCCTGGACGGACGATGATCGCGAGCTCGTCGCCGACCGGGTCGACACCCAGTTCGTCGGATCGCCCGCAACGGTCGTCGAACGGCTGCACACGCTGCGGGAGGTCACCACCGCCGACGAGCTGCTCGTCACCACGATCACTCACGCGCACGCCGACCGGGTCAACTCCTATGAGCTGCTCGCCAAGGAGTGGAACGACTGACCCGGGTGCGTGGGCCGGTCAGTCGGCCGTCACCGGGTGCCGGACGACACCGTCGAACAGGTACCCGAGAGCGTTGGGACGGGCCTGGTCCGGTTGGCCCGCCCCGGTGACGTCGGTGGCCCGGGCGCGCAGGGTCCACCGGCCGGGCCTCGGCGGGCGCCAGAGCGCCGTCCATCGCTGCCAGGCCCCGCCCTCGTCGGCGGGGTCGAGGTCGGCGGGTCGCCAGGTCGCCCCGTCGTCGGTGCTGATGTCGACCGTGCGGATCGGGCCGTTGCCGGACCAGGATCGGCCCCGCAGCAGCACCTCCCCACCGGCCGGAACGCGGGCGTCCCACGGTAGTTCGAAGGCGCTCTTGACCACCGTGGTCGTCACGGGTCTGCCAGCGACCGGATGACCGGGACCGAACATCCGGTAGAACCGGGTGTTCCACGGGGAGAAGAGGGGTGTGGCGGAGACCTCGATCGGGCCGACCCACTTGATCGAGAAGATGCCGATCCAGCCCGGCACCACCAACCGCACCGGGAAACCGTGGTCGACCGGCAGCGCCCGTCCGTTCATCTCGTACGCCAGCAACACGTCGTCGAGGGCCTTGCCGATCGGTATCGGTCGGCGTACCCGGCCAAGGTTCTCCCCGCCGGTGACGTAGTCCGGGTCGAGACCCTCGGGCTGCACGGCGACCGCGGTGTCGGTCAGACCGGCGTGGCGAAGAACGGTCGACAGTCGTACGCCCCGCCAGCGCGCCACCCCCACGGCGCCGAGGGTCCACGGCACGCCCGGTGCCGGGCGGGCCTGCTGGGAGGCGAAGAAGCGGCGCCCGTTGCCCGCGCACTCCAGCAGGGCGGTGGTCTCCTCGGCGGGCATGGCCCGGAGGTCGCCGTAGTCGAACTCGACCGGGTCGTCCCGTGTCGGCGAGCCCCGTAGGCCGGTGCCGAACAGGCGCAACCGCCAGGTGTCGACGTCCAGCAGCGGGCTGCGGGTGTGGTTGCGGACGAAGAACCGGTCGATGGGGACCACCTGACCCTGCCCCGCCATGGCCTCCCAGCGCATCTCGGCGTTGCCCTCGTGGGGGGTGAGCAGGCGTGGGGAGAGCGGCTTGAGGATTGTCGCCTCGGTGGCGGACGGGAGGGAGAGTGTCACTCGGGCCCCCTGCGGATCGTTCACGGTATTCCTATTGAACCAATAGGACTTGCCGGCTGGCCAGCCGGCCCCGGTGTCGGGCGGGTCGCGACGTCTGTTCGAGGTTGTTCGGGACTGTTCGAGGTGGTTCCGGCGGGCGCTGCGGTCGATCAAGCTGAAGCGGGAGCCGGTGCTCCACCGGACAGTCCACGGCAGGGAGAGATCGATGAAGTTGCTCAGAACGCTGGCCATCTCGGGTGCGATGATCGCGGCGCTGGTGACGGGAACGGCGGCACCGGCGAGTGCCGACGCCTACTCCAGCAACGCCTACGGGTCGGCCCTTTTTGAGAGCGCTGGCGACTACATCACCCTCACCCACTACACCTACGACCCCTACCCGGGCAACTACGCCTCCTACGCCGAGTGGTACACGAGCTACGGCCGAACGGGAATCTGCGGCGACAACATCGGCGGTCGCGTCGCCTGCAACGAGGACGTGGCCGAGAACCGGTACATCACCATCCGGGTCTGCACCCGCTATGGCGTGTTCAACGGTGTCACGTGCGGCGCCTGGGCCACCTCCCGCACCTGACCGTCCCGGGTTCGCCGGTGACGGCCGCACCCGCCTGACCGAGGCGTGGCTGTCACCGGTGGATCACTCCGTTCTGGTACGCCCACACCACGGTCTGCAGCCGGTCCCGTGCGCCGATCTTGGCCATGGCCCGCCCGAGGTGCGACTTGACCGTGCTGGTCTCGATGAAGAGCTGCTCGGCGATCTCGACGTTGGACAGGCCCTGCGCGAGCAGCTCCACGATCTCGGTCTCCCGCGCGGTCAGCTGATGCGCCGCCGCGGCGTCGGAGCGGGGAACGGGCGTACGCCTGGCGAACTCCGAGATGACCCGGCGGGTGACGGCCTGGTCGACGAGCCCGTACCCGCTGGCGAGGCGACGGACCGCCTCGATGAGGTCCTCGGGCTCACAGTCCTTGAGGATGAACCCGCTGGCACCGGACTCCAGCGCGCCGAAGACGTACTCGTCGAGGTCGAACGTCGTCACCACCAGCACCGCCGGCGGCGTCCCCGGCGCGTCCGCGACGATCTGTCGGGTCGCGGTGAGCCCGTCGCCGTGGGGCATCCGGACGTCCATGCAGATGACGTCCGGTTGCAGCCGGCGGGCCAGCTCGATCGCCGAGGATCCGCTCGACGCCTCCGCCACGACCTCGATCTCACCCGCCTGTTCGAGGATGACGCGGAAGCCGGCGCGTACGACCGCCTGGTCGTCGACGAGCATCACTCTGATCATGCCGGGGTCTCTCCCTTCGGGTGCGACGCGACGGGATCGTTCGTCGGTAGCGTCGCGGTGACCGACCAACCACCGACCGCGGTCGGGCCGGCCGTGAACGTCGCGCCGATCAGCTGTGCGCGCTCGCGCATGCCCACCAGTCCGACGCCGCCGGTCCGTGCCGCCGGTGCGGGTTGCGGGGCGGCCGGTTCGTTCACCACCTCCAGCGACACCGAGCGGGGCAGGAAGCGGAGCACCACCCGCACCGGTGCGCCCGGTGCGTGCTGGCGGACGTTGCTGAGGGACTCCTGCGCGATCCGGTAGAGCGCGACGTCGGCGATCGGCGACACCTCGCGCTGCTGCCCCTCCCGGACGAGCTCGACAGGGCCGCCGAGGTTGCCCGCGGTGCGGACAAGGTCGTCGAGCATGCCCAGCCCCGGCACCGGAGCGGCACCGTCGCCGCCCTCGTGTCCCGGCCGGCCGCGCAGCACACCGACGATCAGCCGCAGGTTGTCCAGGGTCTCCTTGCCCTGGGTCCGGATCCAGGTCACCCCGGCCTTCGCCGCTGCCGGGTCGCGGTCGATCAGCCGCTCGACCGCCGCCGCCTGCACGACCATGCCGGACAGGTGGTGGGCCGCCACGTCGTGCAGCTCCCGGGCCATCCGGGAGCGCTCCGCGCCGATCGCCGCCTGAACCTTCGTCCGCTGCTCCCGGATCGCCTCCTCTGCCCGCACCCGGACCAACTCGACGTAGCGTCGGTACGTGGCCACGTAGCTGCCGACGAAGGTCGCGCCCAGGTAGGTCAGGGCGCTCGCGGAGACGTACGCGACGGCCGTCAGGAGATCGGGGGTCACCAGAACGGCCGCCCCGATCGACTCCACCAGCACGGCCGCGCCGACGGCCAGCAGCGCGCGCCGAAGCGGTAGCAACGACCCGACGGTGTACGCCACGACGAACGGTGCGATGCCGCGGATGGTCGCTTCGGGCAGGGAGAGGCCGAGGACGGGCAGTTGCAGGCCGACGACGAGCGCGAGGCAGAGCAGCGGCCGGA
The DNA here is from genome assembly GCF_028475105.1 of Micromonospora sp. LH3U1. Taxonomy (NCBI): domain Bacteria; kingdom Bacillati; phylum Actinomycetota; class Actinomycetes; order Micromonosporales; family Micromonosporaceae; genus Micromonospora; species Micromonospora sp. LH3U1. The sequence continues at coordinate 4,409,524 of NZ_CP116936.1, read as the reverse complement.
CCCGACGCAGGCACAGCAGCATCGCCTGGGCGCAGCAGATGGCGACGAGCAGCCAGGCCCGCGTCGGGTCGAAGGACACTCCGTCCTCCGGTGCCACGAACCAGAGCAGCACCGTCAGGAGGGCGAATGTCAGTACGGTCAGAACCGCCGCCAGCAGGCAGTCCCGGGAGAACACTCCCAGCACTCCGAGCCGGGTGAGCCGTCCGTCGATCCACCTCGTCAGTCGCGGTGAGCCGGGCTCGGTGCCGGTGTGGTCCCTCATGCGGTGCGCATCCTTGCTCCGGATCGTCCCCGGGTCGGGTGGGTCAGTAGGAGATGCTAGGGGCGAGCAACCGGAACTCGACGGCGAACCATCCCGCACCGGCGAGAGCGAGCAGGATCAGGCCGCTGCCGACGATCCTTCGCCAGCCGACGTGGCGTCGGACGTCGTCGACCAGCCGGACGGCGGCGGGCAGCACACCCAGCAGGCCGACCAGTTGCAGCACCTGTGCGGTGCGCAGGACGGCAGCGGGGACCTCCCGCAGGCTCATGATGCTGGCGATGCTCAGCACCCAACCAGCGAGCGCGAGCAGCGTACCGGCGACGGCGAGGCGGCTCAGGATTCGCGCGGTGCGCCCCGCCCGCTCCCGTGGGGCGCGGCCGAGCCGGCGTCGGACGATCGCGCCGATCGGCCAGGACAGGACGGTGAGCAGCAGCACGATGGTCGACGCGGCGAGCACCGGGACGGCCACCGCGGAGCCTCGTGCGGGTGTGACGGGCAGCAGCGCGAACGCGGAGTCGAAACTGATCGCCTCGACCCGGTTGTCGGCCGCCCGCATGGCGATCGTGCGCTGCCCGCCGACCTCGCGCCAGACCCACGGCGCCACCTCTTCGTAGAGGGCGGGGGAATCGGACAGCGGGCCCGGCTCGAACAGCAACCGGTCACCGTCGGCGACGCTGACCGTCGTCCGACCGACCAGGCCGATCGTCGTCAGGAAGTTGCTCCGCATCGCCCGGGAGGACTCGTACGTCCCGGCCGCCAGTGCGGCGTGCTCGGCGGTGGTCGCCGCGTCGACGTTCCCGGTCGACTGGCCGTTCCGGGCGGGGAAGTAGCGGTCGGCGAAGCCGTTCACGACCGCCTGACGAAGTTCGTGGTTGTCGAGCGCGCCCGAGCCGTTGCTGTTGAGTGAGATGAAGATGCCGGCCCGGTCGTCGGGGTAGATCTGCAGGTGGGAGTGGAAGTACATGGTGTCGCCGCCGTGGCCGAGGATCCGGCGGCCGTTACGACTCTCGTCGAAGAACCCGAGAGCCATCCGGGGGCCGTCGGCCAGCGTGCCGAGCGACGTGGCGTCGAGTGCCGGGCGCTGCATCAGCTCGCGGGTCGGCTGGTCCAGCAGGGGTGCGAAGCCCACCGGCTCGCCGAGCTGGGCGAGCATGAAACGGGCCATGTCCGTCGCCGGGGCGCTCAGCGCACCGGCCGGGGGCGTGCCGACGATCTCGAAGGGCGCGGCGGGTGCGGTGGAGGTGTCGTACCCGTTCGACATCCGATCCCGCACGTTCGCCGGGAGTGGCTGTTCGAAGGTCGACGATGCCATGCCCGCGCGGTCCAGGACGTTGCGCTGGACGTACTCCTCGAAGCGCATCCCACTGACGCGCTCGACGATGTAACCGGCCAGCGCGTTGCCGTAGTTGGAGTACGCGGGCACGGTGCCGGGCTCGTAGATCTGCGCCGGCGGGTCGGTCACCAGAGCCTCGCGGAGGTCGACACGGCCGCCTTCGGTGCCGATGAGGCCGGCGATCCGCTCCTCGAAACCGGCGGTGTGCGTGAGCAGGTGCCGCAGGGTGACGGCTCGCTCGTAGCTGCGCGGCAGATCGAAATCGAGGTACGTCTCGACGTCCGCGTCGAGGTCGAGAGCGCCGCTCTGGACGAGTTGCAGTACCGCGGTGGCGGTGGCGAGCTTCGACACCGATCCCACCCGGAAGAGATGCCGGTCCGGGTCGACCGGTACGGCCCGGGTGCCACCGTCGCCCGTGTCGGCGTGGCCGTACCCCCGCGCGGTGATGATCTTTCCGTCGTCCACGACGGCGACCGTGGCCCCCGCGATGCCGGTGCGGTCGAGCGCGGCTGGCAGCAGACCGTCGAGCCAGGCGTTGACGTCGGTGTCGGTCAGGGCGGGGCCCGCACCACCCGTGCCAGCGGGCGCGGCCGGAGTGTCGACGGACGGTGCCGGGTTGCTCCGCGGCGCGCCGCAGCCCGCAGCGGTCACGGCCACGGCGACGGCTGTCGCCACCACCGCGCCGAGTCGGACGAGGGCTCCGCCGGGTCGAGGTGAGTGGCGTCGAAGAACATCGAGAGAGCGCATTGTCTGCTGGTGCCTTTCCAGGCCGAACGGGTGTCCGGAGCAGGTCCGTACGGCGTCACCCGATGCCTTGAGACAAGCCTGTTGGAGCGATCGCGCCCCGCCATCTGGCGCAGGACGGCAATCGACTTACGACTTGAGGAGGAGGGCCGTGGTCGCCCGGGCGCACGGTCACCGGGTGGCCCGGATACCCGCCTTTCCGGACATCGCATCGAACTCCGGCTTTGTCCACGATCGAGTGACATCGTTGACTTGTGCCATCAGTTCATCTTTGATGGTCGATGTTCATCGTTCGGCGTGGTCGGGCGCTGGGTCGTCCGGTCGGTGCCGCAACCCTGGAGGACCGATGCGACACTTCGTCCGGAACAACCCGCGTCATCCACGACGATGGCGGCTGCTGCCGGCGGCGGTGGCAGCGGTGACGCTGCTGGCCCTGGCGGTCGGCGTGCCGGCATCGGCCGCAGGCCCCTCGACCGTGGTCGGCGCTGCGAGCGGCCGCTGCCTGGACGTGGTCGGCAACGTCAGGACGGCCGGGACCGGCATCAACATCTACGACTGCAACGGTCAGGCCAACCAGGCGTGGACCTTCACCTCGGCCGGCGAACTGCGGGTGTACGACGCGACGATGTGTCTCGACGTGGTCGGCCAGGACACCACCGCGCCGGCCGCACTGCAGATCAACGGCTGCAACGGCGGCGCGAACCAGCGCTGGCGGATCAACACCTCTGGGACCATCGTCGGCGTCCAGTCCGGCCTGTGCCTGGACGTGACCGGCGCCGGCACCGCCAACAGCACCACCGTCGGTCTCTGGACCTGCAACGGGCAGGGTAACCAGCGGTGGACGACGTCCCTGGGCAGCACCGACAGTCAGCCGCCCACGGCGCCGGGCAGCCCGCGGGTGAGCGGCCTGACGTGCAATTCGGTGACGTTCGCGTGGAACGCCTCGACGGACAACGTCGCGGTGGCCTTCTACGACGTCTACCACGACGGTCAGTTGATGACCTCGGTGAGCGGCGCGACGCTGTCCACCAACCTCACGGTGGTCGCCGGTGCGACCTGGGGCCTGTACGTCAATGCCCGTGACGCCGCCGGCAACGTGTCCCAGGCGAGTACCACTGTCTCGATCACACCGCCGCCCTGCCAGGTCGACACCCAGCCACCGACCGCGCCGCAACAGCTCACCGGCACCGCGTCGGGCACCACTGTGACACTGCGCTGGGCCGCGTCGACCGACAACATCGGGGTCCGGGCGTACGACATCCACCGGGGTGGCGTGAAGGTCGGCACGGTCACCGGCGCACCGCCGGCGACCACGTTCACCGACAGCGGTCTGTCGGCGAACACCGCGTACCAGTACTACGTGGTGGCCCGGGACGCGCAGGACAATGCCTCATCGCGCAGCGGCACCACGACGGTGACCACCGGCGCGGCGTGCGCCAACCCGGTGTGCGGGGTGCGGCAGGTGACCACCGACACCGACATCCCGTGGGGGCTGGTCACGTTGCCGGATGGCACCGTCCTCTACAACCGCCGCGATGCGCACGACATCGTCCAGCTCAACCCCACCACCGGGGCCAAGACCACCGTGGGCACGGTGCCGAACGTGCAGAGCACCGAAGGTGAGGGCGGCCTGCTGGGCCTCGCCGTCTCGCCCAGCTACACCAGCGACCGCTGGCTGTACATCATGCACACCTCGCCCAGCGACAACCGGATCGTGCGGATCAGGTTGGAGAACGGCCAGCTCAACACCGCCAGCGAGCAGGTGCTGGTCAGCGGAATCCGGCGGAACAAGTACCACGACGGCGGTCGCCTCCGGTTCGGCCCGGACGGCAAGTTGTACGCCAGCACGGGTGACGCGCAGAACGGCAACTACGCGCAGGACCGGTCGAGCCTCGAGGGCAAGATTCTGCGACTCAACCCGGATGGGACCGTCCCCTCGGACAACCCGTTCGGCAACTACGTGTGGAGCTACGGCCACCGCAACCCGCAGGGGCTGGCGTTCGACTCGCAGGGCCGGCTGTGGGAGCAGGAGTTCGGCAACTCGATCATGGACGAGACCAACCTGATCACCCGGGGAGGCAACTACGGCTGGCCGGCGTGCGAGGGCACCAGTGGCACCTGTAACACCGCCGGGTTCATCGCGCCGGCGCGCACCTACCCGACCGCGGAAGGGTCCTGCTCGGGCATCACGATCGTGCGTGACGCGCTCTACGTGGCCTGCGCACGGGGTGCCCGGATGTATCGCGCGGTGATCAGCGGCAGCAGCCTGACGAACGTGCAGACGTACTTCAGCGGCACCTACGGTCGGTTGCGGACGGTGGAACCGGCCCCCGGCGGGGGGTTGTGGCTGACCACCACCAATCTCGGTGACAAGGACAGCATCCCGAACAACAGCAACGAGAAGATCCTGCACGTCACGCTCGGCAACTAGTGTGGCGGGTCCTACCTGCCGGGTCTCGATCTGAGGAGCACCGCGCCTCAGCAGACGGCGTTTCCGCAGGGCCACCCCGTGCTGGCCCTGCGGAGACGGTTGGTGTTCAGGCTGCCCAGGGTCACCAGTACTGGTACGGGCTGGTCGCCGTGTACATGAACGAGTTGTTGACGTTGTAGAAGTTCACGTTTGTCCGTGCGTAACCAGTTGAGCATGGTTTGTACAGGCCGACCGCAGGTGAGTGATTGGGGACGATGGTCCACCAATAGGGATTGGAGATCGCGGCGATGCTGCCGCCGCACCACGCGATGATCTGGATGTTGGCACGTCGCTCGCCAGACGGAGTGGAGTTGAGATAGAAGTCGCCGACGAGTCCATTGGTCATACCACTGCGGACACTGATGCAGACGTACGGGTTCGAGAAGGTCCCGTGGTTACGACAGCCGCCGCCCGAGTCCGCCGACGCGGGGGCGGACGGCGCAAGCGCTGCTGCGGCCAGTATCAGTACGATCGCGCCGATCCGAGCGATGCTCCTGAACATTGCCCCTCCCTCTGGGTTCCGGCCAGTTTTCCTACGCCGGCCGCACGTCGCAGAGTGGCGCGGTGATCTGACCAAACCCTTACCACGGTGGGGTGACCGGCCGGCTCAGGCCGGTTTGGTCTGCGCGCGCTGGCCGGCCCGCGCGAGGGCGGCGGCGGGATACTCGGCGTCGCCGCTACCGATTTCGGTCATCAACGCGTGGGACTCCTGCCAGCAGCCGACCGCCTCCGCGCTGGCGCCCAGACCGTCGAGACCCACGCCGAGCCAGTAGAGCCCCCGAGCGGTACTGAGATGATCTCCGAGGTGTCGCAACGCCACCGCTGCCCTGGCGTGCTCAACCGTGTCCGCGTACCGCGCGAGGTTCGCGTTCTGGTGGGCGAGGTGCACTTCGAGTGGCGGAATCTGCTGCCGAATGTCGTGGTCGACGGCGATCCCGAGCGCCTCTTCGAGGAGGGCGAGCGACTCCTGCGCCCTGCCCTGCTCGGTGTAGAGCCACCCGAGATTGCTCAGGCAGACACACAGGATGAACATGTCATCCAGCTGCCGGGCACCAGCCAGGGCCAGGCGCAGGTGCTTCTCAGACTCGTCCCAGTCGCCCTTCTGTCCATAGGCGTTCCCGATGTTCATCCTGCTGACGACCTCGTCGCGGGGCGAACTCTGCTCCAGGTTGACCTGCGCGGCGTTCTCCATCCAACGAATCGCCTGGTCGAAATCACGCCCCAACGCGTAGGCGACACCGAGCCCGTTCGCCATGAGCCGCTCCCCGTCCGGCCGGCCGTCGAGGCGAGCCGCGACCACCCCCAGTTCGTGAGTCTCACGCAGCGTCGTCAGCGCATGGGTTCGGACGAGGAAGCTGTACTGGCAGTCGGCCAGCTGCCAGGTCTCTCGCGCCAGCCCGAGGCCATCGCAGATCCTGACCAGCGCCACCAGGTTGCCGCCCTCCACCTGGAACCACGCGCTGGCGGCGTCCAGCGAGTCGAAGCTTGGTGCCTCCGCGAGGGGATGCGCGATGCGCATGGGTACCGATGCGCGGAGGCGGTGGAACACGGCTTGGGCGGCCACGCCCTGCTGGACGTACGCGTCGGCGAGGCGTCCCACCGCCAGGTGGCCGTCGGAGTCCTCCAGCTCAGCCCGCTCCCTGCCGTACAGCCGCAGCAGATCGTGCATCTGGTAGCGGCCCGTGCCGTCGTCGTCGAGGAGGTGCCGATCCACCAGGTCCTCGATGCATTCCTGGATCTGACTCTCGGGTCGGCCCGCGAGAAGCGCCACCGCCGCAGCCGACAGCGCCGTGTTCGGCACGAGGCCCAACAGCCGGAGTACGCGCGCCGAGGCGGCCGGCAGCGCGCGGTAGGACACCGCGAAGACACCGCGTACCGCGCTGTCGCCCTCGACGGCGAGCCCGGACAGCCGCTCTGTGGCGTTCGCCAGTTCCCGCAGCAGATCCTGGACGGTCAGACGGTCGTCCACGACGATCCGCGCGGCGGCGACGCGCAGGGCCAGTGGCAGGTTTCCGCAGAGCGTCGCCAGCCGGAAGATCTGGTCCCGGCCCGCCGTTGCCGCACGATCCGTGCCGATCATCGTCGCGACCAGGTGGTACGCCTCGTCGTCCGACAGTTGACCCAACCGTAGGCTCTGCGCCCCCTCGTGGGCCACCAGCCCGTCGAGGCGGTTGCGGCTGGTGACGACCGTCAGGCAGTGCGCCGACGCCGGAAGTAGTGGCCGCACCTGCTCGGAGGAGACAGCGTTGTCGAGCAGGACCAACACCCTCCGGTTCGCGAGCGTCGACCGGTACAGGGCCGATGCCTCGTCGACGTCGAGGGGTATCCGCTCCGGTGGCACGCTCAGCGCTCTCAACAGCTGGCCGAGCGCGTCGATCGGACGGGTCGGCGAGTCCGGCCCGTGGCCGCGAAGATTCACGAACACCTGGCCGTCCGGATAGTGCGAGGCCACACGATGCGCCCAGTGCACCGCCAGCGCTGTCTTGCCGATTCCGCCGATTCCGCCGATCGTGCAGACCGCGGTGACGCCCGAGGACACGCCGTCGACACGGACGACGTCGTCCAGGGCCGCGAGATCCGCACCGCGGCCCACGAAGCCCGGGACATCACGCGGAAGGTGCCTCGGCGTGGCGGAGGCTGCCTCAGCGCCGGCGGGTGTGGGCAACGCGAGATCCGGGTCGTCGGCGAGGATTCGCTGGTGCAGGCGCTGGAGGTCCTGGCCGGGCTCGACACCGAACTCCTCCACCAGCGCTCGGCGCGCGTTGCGGTAGACCTCCAACGCTTCGGTACGCCTGCCCGCCCGACTCAGCGCCAGCATGAACAGCTCGATCCCGTGCTCCCTGGTCGGGAACTCCCGCACCAGATCGGCCAGCAGCCCCACCACGCGGACATGCTCACCAGCCGCCAGCTCGGCTTCCACCCGCCGCTCGAATGCGGCGAGCCGCCGCTCCTCCAGACCGCGCCCGAGCCGCCGACGCAGGTCCTCGTCTCCGACGCCGGCCAGCAGCGGACCGCGCCACAGCTCGAGGGCCGTCGCCAGGGCCTGCGCACGGGCTGCCGGCTCTGCGATCGTGCGCGTCCGGTCCACCTCCGCCGTGAATCGGTGCAGGTCGACCGTCGCGGGGTCCACGTCGATCAGGTAACCCGCGCTGCGCGTGACGATGCGCACCCCGTACGGCGCGAGCCGCCGCCGCAGTCGAGCCACGTAGGTATGGAGGGTCGCGCGCCGATCCGCCGCGTCGACGTCATTCCACAGCAGTTCGATCAGGCGCTCGGTCAGCATCACCCGGCCGGGCTCCAGCAGCAGCAACCCCAGCAGGCAGCGCTCCTGTCGTCGGCCCAGCTCAATCGGGCTGCCCCGGTGGCTGGCCGCGACATCCCCGAGCACCTGGAACTCCACAGGGCGCAGCGTAACGGGTATCGACCGCTCTCGACGGCGGCGTCGAAGCCCGTCCAGCACTCGGAAAAGGGCCCTCAGACAGTCGTCAGGATCACGAGTTGCTGGGTTGCCCGGGTCATCGCGACGTAGCGGTCGACCGCCCCTTCGATGCCCGTGCCGAAGGCGTCCGGATCGATGAGGACGACCAGGTCGAACTCGAGCCCCTTGGCCTGCTCCGGGCTCAGCGACCGGACGCGGGACGTCGGCGGGAATGTCGGGTCGCCGATCACGCAGGCGATCCCGTCGGCGTGCGCGGCGAGCCAGGTGTCGAGGATCGAGCCCAGCTCAGAAGCCGATCCGTGTACGACGGGGAGCCCGTTGCTGCGGATGGAGGTCGGCACGTTGGCGTCCGGAAGCACGGCCCGGATGACCGGCTCGGCCTCCGCCATGACCTCCTCCGGCGTCCGGTAGTTGATGGTCAGGGAGGTCTGCGTGATCCGGTCGAGTCCGATCCGCTTGAGGCGTTCCTGCCACGACTCCGTGAACCCGTGCCGGGCCTGGGCGCGGTCTCCCACGATGGTGAAGCTGCGCGACGGGCAGCGTGCCAGCAGCATCTGCCACTGGGCATCGGTCAGTTCCTGAGCCTCGTCCACGACGATGTGCGCGAAAGGCCCGGCGAGCAGGTCCAGGTCGGCGACTGGCAGTGCGGAGTCGTCGACCAGGACGTCGCGTAGGTCTGGTTGGCGCAGCATCGTGAGCAGACCTTCACCGTCGTCATAGGCGTTGGCCGCGATCAGTTCGTCGACGACCCTGGCCATGTGCTCGCGTTCCACGGCGGCAGCGGGGTCGCGCCGACGCTCACGCCGTGATCTCTCCGGGTCGCCGAGCCGCTGCCGCGCCGCGTCCAGGAGGGGTAGGTCGGACTCGGTCCAGGCCCGGGCGTCGCCACGCTGAAGCGTCCGAACCTCCTCCGGGCTGAGCCAGGGCGCACACTTCCGCAGGTACGCGGGCACCGACCACAGGTCTCCCACGATGTCGGCTGCCTCAAGCACCGGCCAGGCGCGGTTGAAGGTCGTGTGCAACTCCCTGTTCCGCAGCAGCGACCTGCGGAGCAGGTCATCCGGCCCGTCGCCGTCGTGCTTGTCGACGAGGATCGTGAGCAGTTCCTCCCAGATTTCGTCCCGCGCCTCGTTGTGCGGGGTGCCGGGGCCCGGCGCCTGGAACGCGTCGGCCCAGTCGTCGGCGCTCAGCCGGATGTCGCCCTCTTCGGTCGTGATCGTCATCGGTGTGACCGGCGGGTCCTCGTAGAACCTGACCGCCGCGTCGATCGCCTTGACCAGGTCCGCGGAGGACTTCAGCCGGGCCACCTCCGGGTCGGTGTCGACGGTTGCCGCGGCGCCCTCTGTGACGAGGTCCCGCAGGGTGCAGGTCTGCACGTCCTCCTCACCGAGGCTGGGGAGGACATCGGCGACGTAGGCCAGGTAGGGCTGGTGCGGCCCGACGAAGAGCACGCCGCCGCGGCGCTGACCGAGGCGAGGGTCGGAGTAGAGCAGATAGGCGGTGCGGTGCAGGGCGACGACGGTCTTTCCCGTGCCCGGACCACCGTCGACGACGAGCGCGCCGGCCGATCCGGCGCGGATGATGGCGTCCTGGTCGGCCTGGATCGTGCTGAGCACGTCTCGCATCCGGGTCGACCGGGCGCTGCCCAGGCTGGCGATGAACGCGGACTGGTCGTCGAGGGCGACGGCGTGCCCCACGAACCCGTCGGGGGTGAACACCTCGTCCCAGTAGTCGGTGATCCGGCCACGGGTCCAGCGATACCGGCGGCGGCTTGCCAGCCCCATCGGGTTGGCGTGGGTCGCACCGAAGAACGGCTCGGCCGCGGGGGAGCGCCAGTCGAGCAGCAGCCGTCGACCCGTGCTGTCCGTGAGGCCACGTCTCCCGATGTACGCGGGCTCGGGGTTGTCCGCGCCGACCACATGGCCGAGGCACAGGTCCAGACCGTAGCGACTCAGTGCGCGTAGCCGGGTGGTCAGCCGGCGGACCTCCTCGTCCCGGTCCACCGCCTGCCGGCCCTTGCCGCCGGGTGCTCTGCGCTCGGTGGCGAGCCGCTCGGTCAGTTCGGCGTGCGACTGCGCGAGGCTCTCCGCCATGGCCGCGAAATGCTGCTCGTCGCCGTTGATCAGCGCCGGGGCAGCCTTGGGGGAGAGGTGACCGGGAAGGTCGAACACGGAGGTAGGCAAGGAATTCAATTCATGACTTCCATTTCGGCAGATTCAGGCCTCGGCCGACGATTTTGCGGCACGACCGGGGTCTTGCCGCAAGCCCCCCAGTGCGCTATACGTTAGAAGAGCAAGGGACCGCGTGCTCCCGATCCGCTCCCGCCGCCAAACCACCCACCGCGCTCACCCCGCCGGTCACGGCGCGTCGACGACCTCGCGGCCGAGGGGCCAGAACGCGGCCGGGACGAGCTTGAAGTTGGCGATGCCGAACGGAATCCCGATGATCGTTACGCAGAGGGCGATGCCGGCGACGATGTGGGACAGCGCGAGCCACCAGCCCGCCAGCACGACCCAGAGGATGTTCGCGAACCCGGAGGCGACGCCCGCGCCGGGCTTCGGCACCAGGGTGCGGCCGAAGGGCCACAGCGAATAGACGGCGAGGCGTAGCGACGCGACGCCGAACGGGATCGTGACGACCAGGGCGAAGCAGATCAGCGCGGCGACGCCGTAGCCGACCGCCAGCACGATGCCACCGCCGAAGATGAGCCACAGCACATTCAGTACGAATCGAATCACCACTCCAGCATGAGCGATGCTCGCCACCCGGCGGTTCGTCCGTCGAGGCACAGCGCCAGCCGCCGCGTACCCAATCTGGGGCGCCTGCCCGCGGGCCTGGCGCTGTGGACTGCGGGTTACTCGGTGGAAGACCTGAGACGGAACCCAGGGCCAGGCGAGGGAAGTTCCCGGAGGCCGGGCGGGTGCCGGCGGCCAGATGATGGCTGGCATGAAACGCGCTGCGCTCTATGTGATCGCCGGGCCGGTCGGCATCGCGGCCTACGGCCTCGTCCGTCTGTGGGCACGATCTGACGGGGTCTACGGCCCGGGGTTCGACTGGCAGGCCGCGCACCTGGTTGCCCTCGCCGGCATGGTGTTCTTCGTTCCGGGAGTCCTCGCGCTGTCCCGCCTGCTGCCACGCAGCCGCTGGCGCACCGGGGTGGTGGCCTTCACGTTGGTGGGGCTCGCCGCGACGATGGTGCAGTTCGTCGCCGACATCGTGGAAGGGCTTCTGGCCGCGGACCGGGCGGAGATGTCGGCGCTCAGCGCGGACTTCAAGGACATCCCCGGCGTCGAGGTGGCCTTCTACGACGTCGTACCCCAGTTCTTCTTCCTCGGTCTGGTCGTTCTCGCGGGCCTGCTCGCCGCCAAGCGGCGGCTGCCGTGGTGGAGCGTTCCGCTGCTGCTCGCCGGCATCGTCCTGCCGGTGGTCACCCTCGACCTGCTCCCGATCGGCGGCCTGTGCATGCTGGCCGCACTCGCGCCGGCGCTGCCGGCTCTGCGGCAGGAGGGTGAGCGGGTCGAGCCGCCCCTGACCGTCCACTGAGACGATGACGCTCGCGACCTTGGTCGGGACCAGCTTGCCGGCCTGCCGGTCGGCGTAGGTGGCCAGCGCGGAACGCTGGGTGTACCGCACTCGATCGGCTCCGGCTGGCTCGGGCCGGTCAGTTCGGCAGACCGGTGCAGGCGGCCCCGTCGATGGTGCACGCCTTGGGGGCGGCACCGGCCAGCGAACCGTTGACCCGGAACGTCACCCGGATCGAAGCGTTAGCGGGCACCTGCGCGGCGCTTCCGTCCGGTACGAACGTCCACACCGCACCGTCCCGGCTGGCCCGTGCGCCCTCGACCGCGCTGACGCCCAGCGACTCCCGGGACAGGGTGACGACAAGCGTCCACTGCGGCACCGACACCGCCCCGGGATTACTGATCGTCACGGCCGCGCCATAACTGAGCAGGGCGTTGTCCGCGATGGCGAAGTCGGCGTTCAGAGCAACCGGGGTGGTCGAAGCAGTCGAACCGGTCGGTGTGGGCCTGACCGACGCCACGGCGGTCGGTGGGACCGAGGTGGTCGACGCGGCTGGCGGGGGAGCGGGCACCGCCGGGCTGGTGACCGCCGGTTGCGCCTGCGCCCGAGGACTGCCGGCTGGTGGCGTGCCCACCTGCTCGACGGACGATGGCGGGTCGAGGGTCACCGGTGTCAGCTTCTCCGGCGTACGCAGCACCCCGACGACGGAGACGGCTGTCGCGACCAGCACCCCGAGCGCCGCGATCACGGCCACCCAGGTGGCCCGCGAGACGTCGTCCCGACCGGTGATCACCCGCCGTGCGGCCGTGCCGAAAGCCACGATCCGGTCCAGCAGAATGATCGCCACAGTACGGCGTGGCTGGGGTGGTGTTGCCGGCACTGCCTGTCTCCCCTTCAGTTCGTCGCCGGGCGCGTGCCCGCGATCCGTCCGGGTCGCGGATGGCACCTGCCCTGTCACAGGCCGCGAAGCCCGACGAGTATCGCTTCGAGCAGATCCTCGGTCGGCAGCTCCGACAGCACCGGCGGGTCGTGCGTCTCGATCAGCCCGGCCGTGTGCAGGTCACCGAGCAGCACCCGGACGGTCCCCAGCGGAAGGTCCAACTCGGCGCCGACCTCCGCCACCGACACTGGATGGTGACACAGCTCGACGATCCGCGCCTGTTCGGGGAAGAGCGGTGTGGACGGCGTGACCGCCCGCCGAGCGACGACCAGTGAGATCAGGTCGAACTGGCCGCGCGCGGGTGCGGTGCGCCCGCCGGTCATCGTGTAGGGCCTGGCTACCGGGCCCGCGTCCTCGTCGTACCACGCCTCGTCAGCGGTGCCGGTGGTCTGCACCTGTGTCCCCGATCGTCGCCGAGGAGGCCGGTCCCAGACTGATCGGCAGGTGCCGCTCGGCCTGCCCCACGAAGAGCGCCACCTCGTACGCCATGTCGCCGACCTCGACGTCGTCGCCGGCGATCCGTACGGTGAGGATGGTCCCGTTCGGGATGGTGGCGATGAACAGGAACGCTCGCGACATCTGCACCACGACCTGGCGCAGGCCACCTCCCTCGCAGGTCCGGGTGGCTGCCAGCCCCAACGCGATCAGACCGGCGACCACGCCGGCGATCTGCTCGGCAAACTTCGCCTCCACCTGCCGGGAACCGCCGAGGGGCAGCCCGTCCGGAGAGAGCACCACGGCGAACTCCGCGCCGTGCACTCGGTCGACCAGGCGGTCCAGGGCATCGGTCAGGCCGTTGTCGGTGACCACTGCGGACGTCATGGGTGTCTCCTCGCTGCTTTCGCGACCGGCATCTCGACTGTGTCGAGGGCGGTCCTGCCGTGTTCGGGGCCTGTCGGCCCGGTGTGGCGGACCCGCGTCGGCAGTTCGCCGTCGCCGCTCGGGTCGGGCAGGTCTGCGCCGTTGCGGGCCGGCGGGTACGGGGTGCCGGGTGGCGCGGTGGCCGGTGCACGGTCGGTGCCGCGCACCGTGACGAGCCGGGCCGGGAGGAGCACGATCGCCGCCGTACCACCGCGCTGGCTGGGACGCAGCGAGACGTGCGCGCCACAACGGCTGGCCAGCACGGCGGCGGCGTACAAACCCGCGGGGCCGGTGGGCGGGCCGTCCGGGGGTGGGTTGCCGAGCAGGTGGTTCGCCTCGGCCAACGCGGACTCGTCCAGGCCAGGCCCGTCGTCGATGACCAGGACGGCGCAGCCCTGCGGTCGGTGCTCGCCGGTGACCCGGACGGTGGTGTCCGCGGCGGAGAAGGCCAGGGCGTTCTCGATCAGCTCCGACAGCAGGTGGATGACGTCCGTGACGGCGGGGCCGGCGAGCGACCACGGCCAGTGCGGCGCGATCAGGACCCGGTGGTAGTCCGGCACCTCGGCGACCGCGCCGCGGGCGACGTCGAGCAGTGGCACCGGGCGCCGCCAACGGCGGGCGGGCGTCGCGCCGGCGAGGGCGATCAGCGTCTCCACGTTGCGACGGATCCGGGTGGTGAGGTGGTCGAGCTGGAACAGCTCGCTGGTCTCCTCGGCGGACCGCTCCCGGCGCTGCATCCCGTCCAGCAGGCTGAGCTGATCGCGCAACAGGACCTGGTTGCGTCGGGTGAGCCGCAGGAACAGCTGCTGGTTGGCGCTGTCCGGCGTCGGCGGGGCATCCCGGTCCCGGGCCAGGGTGTCGACGTCCGGCCTGGTCAGTTCGCCGATCAGGCGTCGGACGGTGCCCGCCCAGCTCAACAGCAGCACGAGCACGACGATGAGGCCGAGCCCCACCACGGTGCCCGTACGCGCGACGATCCCGGCGGCACTCGGCGTGGCCCGCTCGACGCTGCTGCGGGCGGTGGTCGTCACCAGCGTCTGGAGCGCGTCGAGGGCGGCGTCCGCAGCGGCCCGCCAGGCCTGGATGGTGATGCCAGCCAGGGCGTTGGCCGTGTCGGCCCGGAGCAGCCTTTCCTCCAACGCGAGCAGGTCCGCGAACTCGGGGCCCGCCGCGAGTCGCTGATGCTCGCCCTGGCCGTCGACGGGCAGCCCGGCTGCCGCCTCGGTGCGCGCGTACCGCTGGTTGCTGACGAGTTCGGTCACTCGGCGCCGCTCGTCGACACCGAGTCGTCCACCGGTCAGGGCCGTGCTGACCAGGGTGTCCTCCCGGGCGAGCAACTCCCGGGCGCGGGCAAGCGCGATCACGGCACGGGTGTCGACGGCCAACGCGCTCTCGTACGCGCCCCACTCCGGGCCGTACACCCGGAAGGCGACGTCGATGACCTGGTCGTACCCGTCGACCGCTTGTGCCCGGTCGAGCCGCCCGGTGTCCACCTGCGACCGGATCGTGCCCAGGCCGTTGAGCCGCCGGACCAGTTCGCCGGCCCGGTCGCGGACCTCGCCGGCGCTGAGCAGCCGCAGGTCGTGGCCCTCGGTGAACTCGCGGACCTCGGCGGCTGCCCGGTCGGTGCTCTCGCGGATCCCGACCAGCGGAGCCGCCGTCGACGTGGCCCCGGCGATCGTCTCGGTGGTGAGCCGGCGTTCGGCCTGCAGGCTGAGGATCAGGCGGTCGATGGGCTGGCCCAGGGTGTCCGCCAGGGCCCGTACGCGCAACAGGTCGACGGCGTCCTGGCTGGCCACGTAGGCCGCGTACGACCAGAGCGTGATCAGGACGGCGGCCAGCACGACCAGCCTGGCCCGGATCAGTCGGACCTCGTTACGCGTCACGCTCCGCTCCGCTGTGGCCATGGCTGCCCGGCCGTGTCGCTGGCCCGGTCGGCGAGGATGGTGCGCAGCAGGGCCAGCAACTCCGCGCGGTTGGCGCAGTTGAGCCGGTTGCGCATCCGCGCCACGTGATGTTCGACGGTCTTCGCCGAGATGAAGAGCCGATCCCCGATCTCCCGATAGGTCAACCCGGCCAGCACCAGCTCGGCAACCTCGTACTCGCGGTCGCTGAGCCCCTGCTGGGTGGGGCCGGTGACCCGGGCTGTGCTCGTACCGGTCGTCGGTGTCTGCCCGCCGTGGCTGCCGGGTGGTCGCCCCTGCAATGCCCGCGCGCACTCCAGCAGGGTGGTCATGGCCCGCCGGTCCGCGGTACGGATCGCGGCCTGGCCGGCGAGGCGGGCACCGTCCCAGCACAACCCGGTGTCGTGCAACCCTCGGGCGGCGGCCTCCACCCGGGCCGGGTCGACGACACCCCGGAGCACCTCCACCCAGCTCTCCGCGGCTGCGGCGACCACGGCGGCGTACCGGCTGTGGTCCGCGGCGGTGAGCAGCGCGGCGACATGTTCGTCGGCGACCGCCGGCTCGCCGGTCAGGATCGCGGCGTGCAGCCCACTCCAGTGCAACGGCACACTCCACAGTGGTGGATGGCCGAGTCGGCCGAGCAGCGCGCGTCCCTCCCGCAGGTACGCCTCAAGTCGGGCCAGGTCACCCAGCCGCGCGCCGGCGATGGCCAGCTCACCCAGCGGCAGCAGCGTGAACAGGTCGACGGGGTGGCGAACCACCGCCTCCAGCGCCTGCCCCCAGCCACGCTTGAGCGCCCCGAGGTCGCTGTTGCGCCGGGCGATGCCCATGCGGATCGCGGCCGCGAAGAGCAGGTCGCGTGACTCCAACTGCCGCCCGTCGAGCGTCGCCGTGGCGAGGCGCTCGGTCGCGGCGTGCGTCTCGCCACGGACCATCAGGATCCAGGCCTGCAACAGCCGGTGGCGGCGAGCCATCAGCGGGCCGCCGACACCGGCACCCAGGGCCCGGTGCAGGACCCGCTCGGCGATCTCCAGCTCACCGCAGTGCACCGCGGTCAACGCGGCGAGCGCCGCCGGGCTGTCCGGTAGGAGCGCCGCCCGCCCGTCCGGCTCCAGCAGCGCGGCGGCCTGCACGAGCGCGGAGAGCGCGGCGGTCGGCGGACCGGTCACGCTCTCGCGTACCCCGTCGGCCATGAGGCGGGCGGCGCTGGCGTGCAGGGTTGGTGGTTCGCCCGCCGGGTCGCCCGTCGGCGGCCCGGCGGTGGCGCTCAGGTCGCCCGTGGCGAGCCCGCCGACGATGGCGAACGCCACCGCCGAGGCGGTGCCCGCCCACCGGTACAACTCCACGCTGCGACCGATGTGACCACGGTGTGCCAGGGCGGTCGCGGCCACCACGGCCGCCTCGGAGCGGTCGGGCGGAGCGGCCGTGGCCAGCAGGCGGTCCGCCAACCGCAGGGCGTCGTCGAGGTTGCCGGCGAGGGCGGCGGCGAGCGCCTGCTGGGCGCCGGCCGGCTGTCCGGCCGCCGTGGCCGCCGCGAACAGGTCGGCGGCGAGCGCCGGCTCGTCGGCCAGAGCCTCACCCGCCGCGGCTGCCAGGGTCGAGGCCGGGCAGTCGCCGAGCGCGCCGACCGCGAGCAGGGAGCGAACCAGCGGCAGCACCGCGCCGCCCCGCGCGAGCTGCAACTCGGTGAGCCGGCGCCAGACCGCGGTCCGGTCGGTGGTGGGGCTGAGCGTCGTGACGGCCCGCCGTACGATCGGCGCGAGCCGGCCGTCGGCGCCGAGCAGCCCGGCCGCCCTCGTCGTGGCGATCAGTTGGTCCACCGCCGCGGGCTCCCGGCCCAGGATTGCGCCGAGCGTGCTCACCGACAGCGGCCCGCCCGCCGCGACGGCGAGCAGCAGTCGTCGTACGGCCTCGGGCTGCACGTCCAGGTCCGGCCCGAGTTCGAGGACGACGGACCGGGGTGGTGTGACCACCGCGCCGGTCAGGGTCTCCGCGCCGGCCAGGCCGCGAGCCAGCCGTTCGACGTCCCGGGGTACGCCGGAGGTCTGTGCGTGGACGAAGTCGACCAGGTCGTCGTGGCGGCCCAGCTCGGGCGTGGCGACGAGGTAGGCGGCGGTCTGCTCCCGGGTGAACGGCGTGAGCAGCACGGCCTGCCCGTCGCGCCGTAGCGTGTCGACCAGCTCGCTGAGCGCCGCGGACCGGGGCCACGGGCGGTGGGCGACCACCAGCCGGTGCCGACGTGTGGCGACCAGACGCAGCAACACCCCGATCCGTGTGTCGTCGAGCAGGTGTGCGTCGTCGACCAGCAGCACCGTGTCGGGGTCGACCGGTTCGCCCGGCTCCGGGGCGGCCGAGCGGACGGCGATCCCGACCCGCTGGTGGACCCTGGCCAGCTCCGCGAGCAGGGCGGTCTTTCCGTGACCGCCGGGGCCGGCGACGCCGACGGTGAGTGGGCCGGTCGGATCCTGTGCGACCGCGTCCAGCAGGGCCTGTGGCCCCTTGTCCAGCGTCAGCCCGGATTCGGCGATGTCATTCATGATCATTAAGGTCATCCTTCGCGTCCCCGGCTGCGGGCCAGCGCCAGGCGGGACGGCTTCGGCAGTTCCAGTGGGAGGATCCGGACCGGGGGCCGCGGTGGCGGATCGCCCGGGACGGTGGTGTCGGGGTGGGGGCGGCGCGGTGCCGGGATGGTGGCCCGCCCGGCGCCACTGGGCGGTCCCGCCTCGCGAACCGGTGCCGGGTGGCGAGGGCGCGGCGACACCACCTGGCAGGCGGCCATCGCCGCCCCGGTGGCGGCGGTCAGTTGGGAGTCCGGCTCCACCTCGACGGGGATCGGGAGGGCCGCGCTGATCAGCTCGGTGACGAGCGGAATGCGGGTGGAGCCGCCCGCCAGCAGGACACCGTCGAGCTGTGCCGGCGTCAGGTTGGCGCTCTGCACGGCCCGGAGCAGGAGGTCGACGGTGGCCTGCACCGTCGGGCGGATCATGTCTTCGAATTGCGCCCGGGTCACCGGTATCCGTGCCGGGCCGTTCGGTAGGGCCAGCACCACGTCGGCCGTCAGATCGACGGTCAGCACCCGCTTGACCCGGTCACACTCCGCGCGCAGCCCGCGCAGCGCGGCCTGGGCGCCGCGGCGTGCGGTGGCGGCCAACTCCCGGGCCAGCAGGGTACGCGTGTGCCCGGCCAGCGCTTCGTCGAAGTCGGCCCCACCGATCGAGTCGAGCCCCTGGGGCGTACCGAACGTCTCGTACGTGCCGCGCGGGGTGCGACGCACCAGGGCCGCCTCGAAGCTGTTGCCCCCCAGGGCGTAGACGACGGCCGTGGTGCCCGCGAACCCGCGGGCCGCGTGGCTCTCGGCCACCGTGACCGTGCGGGGCAGCAACGTCACGTGGCGCAGCCCGAAGTCCGACAGTGCCCGGTGCAGCACCTCCCGCCGGTAGGGGCGCCACCCCGCCGGATGGCTGAGCACGATGGCCTCGGCCGGGCCGCCCTCCAGGGCGTGCACCCGCTCCACCACCCACGCCGCCAGTTCCGCGGTCAGCGTCTGCGGCGCGCACGCCTCGCCGCCGAGCAGCAGGGGCACGTCATCGCCGATCCGGTGGACGAAGTCCCGCGTGGTGCGGCTGCCGTCGTCGGTCGCGGGCTCGCCGACGTGCAGCGAGCCGTCTTCCGACAGGCAGAGCACCGACGGCACGAGAGTGGAGCCGACGTGCAGCGGGACGGCTTCGGGACGGGTCCAGGTCGTGCCGTGTCGCCGAGCGACCGCGGCGGCCGTGTTGGTGCTTCCGATGTCTATCCCCAGGACGTACGGCATCGTCTCTTTCCTCCCCGTGAGGTGGCCGGTTGCTGGCGATGGCGTCGGTGCTGCCCGACGACCCACCCCCGGCGGACCCCGCGGGCTCCTACGTTCGTACCAGAGATCAGTCCCTGGTCGGGACCCTAATCTCGCCGGGACGGTTTCCCCCTCTCCCCCTAACGTACGAGGCGGCGAGGCCCCTAGTTCAACCGGCCCGGATGCGGGCCGAGCCCCGATGTCCGGGGGTGGGCCCGGCAATAGCGTCACTGTCGACGTACGACACTCGCCGACGCCACATCCGAGGAGAACCGGCACATGGACTCGCAACAGACCCTCCACGACTTCGTGCTCGACCTGCTGACGAACCCCGACGCGCGGTCGGCCTTCGACCTCGACCCCGAGGGTGCGCTGCGAGCCGCGGGTCTCACCGACATCACCGCGGCGGACGTGCAGGACGTCGTGCCGTTGGTCGTCGACTACGCGCCGGGGCAGGGCCTCGCGTCGTTGGCGCCGCCCGTCGGGCAGCTCGGGTTCGACCCGCTGGTGACCGACTCCACCGACGTGGTGGGCCAACTGCAGAGCGTGGCGCAGCAGATCAGCGTCACGAGCTCTCCGACCGGCGTGGACGTCAAGGCCGGCGTGCTCGGCGCCATCGCGGTCGACCCGTCAACCGCCGCCGCCGGGGTCACCGTGCTGCCGGGGATCGGCCTGGGCGTCGGCCCGTACGGCCTCGACACCGACCTGGCCGGTGTCTCCGACGTGGCGCACACCCTCGACGCCGACGTGGTGCAGCCGGTGGACGCGATCGCTGACCCGGTGCTCGGGGACGCCACCGGGGTGGTCGGCGATCCGACCGGCCTGCTCGGCGCAACCGACCCGGGTCTGCTCGGTGGCGACCTGACCGGCGGTGTCCTCTCCGGGACCCACGGTCAGATCAATGGCCTCGTCGGTTCCCTCGGTGTCGACGACACCCTGGGCGGGCTGGGCCTTGGGCACGGCGGTGGCGTTGTCGAGAGCGTCGTCCCAGCGCTCGACGTGCCGTCCGCAGTGGGCGGTGTGACGCACCAGGTGGACGGTCTCCTCCCCGGTGTCACCGGCACGGTCGGTGAGGTGACCGGCGGAGCCACCGATGGTGTGCTGGGCGACTCGCACGCTTCCCCTGACCATGGATTGCTGGGTATCACCGGCGGTCTGCTCTGACGGGGACCTCCGGTAGGAACGGGAGGCCGGATCGTCTCGGGCGATCCGGCCCTCTCCGGTTCCACATCCGGTCCCTCTTGATAATTGAGCCGAAATCCGCACACTTGGTGCGGTGATGGCCGGGATCTGGTTGGACGTGCTGGACGAGATCTCCCGTACGTGCAATGCACACGCTCGTGGTGACCTGCTCCAGACGGTGCGGCAGAAGCGTGCCCAACTGCTGGACCCGACGCTTCGCGTCCTGGTCATCGGTGAGCCGAACCAGGGCAAGAGCCAGCTGATCAACGCGATCATCAACGCGCCGGCGTGCCCGGTCGGCGACGGCCGCACGACGGTCCTACCGACCGTGGTGCAGCACGCCGATACCCCGTCCGCCACGGTGGCGCAGGCTCCGCCACCGGCCCCGGGCCGTCCCGCCGGCACTGCCGCCCCGGTGACTGTCGAGCGGACCCCGGTGGCGCTCAACCAGGTCGCGGCGGGCGTGGCAGGCATGGTCGGGCGTCGGTCGGGCGGCGGCCCCGCGTACGTCGAGATCGGGGTGCCCCGTGCCCTGCTCGGCGCCGGGCTGGTGCTGGTGGACACTCCCGGCACCGACGAGGTCGCCGGTATCGGCGGCGCCGCCTCGGTCGCTGCTCCCGCCCGCGCGGACACCGTGCTGCTGGTCTCCGACTCCACCCGGGAGCTGTCGGTTGCCGAGCTGAACATGCTGCTGCACGTCATGCGCTCGCACCCGAACGTGGTCGTGGTGCAGAGCAAGACCGATCTGGTGGCGGACTGGCGTGCGGTCGCCGAGCGCAACCGGCAACACCTGGCCGAGGCCGGCGTCCCTGCGACGTTGATCCCGGTCTCGGCGACGCTGCGACTGCGCGCTGCCGCGGCCGACGACCGTGGCCTCAACGCCGAGTCCGGCTTTCCCGTGCTGATCGCCCGACTGCAGCGTGACCTGGCCGGTAAGGCCGACCATCTGGCCCGGGCGTCGGTGCAGACGGTGGCCCGGACGGTGGTGGAGCAGTTGGCCGCGCCGCTGCGCGCCGTGCTGGCGACCGAGGAGGCCGAGGAACAGTCCGGGCCGATCTCCCGGCTGCACGCGGCGCAGCGTGAGGTCGACGAGCTGCGCCGATGCTCCACCCGGTGGCAGCACACGCTCAGCGACGAGGTCGCCGACCTGCTCTCCGACATCGAGTACGACCTTCGCGACCGGACGCGACAGATCCTGCGCACGGTGGACGAGGCGTTCGACACGGCCGATCCGTTGGTCGCCTGGGACACCTTTCAGGACTGGCTGGAGAGGAGCCTCGTGGAGGCGGCGGAGGCCAACCACGAGTGGCTCATCCAGCGCTGCGACTGGATCGCCCGCCGGGTGGCCGCCAACTTCAACCGGTACGGCTACGACGTGCTGCCGCCCTGGTCGATGACGATGCCGGACGACATCGGCGAGCGGCTGCCGGAGCTGCAACGGCCGACGATCGACCGGTTCACGACGGGCCAGAAGCTGTTCAGCGGCATGAAGGGCTCGTACGGCGGCATGCTGATGTTTGGTCTGGCGACCACGCTGGCCGGGATGCCTATGATCAACCCGGTTTCGGTCGGCATCGGGGCGCTCTTCGGTGGCAAGAGCATCCGCGACGAGAGCAAGCAGCTGCTCCGTCGCCGCCAGGCGACCGTCAAGACGGCCATCCAGCGGCACGTCGACGACTTCTTCGTCCGGATGATCCGGGACTGTCGGGACGCCGCCCGGCAGGTGCAGCGGATGCTGCGGGACCACTTCACGGGGCTGACCGAGGAGCTCCAGGAAGCCATCGTCCAGTCATTTCGGAGCGCGAAGCAGGAGGCCGACACCGATGCCTCCCTGCGCGAGCAGCGGCAGCGCGAGGTCCGGTTGAAGATGGCCCGGCTGGCCGCGCTCTATGAGCAGGCTCAGCAGTTGACCGACACCCGTTCCGCCCCGCTGCTGTTGGAGCCGCAGGCATGACCGTGGGGCTGCGCTTGGACGAGGCGGCATGGGGTCTGCTGCACCAGGCCATCGACCTCTACCAGGACAATCCCCGGGCGGTCGGGCAGTTGCGGCATCAGGTGGCCCGGTTGGAGCAACCGCTGCGGATCGCGGTTGCCGGCCCTTGGCGATCCGGTAAGTCGACGGTCCTCAACGCGCTGATGGGCGAGGAGGTCGCGCCGGTCGAGAGGGCGGACGGTGTCTTCACCTGGTACGAGGACGGCGCCGCGCCGCGCGCCACCGCCTACCCGGCCGGTCAGCCTCCGCAGGAGCTGACGGTGGTCAAGTCGGCAACCGGGCTGCGGGTGGATCTCGGCTGGGGCGCGGGGGAGGTGCGCGACATCGTGGTGCAGTGGCCGACGCGGGCGCTGCGGCAGGTCACGCTGATCGACACCCCGGCGATCACCGGCACCGGTGAGCAGGGCCGCGCGCCGGTGTTGGAGCGGGTGCTGCGGGACGCCGACGCGGTGTTGTACCTGACCCGCGACGGCCGTGACAGTGATCTGCGGGTGCTGGAGTCCGGCCGGGACAGCGCCGTCGGGCAGACGGCTCCGGTCAACGTGATCATGGTGCTGTCCCGGGCGGATGAGACCGGCGGAGGCCGGATCGACGGCCTGCTCACCGCTCGCCAGCTCGCGCGGCGGCACTACCGCGATCCGCGGGTGAACGCGCTCAGCGTGAACGTGGTGGCGTGCAGTGGGTTGATCGGCCTGGCGGGCAGGATGCTCGGCGAGTCGGACTTCGCCGCGCTCGCGACCCTGGCCCAGGTGCCCCGCGCCGAGCTGGACGCACATCTGATCTCCGCCGACCGCTTCCTCCGTGGCGAGTTGCCGGTACGGCTGGACACCGAGGTGCGCGCCGCGCTGCTGGGTCGGTTCGGGGTGTTCGGTGTCCGGCTGGCGGCCACGTTGGTCCGCAGTGGATTCGACAGTCGGGTGAAGCTCTCTGTCGAGCTCATTCGGCGCAGTGGTCTCACCGAGCTGCGTGAGTCCGTGCTGCGCTGTTTCGTCGATCGCCGCGACGCGCTCAAGGCCCGGTCCGCGCTGGCCGCGGTGGAGGCGCTGCTGCGCGCCGAGCCGACCCGGGGTTCTGACGAGTTGGTCGGCGCGGTCGAGCAGATCCTCGCCGGTGCGCACGAGTTCCGGGAGCTACGCCTGCTGGTGGCGTTGCGAAACACCCGGCTCGGCTTCGACGCCGAGCTGGCCGCCGAGGCGCAACGGCTGGTCGGGGGTAACGGGGTGGGTCTCGCCGCCCGGCTCGGTGTCGAGCACGAGGCGACCGTGCAGCGACTCTGGGAGGTCGCCGCTGACGCGCAGTGGCGATGGCGGGACCGGGCCGAGGACCCCCTGCTCCCGTTGGCGCAGAGGCGTGGGGCCCAGGTCGTCGTCCGTAGCTGCGAGGGAATGATCGCCGAGCTGGTCGCGGGCGGTCGCTGAGAGCTGGCGGCGGCGGCTTCTGACGCGCGGTGGGGGCGCCGTGACGGCCGCCCCCGCCGGTGCACGCGGAAAGCTCACCGTGGCTGATACGTCTGGCAGTCGGCGATGTCCTGGCCCGGGCCGACCCGAATGGACGGTGCGTGGCACTCCAGCTCGGCGTTGTGCTCGCAGTCGGCACGCTTGCAGGCCCCGACCTGGGCGATGACGCGGTCCAGCCCGCCCTTGGTCGAGGTGTCGATGAACGTGGCGCAGCTGGCGTTCTGCTGCCCGATGGTGATGGCGAACGCGTGGCAGCCGTCGTGGTTGTAGCCGCAATCGGTGACCGAGCATTCATGTACCCGCGGCATCTCCAGCATGTCAGTCATGAGCGGTCTCGCTTCCGTCGGTGGTGCCGGGCACATCCAGTACCCGACTACGACGGGACAAACCCCCATCAGTCATACTTTCAGGGATATTTTGGGTAGGGCAGCCTTCCCTAACCGGCAGGTCGTGGCCCGAAAACCGTTATTCGATCTCACTCTGAACAGTCGCCTCTGACCTGCGGAGATAACGCTCTCACGGATGGTGGGAGAGGGCTTGACGCGCCCGTGATCCAAACGCAACGATGCATTTACATCTCTCGTCCCGTCACCGCCAGGCGTGATCGGCGCACGCCGTCCTCGTACCGCGAAAGGACCTACAGTGCGCAGATCCCTGAGATCGTGGCTCGGCGTCACGCTGAGCGCGATCCTCGTGGCGAGCGGCATCGTCGCCATGCCACCCACGGCCAGCGCCGCACCGTTCACCGTGCTGGTCTTCAGCAAGACCGCCGGATTCCGGCACGGATCCATCACCCCGGGCGTCACCGCCATCCAGCAGCTCGGCGCCGCCAACGGTTTCACCGTCGAGGCCACCGAGGACGCCGCCCAGTTCACCGACGCCAACCTGGACCGTTTCGCCGCGGTGATCTGGCTGTCCACCACCGGCGACGTGCTCAACGCCGCCCAGCAGGCCGCCTTCGAGCGCTACATCCAGGGCGGCGGCGGGTACGTGGGCGTGCACGCCGCCTCCGACACGGAGTACGACTGGCCCTGGTACGGCGGGCTGGTCGGGGCGTACTTCGCCTCGCACCCGGCCGAGCAGACCGTCACCGTCAAGGTCGCCGACCAGGTGCACCCGTCCACCGCGACGCTGCCGCAGCGGTGGAGCCGGTTCGACGAGCTGTACAACTACCGCACCAATCCCCGGGGCAACGTGCACGTGCTGGCCACGCTGGACGAGAGCGCCTACACCGGCGGAAGCATGGGGGCCGACCACCCGATCTCCTGGTGCCAGAACTACTCCGGCGGTCGAGCCTGGTACACGGGCCTCGGTCACACCGACGCCTCGTTCACCGAGGCGACCTTCCGTCAGCACCTGCTCGGCGGCATCATGACCGCGTCCGGCGCGGTCGGCGCCGACTGTGGCCCCACCGTCACCAGCAGCTTCCAGCAGGTGGAACTGGCCAAGGGCGCCGCCGAGACCGGCGAGCCGATGAGCCTCACCGTCCTGCCGGACCGGGGCGTGCTGCACACCTCCCGCAACGGCGTGATCCGGCACACCGACGCCGCCGGCAACACCAAGGTCGCCGCCACCCTGCCGGTCTACACCGGGGACGAGGAGGGCCTGCAGGGCATCAAGGCCGACCCCAACTTCGCCACCAACCGCTGGGTGTACGCGTACTTCGCGCCACCACTGAGCACCCCCGGTGGCGGTGCCCCGGCCACCGGCACCCCGGCCGACTTCGCCGTCTGGGACGGCGTGAACCGGCTGGCCCGGTTCACGGTCAACGCGGACAACACCATCAACCTGGCCAGCGAGACGTTGATCCTGAACGTGCCCACCAGTCGGGGCATGTGCTGCCACGTCGGCGGTGACATGGACTTCGACGCGGCGGGCAACCTCTACCTGTCCACCGGTGACGACACCAACCCGTTCGACTCGGCCGGCTTCACCCCGATCGACGAGCGGGCCGGCCGCAACCCGGCCTTCGACGCGCAGCGCACCTCCGGCAACAGCAACGACCTGCGCGGCAAGGTCCTCCGGATCAAGCCGAGCGCGGCCGGCGGGTACACCATCCCGGCGGGCAACATGTTCGCACCGGGCACCGCGCGGACCCGCCCGGAGGTCTACGCGATGGGCTTCCGCAACCCGTTCCGGATGAGCGTGGACAAGGCCACCGGCATCGTCTATCTCGGTGACTACGGTCCCGACGCGGGCACTGCCGACCCGAACCGGGGGCCGGCGGGCAACGTCGAGTTCGCCCGGATCGACCGGCCCGGCTTCTACGGGTGGCCGTACTGCACCGCCCGCAACGACGCGTACAACGACTACACCTTCCCCTCCGGCCCGTCCGGGCCGAAGTTCAACTGCGCGGGCGGACCGGTCAACAACTCGCCCAACAACACCGGCATCACCCAGCTGCCGCCGGCCATTCCGGCGTGGCTGCCGTACGGCGGCTCCGGCTCGCCGCCGGAGTTCACCGGCGGTGGCCTGTCGCCGATGGGCGGCCCGGTCTATCGGTACGACCCGAACAACACCTCGCCGGTGGCGTTCCCCGAGTACTACGACGGGACCTACTTCGCCGGTGAGTTCGGCCGCCGCTGGATCAAGAACATCAAGCTCGACCCGGCGGGCCAGCCGCTGAAAATCAACCCGTTCCCGTGGACCGGTACCCAGGTCATGGACATGGAGTTCGGACCGGATGGTGCGCTCTACGTGCTCGACTACGGCACGGGCTGGTTCAACGGCGACGCCAACTCGGCGCTGTACCGCATCGAGTACGCCCGTGAGGGCAGGGCACCCGTCGCGGTCGCCTCAGCCACCCCGACCAGCGGCACCGCACCGCTGACCGTGGCCTTCTCCTCGGCCGGCACCCTCGACCCGGACGGGGATCCATTCACCTACGCCTGGGACTTCGACAACAACGGCACCACCGACTCGACCACGGCGAACCCGACCTTCACGTACACCACCAACGGGACCCGCAGCCCGACGCTGACGGTCCGGGACACCACCGGCAAGACGGCCACCGCGAGCGTGGTCGTCACGGTCGGCAACAGTGCCCCGGTGGTCACCGTGAACACCCCGTTGAACGGGCAGACCTTCAATTTCGGGGACGCGGTGCCGTTCTCCGTCACCGTCACCGACGCTCAGGACGGTGCGGTCAACTGCGCCCGGGTGAAGGTGAACTACGTCCTCGGCCATGACTCGCACGGCCACCAACTCGGCAGCGTGCAGGGCTGCACCGGGGTCATCCAGACGTCGGCCGACGGCGAGCACGACTCGGCGGCGAACATCTTCGGCATCATCGACGCCGAATACACCGACCTGGGCGGGGGCGGCCAACCGCCGCTGACCACGCACACCCAGGCGGTGCTGCAACCGCGGCTGCGCCAGGCCGAGCACTTCGGCGACTCGTCCGGCGTCCAGATCGTCGCCGGGGCAGCCGGGCACGGCGGCGCCGCGGTCGGCTACATCGACAACAACGACTGGATTTCGTTCCGCCCCTACAACCTGACCGGCATCCAGTCGTTCAGCGCCCGGGTTGGCGCCCCGGCCGGCGGCGGCGGCACCCTGGAACTGCGGGTCGATTCACCCACCGGGCCGCTGGTCGGCTCGGCCACCGTCGTGCCCACCGGCGGGTACGCCACCTTCGCCACGGTCACCGGTGGGGTCACCGCCCCGACCGGCACCCGGACCCTGTTCCTGGTCTTCAAGGGCGCCGGGCCGTGGTTCGACATCGACGAGTTCACCCTCTCCACCAGCCCCGGCGGTCCCGGTCCGGACCCGGATCCGGACCCCGAGCCGGGTGCCAACCTGGCCCGGGGCAAGCCGGCCCGAGCGTCCAGCTTCGAGGGCGCGTTCGTCGCGGCCAACGCGTTCGACGGCGTGGCCGGTACCCGGTGGGGCAGCGCGTTCGGTGACCCGCAGTGGATCGACGTGGACCTCGGTGCCACGTACTCCATCAACCGGGTCAAGCTGACCTGGGAGGCGGCGTACGGCAGCGGGTACCAGATCCAGACCTCGCCGGACGGGGTCACCTTCACCACGGTCCGGACGGTGACCGGCGGCGACGGCGGTGTGGACGACCTGACCGGGCTCACCGGCTCCGGCCGCTACATTCGGCTCCTCGGCACCACCCGGGGCACCGCCTGGGGCTACTCCCTGTTCGAGTTCGAGGTGTACGGCGGCACCGGTGGCCCGACCGGTCCCGGCACCAACCTGCTGTTGAACAAGCCGACGTTGACGTCCAGCAACGAGGGGGCCGACGTGGCCGGTGCCAAGGCGGTGGACGGCAGCCTCACCACCCGCTGGTCGAGCACGTTCTCCGACCCGCAGTGGATCCGGGTCGACCTCGGCACCCCCACCCCGATCGGTCGGGTCAAGCTGAGCTGGGAGGCGGCGTACAGCAGCGCGTACCAGATCCAGACCTCGAACGACGGCACCACCTGGACCACCGTGAAGACGGTGACCGGCGCCGACGGCGGCGTGGACGAGCACACCGCGCTCGGAGCCAATGGCCGCTACCTGCGGATCAACGGCACCGCCCGGGGCACCCCGTACGGGCACTCGCTCTGGGAGGTGGAGGCGTACACCAGCTGAACCACCACCGCTGACGTGGCCGGCACGGATGTCCGTGCCGGCCACGTCCGTCCCTGACCTACCGGCCTTCTTGCATATACCGTCTATCGGTATATGCTCCTCGATATGGCCGAGAGTCCACTTAGGGAACCGACGTTTCTGGTGCTCACCGCGCTGGCTGAGGCACCCAAGCACGGGTACGCCGTCATCGAGGACGTGCTGCGCATCTCCGACAACCGGGTGCGCCTGCGCGCTGGCACCCTCTACGCCGTCCTCGACCGGCTCCGCACCGACGGCCTCATCGAGGTCGAGCGCGAGGAGGTGGTGCAGTCGCGCCTACGCCGCTACTACCGCCTCACCGCCCTGGGGGCACGTCGGCTCGCCGAGGAGGCGGACCGCCTGCGACACAACGCGGACGCCGCTCGTGTGCGGCTGCGCCGCGGCGGCCTGCTGACCGATGGAGGTGCGGCGTGAGCAGCGACGATCTGGAGCGCCGCTATCGGCGGCTGCTGGCCGTCTATCCGTGGGAGCACCGCCGATCGTACGAGGACGAAATGCTGGCCGTGCTCCTCGCCGACGCGCGGCCGGGTCAACGGCGACCCGCCGCCGCTGACGTGCGGAACCTGGTGGGCGCAGGGCTGCGGGCACGGCTGCGGGTGGGCGCACGGGGGTTCACCGAGCCGACCTGGCCGGACGCGGCGACGGTCACGGGCCTGCTGGTCGGGCTCGTCCTGCTCGCCCTGACCGGGAAGTCGCTGCTCGACCAGCTCATCGGGCACCCGGGTCTACCGCCCGGGTTCGGGCCGGGCAGCGCGGACCTCGTCGACTGGCTCCGGGTCGCCGGCTGGGCGGGCGTCTGCGCGGCCGTGCTGGTCGGATGGCGCTGGGTGGCCGCCGGTCTGGCCTGGGCTGGCGTGATCGGCTGGGGCGCGCTGGTCGCCCCGCAGGCCGGCGACAACCTGACATACGTGGTGGACACCCTGCCCCAGCTCGCCCTAGCCGTCGTGGCGGCCGCCGCGCTGACCGTGCCGGTGCCGCGCCGCCGGGTGATCGCGCTGCTGGGCGTACGCCGGTTGGCGGCACTGCTGCTCGCGCCGGCCGCGATGGTCGCGCTGTTGGTGACGAACCGGGTGACCAGTCCCGCGTTCGACCCTGTCGACGGCGCGTCCTACCAGGTGTTCTACGGCATCGAGGCGGGCAGTGAGCTGGTCGTCTGGCTCTACGTCGCGGGTCTGGTGGCCGCCGTGCTGACCATGCTGGTCGCCCTGGCCAGGCTCGCCCCCGGGGTACGCCGACGGATCGTCGTCATGCTCCTCCCGGTGGCCGCACTGGCTCTGGTGATCGACAGCGCCCTCGCGGGTTGGGCCACCTCCACCGGGCACATGGGACACGTCATCCCCCTGGTGCCCGCGCAGTGGGCGATGCTGGTGCTCGTCCCACCGGTGACCTTCCTGGCCGGAGCGCTGCTCGTCCGTCGTCGAGAGGCGACCCTGCGCATGGTCGCCCTCGGTCGGGCCGCAGACCGCAACCACCCAACGCCCTAGCCGCAACGCCATGGCCCCCTCGGCCCGCGCGATCTTGCACTTTCTGCCCCGATCTAAGGGGCATGTCACGCAAAACGGCGACCGAACCTGCAAGATCGCGGGGCCCGGGAGCTGAGGGCCCTGGGGGAGTCAGATGTTGCGCTAGTCGTCGGCTACGGCGACGGGCTCTGAGCCGATGCAGCGCACCTTCAACTCGTACTTGCGGGTCGACCCCTCGAACGTGACCTCGACGTCGTCGTCCGGGCCCCGGTCCACATCGTGGACCCGGTAGCCCTGCGCGGGGGCCCAGGAGACGAGGCGTACGCCACCGGCACCGCACTCGGCCACGGCCGTGCCGCCGTCGGTGGCGAACCCTCGGCGGACCCCGGAACTGGCGCTCGGTGCGGCGGTGCCCGTCGTCCCCGGCCCGGGTGAGGCGGTGCTGGTGGGCGCCGGCTCGGGCGAGGCGAGCGCCCGTTCGATCTCGGCCTCGCTGCGCACCCCGCCCGGCGTGCCGGTGATGCTCTCACCCACCAGCCGGATCGCGCCCAACCCGATCAGGGTCGCCACGGCGGCGGTGGCCACCCAACCGGTGGCGACGAGGATCGAACGACGGCCCATCCCCTGACTATCCCCGATCCATCGTTGTCGTCGGCACATCGGGACGCTAAGGCATGGTTAACGCGCGCCGCACTGCCAGCCGCAGCGGTTAGCCTGCCAGCTGTGGCCCGCCTGCTGCTCATCGAGGATGACCTGACCATCCGTACCCCGCTGATCCGGGCGTTGCGGGAACGCGGCCATGCGGTGGCCGCCGCCTCGACCGCGATGGCCGGGCTCCGCGACGCCCTGGAGGACCGTCCCGACCTCGTCGTGCTCGACCTGGGCCTGCCCGACCTGGACGGACGCGAGCTGCTGCGGATGCTGCGCGCGGTCAGCTCGGTGCCGGTCATCGTGGCCACCGCGCGTGACGACGAAGCGGAGATCGTACGGGTGCTCGACGCGGGTGCCGACGACTACGTGGTGAAGCCGTTCACCGCGGCGCAGCTCGACGCCCGCGTCCGGGCGGTGCTGCGGCGAGGCCCCGTCGGCGCGGACGCGCAGGACCCGGCGCTCGTCGTCGGCGGGTTACGCGTCGACCCCCGAGCCCGACAGGTCACCCTGGACGGCGTTGCGGTCGAGCTGACGCCCCGCGAGTTCGACCTGCTGCACCACCTCGCCGGCCGGCCCGGCCAGGTGGTCACCAAACGTGAGCTGCTCACCGAGGTCTGGCAGATCCCGTACGGCGGCGCCGACAAGACTGTCGACGTGCACCTGTCCTGGTTGCGCCGAAAGTTGGGCGAGAGCGCCCAGCAGCCCCGCTTCCTGCACACCGTGCGTGGTGTCGGGGTGCGCCTCGAAGCGCCGGCGGCGCAGCCGTGAGGGCCCGGCTCGCGCTGCTGGTCGCCGCGGTCAGCGTGCTCACCCTCATCGCGTTCCTGGTGCCGCTGGCGCTGCTGGTCCGCACCGTCGCCGAGGACCGGGCCACCGTTCGGGCCACCGCCGACGCGCAGAGCCTGGTGCCGGTGGTCGGTACCGCCGACGCGACGACCATCCGGCTCACCGTCGAACAACTCGCCGCGGAGTCCGGACGCGCGGTGAGCGTCTTCCTGCCCGACGGGACGGTGCTGGGCGCCCAGACACCTCGTACGCCCGCGGTGGCCCTGGCCGCGCGCGGGCAGAGCCTCACCGGGGAGTCGGCGGCCGGCCGGGAGGTGGTGATCGCCGTGCAGGGGCGGGCGGACGGCACCGGGGTGATCCGGATCGTGGTGCCGCAGCACGAGCTGACCGCCGGGGTCACCCGTGCCTGGCTGGTGCTGGCGCTGCTCGGCGTGATCCTCGTGCTGATCGGGCTGCTTGTCGCCGACCGGCTGGCGCGCACACTGGTCCGGCCGATCAGCGACCTCTCCGACGTCTCGCACCGGCTGGCCAACGCCGAGCTGGACGCCCGGGTCACGCCAGCGGGCCCGGCTGAGCTGCGCGAGGTGGCCGGTGCGCTCAACCATCTCGCCACCCGGATCCAGGTGCTCCTGGTGCAGGAGCGTGAACAGGTCGCCGACCTGTCGCACCGGTTGCGTACGCCGCTGACGGCGTTGCGGCTGGAGGCGGAATCGTTGCGTGACCCGGACGACGCCACCCGGATCACCGCCGCCGCCGACGGCCTCGAACGGGCGGTCACCGGGCTGATCCGGCAGGCCCGGTGGCGCCACTCACCGACGGCGGAACCGGCCGATTCGGACGCGGCGGCGATCGTCGCCGACCGGGTCGCGTTCTGGTCGGTGCTGGCCGAGGACACCGGCCGGGCCGTCACCCTCGACCTGGCGCCCGGCCCGCTCCCTGTCGGCGTGGCCGCCGACGACCTGACGGCGGCCGTGGACGCCCTGCTCGGCAACGTCTTCGCGCACACCCCCGACGGGACGCCGTTCGCCGTCCGGCTCGCGCGCGACGCGGGGGAGGTGGTCCTCACCGTCGCCGACGAGGGCCCGGGCATGCCGGCGGGCGCGGTCCGGCGCGGCGCCAGCGCGGCCGGGTCGACGGGCCTCGGCCTGGACATCGCCCGGCGTGCCGCGCAGGCCGGCGGCGGTCGGCTGGAGCTGCGGGCCGGCCCGGACGGCGGGGCAGAGGTGTTGCTCCGGCTCGGACCACCGACGTCGCCCCGGGAGGCATAGCCGCCACGCCCCCGGGTAGCTGCCACCTATGGCGCGGTACACGAAACCCGAGCTCAGAGAGCAGATCAAGGAAGAGATCAAGGCTTCCGACAAGGGCGGCAGGCCGGGGCAGTGGTCGGCGCGCAAGTCACAGCTGGTCACCCAGGAGTACAAGAAGCGCGGAGGGGGATTCCTGGGCGAAAAGGACGAGCGGCAGAAGTCGCTCCAGCGCTGGGGCAACGAGAAGTGGCAGACGAAAGAGGGCGACACTCGTGCGCGCAAGGGCGGCACGACGAGTCGTTACCTGCCCAAGAAGGCTTGGGACGAGATGTCGGACAGCCAGAAGCGCGCGACCGATACCAAGAAGCGCGAAGCGTCCCGGTCCGGCAAGCAGTACGTCGCCAACACCGGGCCAGCCAAGCGAGCGCGTAAGGATGCCACCACGGCCGGCCGCATGTCGGAGATGTCGGTCGCTGAGGCGGCGAAGCTGGTCCGTGGCCTCGACACGCGACAGCTCAAGACCGCACTGCGCAACGAGCACGCGGGCAAGGACCGCAAGACGCTCATCCAGCGGCTCGAAGCGGAACTCAACCGGCGCGGCTGACCCACCACCCCCGTCTGTTCTTAGGCACGCCGATCAGGCCCGCCATCCAGCGAAATCGCGAATCTTGGACAGTTTCCGTTAGCCGCTGACGGAAACTGTCCAAGATTCAGACGGATTCGGCGCTGCCGTTACCTCGGGGCTTAACCCGGCCTTAGCGTCTGGACAGCGCGGTGCTATCCCAATCTGGCCGATCCTCGGAGTCGACAACCGAGGAAAGGTGGACACCACGATGAAGCGCACCAATCTGCTTCTGGCGACGGTCGGCGGGTCGGCGGTGCTGGCGGTGGCCGGGGTCGCGCTGGGCGTCAACGCCGCGAACGGCTCCCGGGCGGGCGGCACGGCACTCGCCGCGGTAACCGTTGCCCCAACGGCCACGGACGCGCCGGACGACAGCGCCACCACGGCCGCGCCGGGGACCAGCGGTACGCCGTCGAGCGGCACCCCATCGAGTA
Source organism: Micromonospora sp. LH3U1 (assembly GCF_028475105.1). Lineage (NCBI taxonomy): Bacteria > Bacillati > Actinomycetota > Actinomycetes > Micromonosporales > Micromonosporaceae > Micromonospora > Micromonospora sp. LH3U1. The sequence goes on along the minus strand of NZ_CP116936.1, from coordinate 4,375,759 downwards.
CGCCGTCGACCGGCACTCCGCCGGCCGGCAGCGCGGTCGACGAGAAGCGCGCCGGTGAGATCGCGCTCGCCAAGGCCGGTGGCGGTCGGATCGTCGAGGTCGAGGCCGAGCAGGAGCACGGTCGACCGGTGTGGAGCGTCGAGATCGTCGCGGGCGACACCGAGCACGAGGTGGACGTCGACCGGGACAACGGCTCGGTGGTCAAGGCCGAGCAGGAGCCGGTCGACGACGACGGTGACGACCAGTCCGACGATGACGACCAGTCCGACGACGATGACGACGACGACAGCTCCGACGACGACTGACCGCCCGATGCCGCCGCCCGCCACGGGGATCACCCGGGGCGGGCGGCGGCATCGAGTCTGAGCAGGCGCGCCCCTGACTCAGGTACGGGAGGACCGTCAGATGGCGACCCGTTGCTCGCGGACCGCCGGCTGGTCCTGGTCGAACTGGGTGCGATACAACTCCTGATACCGGCCGCCGGCGGCGAGCAGGTCGCCGTGTCGCCCACGCTCGACGATGCGTCCGTCTTCGACGACGAGGATCTGGTCGGCCGCGCGGATGGTGGAGAGCCGGTGCGCGATGACCACGCTCGTCCGGCCGGTCAGGGCTTCGGCGAGGGCCTCCTGAACCGCAGCCTCGGAGGTGGAGTCGAGATGCGCGGTGGCCTCGTCCAGGATGACCACGCGCGGACGGGCCAGCAGCAGTCGCGCGATGGTGAGCCGTTGCCGTTCCCCGCCCGACAGGCGGTATCCGCGTTCGCCGACGACGGTGTCGAGCCCATCCGGAAGCGAGCGGATCAGGTCGTCGAGGCGGGCCCGGCGGAGCACCTCCCACATCTCGTCCTCGGTCGCGTCCGGCTGAGCGAACGCCAGGTTGGCGCGGATGCTCTCGTGGAAGAGATGCCCGTCCTGGGTGACCACGCCCAGCGCCGTCCGGATCGACTCGGCCGACAGGTCGCGTACGTCGACGTCGGCGAGTTTCACCGCGCCGTCCTCGACGTCGTACAGGCGGGGGACCAGCTGCGCGATCGTCGACTTGCCCGCCCCGGAGGAGCCGACGAGGGCGACCATCTGCCCCGCCTCGGCGCGGAACGACACCCCGTGCAGCACTTCCTCGCCGCTGCGGGCATCGAGCTTCACCACGTCTTCGAGAGACGCGAGCGACACCTTGTCTGCTGACGGGTAGCCGAACCGTACCCGGTCGAACTCCACCGCGACCGGCCCGTCGGGAAGCGGGCGGGCGTCGGGCCGGTCGAGGATCAGCGGCTTGATGTCGAGGATCTCGAACACCCTCTCGAAGCTCACCAGCGCGCTCATCACCTCCACCCGAGCGCTGGCCAGCGAGGTCAACGGCGCGTAGAGGCGCGACAGCAGCAGCGCGAGGGCGACCACGGTCCCGGCGTCGAGGCTGCCCCGGAGGGCGTAGAGACCGCCCAGCCCGTAGACCAGGGCCAGCGCCAGCGAGCCGACGACGGTGAGCGCGGTGATGAAGACCCACTGGAGCATGGCGGCACGGATGCCGATGTCCCGCACCCGACGCGCCCGCGCCGCGAACTCGGCCGACTCCTCGGCCGGCCGCCCGTACAGCTTGACCAGGGTCGCGCCGGGCGCGGAGAAGCGTTCCGTCATCCGCGTGCTCATGGCCGCGTTGTGCTCGGCCGCCTCACGCTGCAACTGGGCGAGCTTCGAACCCATCCGGCGCGCCGGGAGAACGAAGATGGGCAGCAGCACGAGCGCCAGCACCGTGATCTGCCACGAGAAGCTGAGCATCACCGCCAGCGTCAGTGCCAGGGTGACAGCATTGCCGACCACCCCGGACAAGGTGTCGCTGAAGGCCCGCTGCGCACCGATCACGTCGTTGTTCAGGCGGCTGACCAGCGCACCGGTCCGCGTCCTGGTGAAGAACGCCACCGGCATCCGCTGCACGTGGTCGAAGACGGCCGTCCGCAGCTGGACGATGAGCCCCTCACCGATGCTGGCGGAATGGAACCGCGTCACCAGACCCAGGCCGGCTTCGGCCAGGGCGATCACGGCGATCAGCACCGCCAAACGGATCACGACGCCGCCGTCGGCGCCGTCCACGATGGCCTCCACCACCCGTCCGGCGAGGACCGGTGCCGCCACCGTGAGGACCGCCGTCACCACACTCAACAGCAGGAACCTGACGATCAGGGCCCGGTGCGGCCGCGCGAATTCCACGATGCGCTTCAGGGTGACACGGGACAGCGGTCGTTCTTCCTGCGCGTTCATCGCGTGGTGCAGCGACGTCCACGCGGTAAATTCCATGCTCATGCCTTACCTCCGATACCGGAGGTTAGGACCTCACCCGAGCTTGAGGTCAAGTCACCGCGCGGGGCGTTCCAGCTCGCCGCGAATCTGACCGAACACACCATGCGGGTCATCCGTCTGGGTGAAACCGACGAAGGTCACCATGCCGAGCGTGTACTGGTCACTCCACACGCAGATGTCGACGGGGATGCCCGTCTTGGCTTGGATGATGCCGCAACCGGCCACCCCGCCCAGCGGGCCTGGTGGAATCGGCCCCACGCCGGTGACGTTCGGCAGCCCGGCGAAGGTCTTGTCCAGCGCCGCAGTCGGGTCGGTGATCGTGCCGGACACCGCACTGATCAGGACGACTCGCTGGTCGTCGTCGGGAATGTGCAGCCCGCGCTCTCGGGAGTACACCTCTTCGGCCCGCACGTAGGCGGTGCCCATCGCGCTGGTGGGCCCAGCGCTGAGCAGCTTCTTGAAGGTGCCCATCTGCTGCTCGGCACGGTCATGGAAACCCCGATCCACGGACTCGGTCCAGGTGCCCAGGAGCTTGGCCGGCTTGTCGATGCGCATCGCCGCGGCGGGGGGCGACGGCTGCGCAGCCGCTGCCGACGTGGGGGTGTCGGCCTGCCCCGAACACCCGGTCGTGAACAGCAGGACCGCCGACGTCAGCGCGCCGACGATCGCTGAGCCAGCCGGCATCGTGCGCGCCATGAATCCCGTCCTCGTCTCGATTTCGCGCGAAAGATATCGCACCCCCCCGGTGCCACAAGACCCGGCCCGAGCGCTGAACGACCGTGGGCGGGAGGGCGAGGCCGCGACCGTGCTGATCGGGACCGTGCTGAGCGACGGCGACCGTGCGTTCGCCCATGGACGTTGGTGACATGGCTGGGAACTTGAAAAGGTGAGGACCTCCGGGTGAGGTGGAGCTTGTCGAAGGCTCCGTAGCGGACGGCGAGTCGAAGCGGGTAGTGACACGCGTTGTGGTTGAGCCGGTTGATGCCGCGCTCGACGGTGTGTCGCTGCTGGTAGACGTGCGGGTCGAAGCTGGTGGCCGGCCGCCCTTGGACCCCTTGGCCCGAAGGTGGGCGTCCTGGTTCCACCTTGCCAGGGATGGCCACGGCACTCCTCCGCGCCACCCGCTGCAGGCGCCTGTCCAACGCCGTCGCGGGTAAGCCGGGTTCGCTTCGATGTGTACGCCTTATCGGCCGGGACCCAGTCAGGCCCTCGTCCTCGGAGGGCCGCGTCACAGGCGAAACGCGGATGTGGTCAGGACCGGAATGAACTGCGGGCTGTCACTGCGGTGCCCCGGCGGAGGGCTTCCCACAATAAATAAACTAGCAGTGACCTTGCGCGAGCGGTATCGGGCAGATGACCGGCTGCGCAGGTCAGCGGCGGTGGCTAAGTTCGCCCAATGCCCACCAACATGATCACTGCGAGTTCCGCTGGCACCTGGACCCTCGGCGACCTGACCGTCAACCGGATCGGATTCGGCGCGATGCGCCTGACGGGCAACGGCAGCGCGGCGAGCGACCGTGCGCGGGTCGTCGGCGTACTGCGCCGGGCGGTCGAGCTCGGTGTGAATCACATCGACACGGCGGCGTTCTACTTCTCGCCGCTTCGGTCGGCCAACGAGTTGATCAATAGTGCGCTGTCGCCGTACGCCGACGACCTGGTCATCACCACGAAGGTCGGGCCGGGCCGCGACCCCTCGGGGGAGTGGCTGCCGCTGGCCCGGCCGGACCAGCTGCGCGGGCAGGTCGAGGAGAACCTGCGTCAGCTCGGCCGCGACCATCTGGATGTCGTGAACCTGCGCCAGCACGGGCTGGACTCGGTCGCGGAGCACTTCGGCGCGCTGGCCGACCTGCGCGACGCCGGGCTCATCCGGCATCTCGGCCTGTCGAACATCCGCCCGCAGCACCTCGCGCAGGCGCAGGCGATCGCCCCGGTGGTCTGCGTGCAGAACCCGTACGGTGTCGACACCCGACGCATGCACGACCAGTTCGTGCGCACCTGCGGCGAGCAGGGTGTCGCGTTCGTGCCGTTCTTCGCGATCGCCGGCGACGGACGTGAGGCCGGCGGCGTGGCCACCAACGAGGCCGTGCATGCCATCGCGCGCACCCACGGCGTGACGCCGGCGCAGGTGCGGATCGCGTGGACCCTCAGCCGCGGGCCGCACCTGCTGGCCATCCCCGGCACCGGCAACCCCGATCATCTGGTCGAGAACGTGGCCGCCGGGGTGCTGCGCCTGTCTTCGGAAGAGTTAACCAGCCTCGAGTAGCTGTGCCCGGCAGGGCGCAGCCCTGCAACGAGTCCACGACCGTCAACGAGAGGCCCCGCGCTTTGCAGACAACGACAACGTCGTCCATTCCCATCCCACCGCCCAACAGCTCATGGCTCGTTGCCCGAGGATTCATTCCCGATCAGGGGCCTCGGCGCGTTCTGGCCTTCGCGACCTTCGTCAACATGCTCGGAAGCGGCATCTTCATGGCCAGCGCCGTGCTCTTCTTCACCCGATCCGTCGGGCTTCCCCTTGCGCAGGTCGCTCTGGGCATGGGCATCGCCGCACTCGTCGGGATGATCGCCGGGATGCCGGTGGGGCATCTCGCTGATCGGCGGGGGCCGCGCGAGATCTATCTGCTGACTCTGATCATCCGAGCCGCCACCATGGCCGCCCTGGCCTTCGTCCACACGTTCTGGCTGTTCGTCGTCCTGGTCTGCCTGGCCCAGCTCGCCCACTCAGCCGGCGGGGCGTGTCGCGGTCCGCTGGTGCGTGGCTTCGGCGGCACCAACCCGGCCCCGTACCGGGCCTATCTGCGTTCGGTCGCCAACCTCGCCGGATGTTGCGGCGCCCTCGCCGCCGGCGCCGCGGTGCAACTGGACACCCGCGCCGCCTACCTGGCCCTGGTTGTCGGCAACGCCATCAGTTTCGTGGCATGCGCCGCCATCATCACTCGGCTGCCCTCACTGCCGCCCGTTCCAGCGCCCCACACGACCGGGCGCTGGATCGCTCTGAAGGACAAGCCCTACATGGCAGTCACCGTGCTCGACGCCATCATGGGAATTCAGGGTCAGGTACTGGTCTTCGCGTTACCGGTGTGGATCATTTCGCAGACCCACGCGCCGCGCTGGTTCGTCGGGATGGCCGTGCTGGTCAACACCGCTCTAGTGGCGGCTCTCCAGGTCAGAGCGAGCCGGGGGGTCGACACCAGTCCAGCGGCAGGCCGGGCCGTGCGCCGCTCCGGCTTGGCATTCCTGATCGGGATGGCCCTGATCGCCGCCACGTCGACGATGCCCGGATGGCTTGCCGTCACGGTGATGACGCTGGGAGTCGTCGCGCACACCGTCGGCGAGCTCTGGCACGCGGCGGGCTCACTCGAGTTGCAGTTCCGGCTCGCACCTGCGCACGCGCAGGGGCAGTACACGGGAATCTCCGGCCTCGGCACCGGCCTGGCCAACGTCGCCGCCCCTTCCTTACTGGGCCTGCTCTGCATCGCCTGGGGCGCCCCCGGCTGGCTGCTGATGGGCGGCATCTTCGTCGCGGTCGGGCTCGCCGCCCCGGCGGTCGTCCGGTGGGGCGAGCGAACACGTCCGGACCCAGCAGAGGCCGTCTAGAGTCCAGCGACCCGGCAGCCGGAACCGAACCGGCCGGAGGTTGACCGACCCCAGCGGAGCCAGGCTGTAGCCGACGTCGACACACGCTCTCGTCGGCCTTGACGACATTCGAACCTTTCTCCGCCGGCCGCCGTGGCCAGACGGGATAGCACCACTCAGACTGCGATCTCCGTGGCGGCCAAGGGGACGACGCGTTTGTCCGTCGCGGGCAGCAGGCAATGCGCGTCGACGGCGGCGCAGAAGGGCCCGATGTCCGGCATCGGCGCGACCGACTACTCGTGGAGTCGTCCCGAGGGCATGCCTCGTCACCACGACAGGAGTGATTGCTCTCCGCTGGTCGTGTCTATGTTCGTCGGTGGTAGTGGTTGCGGCGGGGGAGTTGGTCGGGGTCGAGCCAGGCTGGCGGCACGAACTCGGGGTGGCTGTCGTCGCTGAGCCGCACAGTCCAGTCGTTGTGGTGGAGGTGTCGGTGGTGGTGGCCGCAGAGCAGGACGGCGTTGTCGAGGTTGGTGGGGCCGCCGTCGGCCCAGTGCTGGATGTGGTGGGCGTCGCACCAGCGGGGTGGCCGGTCGCAGCCGGGGAAGGCGCAGCCGCCGTCACGCAGCACGAGGGCCCGGCGCAGCGGACCGCTGATGAGACGGCGTTGCCGGCCCACGTCGAGGACCTGACCGGCGCCGCCGAGCACGGCCGGCAGGATCGCGGCGTCGCAGGCGAGTCGGCGCACCGCGTCGGGAGTGAGCCGCAGGCCGATGTCGAGGACGCCGGCGGACAGCTGCCGGGTCAGCCCGTCGTAGCTGGTGGTGACGACGACCTGGGCGGGATCGCCGCCGCTCTCCGGCACCTCACCGGCGCGCAGGGCGAGCCGGCACACGTCGGCGAGGGCGTCGTGGCGGCGTTGCCCGGCGCAGCGGTTGTCGTCGGGCCCGGCGGGTGCGCTGAGTGGGTCGATGGCGGCGCGTAGCAGCGCGGCGGCTTCCGCGTCGAGAGTGCCGGTGAGCCGCAGCCGGCCGCTGGCCTGCTCGGAGATGGTGAGGTGCCGGTCGCGGATCGCCCGGGCGGCCTCGGCGTCCAGTGCGGCGCGGGCGGCGGCGTCGGCGATGTCGGGGGCGACGTGGTTGAGGATGCGGGTGCTCAGCTTGCGCAGCAGGGTGGGGTCGAACTGTCCGGCCCAGTCGACCAGCACTGCGACGGACTTGTCGGCGACCTCCGGCCCGGCGGCCGTCCGCACGGTGTTGACGGTGTCGGCGATGACCCGGGCCTGCTCCACGCTGACCGCCCCGGCCGCCAGAGCGTCCCGCACGGCCGTCGGGGCCGCGTCGACGCAGGCCGCGAGATCGACCAGCCGGCGGGCCGCGGGAATGGTCAACCGCAGTCGTTCGCGGAGCCAGACCGCGGTCGAGGACGCACCCTGCGTGACCGCCGTGCCCCGACCGTCCACCTCGCGCACCAACGCCAGCTTGACGGCGGCGAGACGTTGCTCGACGCGGTGCGCGGCGTCGAGCGCCGCGATCAGATCGTGCTCGGAGAGGGGCCATGCGGCCGCCTCAGTGCAGGCGGCGACCGCGTCGTCTGCCTGCGCCAACTCCTCGACCATGACCAGACACTAGAACAGGTGTACGACAACCTCAGTGGTCATGACCGATCGCTATCAGGCGGAGCGGAGAGGTTCCTGAGGGGTGCTGAAGGGCGTGGCCCAGGCGATGTCCAGGACGGTACTCGCTTCGGTGATCCAGGCGCCGGGGAACAGGCGGTGCTCGGTGTAGCCGACCGGCGGTTGAGGACTGCCGTACGGGTTGAGGACACCGTCGATGTCGAGCAGCAGCAGGGGTCGGCTCACCCGCAAATCACGACGCCGCTGAGGAGCGCCGTCACCACGCTCAACAGCAGGAGGCGGAGGCGGCACTCGACCAGCGGTGACGGTCACAGGCCGGCGTGCATGGTCAGGCTCTGCCGCAGGTGGAGTTTCGGCCTGGACCCGACGACCGAGCCGACGACCTCGCCCCCACGGAACACCAGCAGCGTCGGCAGGGACATGACCCTGTAGCGCCGCGTGGCCTGCGGGTTGTCGTCGGAGTTGAGCTTGGCGATGACCATTCGGTCGCCGAACTCCTGTGCCAGCTCGACGAGGCTCTTCTCGATCATTTTGCACGGCGGGCACCACTCCGCCCAGAAGTCGACCACGACCGGTCGTTCGCTGGCCAGCACCAACTCGGCGAACGTGTCGTCGGTGACGGTGATCAGCGAGGCGGTTGCCGTTTCCTGGGGCATGTTTCCTCCCGGTGCGCGATGGCGTGGGTCAGTTGGGTGTGGAGTTGCTGCCGGACGGCGCCGAGCCGGTCGATGTAGGCGTCGACCTCAGCGAGCTTGCGTCGCAGCACCACCACCGAGTCCGGGCAGACGTCGCCGGACGAGTTGCCGGCCCGAAGGCACGCGACGAAAGGGCGGACGTCGTCGAGGCCGAAGCCAACGTCGAGCAGTGTCCGGATCTCGCGGACGACCCGTAGCTCCGTCTCCTCGTAGACGCGGTAGCCGTTGGTGGAGCGCTGCGCCTGCACCAACCCGTGCTCCTCGTAGTAGCGCAGGGTTCGCGTACTCGTGCCGGCCCGCTCAGCCAGCTCGCCGATCAGCATCCGACCTCCTCGATCAGCCCGTCGTGACCACGCTAAACCTTGCCGCTGGCGTCAACGCAAGACGAGCTCAGGGCGCCGCCGGCGAGGCGACGCCCTGAGCATCCGTGTGAGCCGGTGAATCTAGCCGATACGGAACTGCTGACCGTAGACGGCGAACGCCAGCGGCGTGTTCAGGTTGAAGTTGCCGTTGTTGAGGAATACCCGCTGGGCCGTGTCGACGCGGGAGGTGTCCTCGTGGGCCGCCTCCTTCTTCATCTCGATGACCCGCTCGTCGAGGAACGCGTTGAGCCAGGTCCGCTCGTCGCCGCCCTGAGCTGGGGGTTTCGCCCGATTCAGGGCGCGGCTGCGGATCTGGCGCATGCCCTCGTACCCGTGCATGACCGCCGCGTCGTAGTAGGCGAACTGGCCGAGCGCCCTGACCTGGTCGTTCTTGCCGTCGCGTACCGATGGGTTGAAGTAGACCCGGTCCCGCTCGGCCTCCTGCGCGGCCCGGAACACCGAGTCGTTGGCCGCGGCCCGCCAGTCGCGGGGGAAGTCGGGGTCGAGGCCCGCGTGCGAGGGAGTGCCGTCGACGGCACGCAGCGCCGGCAGGTACGCGGCCAGCACGTTGCCCGGCTTGTTGCGCGTGTACGCCTCGACCAGTTCGAGCATGTCGCCGGTGCCGGAGCAGAAGCCGATGATGCCGGCGGTGTAGCCTCGACCGTCGCCGATGTCCTCGATGTAGGAGAACTGCGCACGCCAGTCGAGCGATGAGTTCTCAGCTGCCGAGACGAGCTGCATGGCGACGTCCTTCTTCGCCGGGTCGTCGAGGTTGGTCCCGGCCGGGGTGGTGGGCGTGGGCGTGGGGGTGCCGCCGCCGGGCAGGGTCCATCGCTGGTTGGTGGTGCCCCCGCAGGTCCAGATCTGCAACCGGGCACCGTTCGCGGTGCTCCGGTCGGTGACGTCGAGGCACTTGCCGGAGCCGGTGTTGACGAGCGCCCCGTTGTTGGCGGTCCACTTCTGCGCGGCGGTGTTGTTGCAGTCGTACAGCTGCACCTTGGCCCCGTCGGCGGTCGAGGCGGCGGTGACGTCGAGGCACTTGCCGAGTGCCCGGATCGAGGTGTCGGTGTTGCCGACCGTCCACGTCTGGGCCGCGGTGCCGTTGCAGTCGTAGAGCTGGACCGCCGTGCCGTTGGCCGGATTGGCGCCAGCGACGTCGATGCACTTGCCGCCGAGGCCGGTGATCGGGCCTGCGGATGCGGCACTCGCCGACGGTAGGCCGAAGCCGACGGCCGCGACGCCGATCAGCAGGGCTCCCACGACGTAGGCGGCTGTTCTCTTGCGAACCATGGTGTTCCTCGGGGGAAGGGGCGGCGTGCCGCCGGCCGGTCGGTGGCCCGGTGCGGCGGTTCGGCCCCGGCGGGCACCGCGAGCATCAGGAAACTGTATTAACAGATACCAGTGGGTCGATGTGTCGTCAATTGACGACCGCAGGCCGTGACGGCGCGTGTTCATCTCGTTGTTGGCGCGGCGTGCGGAAGGGTGGCTATCGTCGGGCCGCAACGGATCAACGGGCCGGTCCATCGGAACCAGCGCCGCCCGACGGACAGAAAAAGGTCATGGAGTCGAGTCTGCGTGCTCGGGTGCGAGCCGGTGATCCCGGTGCGTTCGCCGAGCTCTTCGACCAGTACGCGCGCTCGGTGTTCAACCACGCGTTCCGGCTCACCGCCGACTGGGCCACGGCGGAGGACGTCATGGCAGCCAGCTACCTGCAGGCCTGGCGTTCCCGGGAGCGCGTCACCGAGGAGGGCGGGTCGCTGAGGCCGTGGCTGCTCGGCATCGCCACCAACGAGGCCCGCAACCACACCCGCAGCAACCGCCGCTACCGTCGGGTGGCCGCCGCGCTGCTCGCCTCCGACTTCACCCTGCCCGATCACGCCGACGAGGTCGCCGGCCGCCTTGACGACAGCCGACGCATCGCCGCCGCGATCGACGCGTTGGCCCGGTTGCGCCGGCCCGAGCGCGAGGTGCTGACCCTGTGCCTGTGGGAGGGCCTCGACTACGAGTCCGCGGCGCAGGCGCTGGGTGTTCCGGTCGGCACGGTCCGGTCGCGGCTGTCGCGGGCTCGCGCCCGCCTGCGTACCCTCGTCGATGCCCCGCCGCGCGCCTCTCGGCTGCCGGTCGTGGACGCCTCGTTCGTGCAGGAGGGCAGCCAGTGAGCGCGCCGGACCCGTCCGAGTGGGCGGAAGTCGCCCCCCACCCCGGTGATCACGACCTGCCGGCGGGCCGGCACGAGCTGCACCGGAGCCGTCTGCTGACGGCGATCGCGCAGGAGACGCGTACCCGGAAACCGGCCCGCGCATTGCGGCGTCCCGTACTCGCGGTGGTCGCGCTGGTCCTGGTCGTGGCGGGGGGCGCCGGGCTCGCCGTCAGGTCCAGCGACGGCCCCCGGCGGCGCTCCCGTCGCCCGAGGCGAGCCGTTCGGCCGCTCGGCCCGCGCCGCCGGGCGCGGTTGCCAAGATCCGCGGGTACGGCACGGTGCGCCAACTCACCGACGCGGCCGACCTGGTGGTCCGCGGTGAGGTGGTGTCGGTGGCGGGCGGGCGGGCCGTCTATCGGGTGGCCGAGGTGCTCTACCGCGCACCGGACGCCCCGGTGTCCACCGAGATCACGTTGGTGGCGGAGCTGGCCGGAATGTCTGGCCAGCCGACCGTCCTCTACCTGGCCCTCAGCGGCCCGGAGGCGCGCGTCTACACGCCGCTCAGCGGCGACTTCGGGATCTTCGACCTCGCCGGGGACACAGTCACCAGCCGGTCGCCGGCGATGTCGGTGACCGGGCTGCGCACCGAGGACGCCACCACGGCGGGTCGCGCGTTCGTCACCACGCTGGCCGAGCTTCGCCAGCTCGCGGCCGAGCGGGGCTGAGCCCGAAAAAACATGGAACTCGCTGCTCGGGTCGCACAGATAGAAGGCGTAAGCAGTGCCACGTCCCGGGCGAGACGACCCGGGACGGCACCGAGACGCGAGGAGCGTTCCATGGCAGTCGACCTCCGCCGTACCCGGCCTCTGTGGGCCACGGCCGCCGCCGTGCTCGCCGCGGCGGCGTTGTCCGCCTGCGGCAGCGCCGACGCCGCCGACCCGGTCGCCGCACCCGCCACGAGCAGCGCCGCCACGCCGACCGCCGCCGCGGCCCCGCCGATCAAGGGCAAGCTGCGCGGGTACGTCACCGTGCGGGAGCTCAGCGAAACCGCGGACCTGGTCGTACGCGGTGAGGTCGAAGCGGCCGGGTTCCGGGTCGACGAGGTGCTGCGTGCGGCGACCGGATCGTCGGTGCGGGCCGGGACGCCGATCACGCTCGCCAGCCTGCCCGCCGGTGTGGCGGACATGGCCCACATGTCCACGCTCGAGGCGGGCCAGGTCGTGGTGCTCTACCTCGCCCAGGACCCGACCACCCCGACGTTCCGGACGCTCAGCGGCGACTTCGGCGTGTTCGACGTGACCGGATCCGGTGACGACGCCGTCGCGTCGACCCGCTCGCAGACCATGGCCGTCAGCGGTCTGCTCGCCGAGGACCCGGCCGCGTCCGGTCGCGGCTTCCGCACCACCCTCGGCCAGCTGCGCACCGTCGCCGCTCAGGTCAAGTAGTACGGCTGACGCGCGGACGGCACCCGACTGGGCCGGGTGCCGTCCGCGTGGTCAGTGCTCCCGGTAGGTAGCCAGGTCGAAGTCGGCGTACACGCCGTCGCCGCCGAGGTCCTGCACCCAGAGGCCGAGGAACGCCCCGGTGAAGCCCCACGCCGCCGGCTCGCCGTCGATGATCAGCGCGGCGTGCTCGTCGGACAGGATGGTCGCGTCCAGGTCGATAGCCAGCCGCTGCCAACCGGTGCCGAGGTCGTAGTCGAAGCGCACCACCGGCCCGTCGAAGACGGCCCGCAGGCCGACCCGGGTGACGGCGCTGACGTCGACGGTCAGCTCGGGGTACGGGATGAGTCGGCCGTTGTCGGAGCTGAGCAACTCCAGCACCGTCCGCCCGTCGTCGGCGCGGGTCAGGTAGAGGTGGTGCCAGTTGAGGGTGTTGTAGTAGGCGGTGATCCCGGCGAGCTGACGGTGGTCGACCGGGTCGAACTCCACCACGGTCTCCAGGGAGCAGTGCGTCGCACCGACGCGTCGCCCGACCAGGCTGGGAGCCTGTCGACCGACCGGTGACTGCCCGCCGTGCACCCGTAGGTGCGACGGGCGGGAGTGCAGGTCGATCCAGTCCGCGGTGGCCGGCCGGCGCAGCGTCGACCAGCACAGAGCCAGCTCGGGGGCGTCGAAGTGGTCGGTGTCGGGCTCCGCCGGCCACGGGTGCGCGGGCAGGTCGGGCGCGGCGACCTCCTCTGCTGGCACCCCTCCGGCGATCCGGGGCCAGCCACCCGACGGCCACTCGACCCGCTGGATCGCGGTCTCCCGGCCCAGCACGCAACTGCCCAGCGGTGAGTAGGGGCGGGCAACCAGGTGGGCCAGGTACCACCCGTCGTCGGGGGTCCGGACCAGGCTGCCGTGCCCGGCTTTCTGCAATCGCAGGTCAGGCCGCCCGACGGAACTGAGCAGCGGCCCGTCCGGGTCCACCTCGTACGGTCCGAACAGCTCCCGGGACCGCGCCACGGTGACCTGGTGTTCCCAGCTGGTGCCGCCCTCGGCGGTGATCAGCCAGTACCAGCCGTCGTGGCGGTACAGGTGCGGACCCTCGGTGACGCCGACGTGGGTGCCGGTGAACAGGATGCGGGGCCGGCCGACCAGGCGGCGCGCGGCGCGGTCGTACTGCTGGATTTCGATGCCGCCGAAGCGGTCCCGGCCGGGTCGCCAGTCCGCGCTCATGCTCAGCAGCCACGTGGTGCCGTCGTCGTCGTGGAACAGCGCGGCGTCGAAACCGCGCCCGTGCAGTTTCACCGGGTCCGACCAGGGGCCGGTGATGTCCTTGGCGGTGATCAGGAAGTTCTGTGGGTCCCAGTAGCCGCTGGCGAAGCTGGCCACGTCGCTGTAGACGAGGTGGAACTCACCGTCGTGGTACGTCAGGTCGGGTGCCCACACTCCGTTGGAGTCACCGCAGCCGCGTAGGTCGAGCAGGCGGCGGTCGGTGATGATCCCGCCCAGGGTGCGCCAGTTCACGAGATCACGCGAATGGTGCACACGCACACCCGGATACCACTCGAAGGTCGAGGTGGCCAGGTAGTAGTCATCGCCGACGCGCAGGATCGACGGATCCGGGTGGAACCCGGCGAGGACGGGATTGCGGATCGACCGGGCAGCGGTCACCACGTTAGCGATGTCGGTCGACACGAGGGCTCCTCTGGGCGACTGTCTGGAACTTCCGGAAACTTGCGGTCCAGATTCACTGGAAGTCCTGCATACGCTAGCCGGTCTTTTCGCAATAGGACAGAGGTCTTGACCGTTGCGACAACAGCTCGTAGCGTGCCGGCCATCGCCCGGTAATACCGGCGAAGCATTGAAAGTTCCGGAGATACAGGTTCCCACCCCGCCGGCTCGACCGGCGTCCGAGCACCCCGTGAGTCCCTGAAGGGATGGATCATGACAACGCACGTTTCCCGCCGAACGCTGCTCGGTCTTGCCGGCGCTGGCGCAGGCGCGTATTTCCTCAGCGCCTGTAGCGACGGGGAGTCCAGCGACCCGAACGCCCCGCAGACCATCAACTGGTGGCACATCCAGAACACCGAACCGATGCTGCCGGTGTGGGCGGCGATCTCCAACGAGTACAAGACCGCACACAGCAACGTCACGTTCACCATCCAGCCGCTGGAGAACGAGGCTTTCAAGGCCAAGCTCACCACCGCCACCCAGGCCGGCGATCCGCCGGACCTGTTCCAGTCCTGGGGTGGCGGCGTACTCAAGCAGCAGGTGGACGCGGGCCTGGTCAAGGACCTCACCGACGACGTGAAGTCATTGGTCGGCGGCATCCTGCCCGCCGCCATGCAGCCGTACACGATCGACGGCAAGATCTACGGCATTCCGTTCGACATTGGCATGGTCGGGTTCTGGTACAACAAGGACCTCTTCACCCGCGCCGGCATCACCGAGGCCCCCACCACCTGGACCGGTCTGCTCGACGCGGTCCGCAAGCTCAAGGCCGCCGGCATCACCCCGGTCGCCCTGGCCGGCAAGGACAAGTGGCCGGCCCACTTCTACTGGTCCTACCTCGCCATGCGGATCGGTGGAGTGGGCGCGCTGCAGAAGGCCGTCGACGACAAGAACTTCGACACCCCTGACCTTGCCGCCGCAGGTGAGCGGCTCAAGGAACTCGTCGACCTGCAGCCCTTCCAGAAGGGGTTCCTCGGCGCCGAATACGGCTCACCCGACGGGCAGGCCGCCACCATGGGCAACGGCGGCGCCGCCATGGAGCTGATGGGGCAGTGGGCGCCAGCGGTGCAGGCGTCCAGCTCGACCAGCAAGAAGGGCCTCGGCGACAAGCTCGGCTTCTTCCCGTTCCCCGCCGTGGACGGCGGCAAGGGCACCGCGACCGAGGTCTTCGGCGGCGGCAACGGCTTCGCCGTCGGCAAGGACGCGCCGGCCGCCACCATCGACTTCCTGAAGTTCCTGCTCAGCGCCGACAACCAGCGCCGGTCCGCCCAGACCGGCGCGGTGCTGCCCACGGTGAAGGAGGCCACCTCGGCCATTCCCGACGCCAACGGCAAGGTCGTCGCGGAGACCCTGGCCAAGAACACCGGCTTCCAGCTCTACCTCGACCAGGCGTACGCGCCCGCACTCGGGCAGCAGATCAACGACAGCGTCGCCGAGATCATCGCCGGCAAGAAGCAGCCTGCGGCGATCCTCAAGGACATCACGCAGGTGGCGAAGACCGCCTGACCGTGAACCAGCACCCATCCGTAGCCGGCCGAAGAACCCGAGTGGAGCAGGAATGACCAGGCCATCGACCGTGTCGGACACGAGGCGCGGCGACACGGCGACCGATCCGCCGGCACCGGGGCCGGGCACCGCGCGTCAGCGCGGCCGCCAGCCCCGGCCGGGCCGGGGCGGCGTCCTCGCCGTGTTCCTGGCGCCTGCCCTGGCGCTGTTCCTGCTGTTGGTCATCGCACCCATCGTGGTGGCCAGCTACGCCAGTCTCTACAAGTGGAACGGCTTCGGGCTGCCGGAGAACTTCGTCGGGCTGGACAACTACACCCGTGCCTTCAGCGACCCGACCTTCCGTGGCGACCTGCGGCGCGGCCTCGTGCTGGTGGTGCTGTCCCTGGTCGTGCAGCTGCCTGCTGCGCTGGCCCTGGCCATGCTCCTCAACCAGCCACTTCGCGGCCGGGCCGTCTACCGGCTGATCTTCTTCGCACCGTACGTGCTCTCCGAGGTCACCACGGCCGTCCTGTTCACCCTGGTGTTCTCACCCAACCGAGGGCTGGGCGAGGGGGTTTCGCGGTGGCTGGGCGCCGATGCGGGCGCGGTCTTCGCCGACCCGGACACTGTGCTGTTCGCCGTCTTCCTGGTGGTGTCCTGGAAGTACTTCGGCCTCTACATGATGCTCTTCCTGGCCGCCCGGCAGGGGATCCCCAAGGAGCTGTCCGAGGCTGCGGTCACTGACGGCGCCACCGCCTGGCAGGCGTTCCGACATGTCACCCTGCCTCTACTCGGCCCGACGATCCGGATCAGCGTGTTCCTGTCGGTCATCGGCACCATCCAGTTGTTCGACATGGTCTGGGTGCTCACCGGCGGTGGTCCGATCCACTCCTCGGAGACCCTGGCCGTCACGATGTACCAGTACGGCTTCCGCCGCTTCGAGGTCGGCTACGCGAGCGCGATCAGCATCGTCATGTTCCTGCTGAGCCTCGTCTTCGCCCTGCTCTACCAACGCGTCGTCCTGCGTCGTGACACCGCGGGCGCGATCACCAACCAGGGAGGCCAGCGATGACCGCCACGGCGAGTCGCGTCCAGCGGACCCGCAGCGTCGCGCTGCACCTCATTTGCATCATCGTCGGCGCGCTCATCGTCGTGCCGGTGTGGTTCGGCGTGCTCGGCGGCTTCAAGGACAACGGCCAGCTGTCCACCAACCCGCTGGGCTGGCCCGACCCCTGGGTGCCGAACTACCTCGACATCCTGAGCAACGGGGTGTTCTGGCGGCAGCTCGGCAACAGCCTCCTCATCGCCGTGAGCAGCACCTTCATCGTCGTCGGCGCGGCGGCCATGGCCGCGTTCGTCTTCGCGCGCTACGCCTTCCGGGGCCGCGAGTTCCTGGTCACCCTGTTCGCGATCGGCTTGATGTTCCCGTTCGCGGTGGCCATCCTTCCGCTGTTCGTCCTGCTGCGCGGCATGGGCCTGCTGGACAACCCGCTCGGCGTCATCCTGCCCCAGGCCGCCTTCGGGCTGCCGATCACCATCATCATCCTGCGTCAGTTCTTCCGCACCATTCCCGCCGAGGTCGAGGAGGCTGCCGTCCTCGACGGGTGCGGTTCCTTCGGCTTCTTCTGGCGGGTCCTGCTGCCGATGGCCCGTCCCGCACTGGCCACCGTCTCGGTGCTGGCCGTCGTCACCAGTTGGAACAACTTCATGCTCCCGCTGGTCGTCTTCAGCGACCAGAGCTGGTGGACCCTCCCTGTCGGGGTCCAGGCGTTCCAGGGCCAGTACGCCGACGACACCGCACGGGTGCTCGCCTACGTCGTGCTGTCCATGCTTCCGGCCCTGGGCTTCTACGCCGTGGCCGAACGCCAGCTCATCGGCGGCCTGACCGGCAGCGTCAAGGGGTGACCCCGCACCAGTGCGAGCAGACCTGAGCTTCCAGCCAGACTAAGGGGCGAACCGTGGGCTCGGAGAACGGCCGAAACGTCACCATCGCCATGATCGCGCGGTTGGCCGGTGTCTCCGTACCCACGGTCTCCCGGGTCATCAACGGCCGCTCCGACGTCGCTCCCGACACCCGGGAACGCGTCGAGGCACTGCTCAACCGGCACGGTTACCGCCGGCGGTCGCCGGCCCGCCGTACCGACGCCGCCCTCATCGACCTGGTCTTCAACGACCTGGACAGCCCGTGGGCCGTGGAGATCATCCGCGGGGTGGAGGACGTCGGCCAGACCAGCGGTGTCGGCACCGTCGTGTCGGCCATCCACTGGCGCATCTCGTCGGCCAAGCAGTGGCTCGACAACATGCGTACGCGCTCCACCGAGGGCGTCATCTTCGTGACCTCGATGGTGAACCCACCGTTGCAGGCCGAGCTGCGCCGGCTCCACCTGCCGGTGGTCATCATCGACCCCGCCGGGGTGGACCCGCAGGAGTCACCCACCATCGGCGCCACCAACTGGGCGGGCAGCCTGAGCGCCAACCAGTATCTGATCGGCCTCGGCCACCGCCGCATCGGGTTCATCGCCGGCCCACCGCACCTGATGTGCAGCCGAGCCCGGATGGACGGCTACCGGGCCGCCCTCGGCGCCGCCGATATCCCCGTCGACGACACCCTCATCCGGCCCGGCAACTTCTATCACGAGGCCGGCTTCACCGCGGGTACGCAACTGCTGGCCCTGCCCGACCCGCCCACCGCGATCTTCGCCTCCAGCGACCAGATGGCACTCGGCGTCTACGAGGCGGTCCGCAAACGCGGCCTCCGGGTGCCCGACGACATCAGCGTGGTCGGCTTCGACGATCTGCCGGAGGTCCGGTGGTGCTCCCCGCCGCTGACCACCGTTCGTCAACCACTGGCCGAGATGGGCATGCTGGCCGCGCGGACCGTGCTGCGCCTCGCCAGCGGCGAGAAGACCGAAAGCCCTCGGATCGAGCTCGCCACCGAACTCATCGTCCGCGACAGCGCCGCACCACCACCGCGCGGGCGGCCGCCGTCGTGACGCTGTTCAGCTGTCCCGGAGAGCGTCGTCGACGCCCGTCTCCCGGCGGCCGAGGTGTGCCGGGTCCCGACGGGAGAGCAGATCCAGCGCGGCTTTCAGACACGCGCCGTTCTCGCGGGACGAACTGACCCGCCACGTCTGGGAGTAGCGCCTCGCGGTCTCGTCACCGACTCCGCTGGCGTCGATGCCGAGACGCCGGCACAGTGCCACGGCGCGGGGGAGATGAAAGGACTGCGTCACGACCGTCGCGCGCCGCACCCCGAAGATTCGTTCAGCCCGCGCGCACGAGTCGTACGTGTCGAAACCGGCGTAGTCGAGCACCACCTTCCGCGCCGGCACCCCCCGGTCGACCAGCCAACCCAGCATCGCGACGGGCTCGTTGTAGTCCGCGTTCATGTTGTCGCCCGACACCAGGATCGCCCGCACCTTGCCGGTGTCGAACAACCGTCGCGCGATCTCCAACCGGGCCGCCAGGAACGGTGACGGCGTGCCGTCCGCGTCCACCTTCGTCCCCAGGACCAGGGCGACCGGCGCGTCCGGCACGGCAGCCTCGCTGTAGATGTGACCGTCCGCCGCGTCGCGGATCCACGCCACACTGGCCACCGTGCCGCCGGTCAGCAGCACCGCACCGACCACCAGCGCGAGGAGCGTGCCGCGGACGAACCGCCGACGCTCCCCGTACCACCGCCTGAACGCACCGAATCGTCCCCGCATGCCGCGAGCCTATTCGGGCACCAACCGACTCGCCGAAGCCAGCTGCTCGACCGGACTCCTTGAGATCATCGATTTGCGTGTGACATTCTTTACCGTCGATTGCATGCCGCACGCGCGGGGCTGACGCCCGTCCACTGGGCAGCCGGGATCCAGACCACGGATTCGGGGGGACGGGGCACGAGGGACGGGACACCGGGTCCTGTCCGTCCACGAGTCCGCCCGCGACCGCGTCGCATCCGTCCGGCTGGGCGACTCACCGTCGTTCACCGTGGAGGAACCCCCGCCATGCACATCCCGAAAAGCCGTGCCGCACTCCTGGCGAGCCTGCTGCTCGCCGCGAGCGCGTTGTCCGGCGTCAACCCACCGACCGCCAGCGCGGCGGCCGACCCGGTCGTGGTGACCGTGAACGCCCGCGCAGGACTGGCGACCGTGCCGAACACCGCGCTGGGCGTCAACCACGCCATCTGGGACCAGAACCTGGGCACCGCCGAGACGTCGGACCTGTTGCGCGACGCCGGTGTGCAGATGATGCGCTATCCCGGCGGCTCGTACGCCGACATCTACCACTGGAAGGACCACACCGCTCCCGGCGGCTACGTCGCGCCGGGGACCGACTTCGACACCTTCATGGCGGCGGTCCGGCGGGTCGGCGCGCAACCGATGATCATCGCGAACTATGGCACCGGCACGCCCGCCGAGGCCGCCGACTGGGTGCGGTACGCCAACGTGACGAAGGGCTACGGCGCGCGGTACTGGACGGTGGGCAACGAGAACTACGGCAACGGCCACTACGGGTCGGCGTGGGAGGCGGACGACCACCCGGACAAGAGCGCGACACAGTACGCGAGGCTGGTCGTCGAGTACGCCGACGCGATGAAGGCGGTCGACCCGAGCATCAAGGTCGGCGCGGTGTTGACGATGCCGGGCAACTGGCCGGACGGGATCACCGCCGGCAGCGACCCGGGCCCGTGGAACCAGACGGTGCTCTCCATCGCCGGCCCGAAGATCGACTTCGTGGACGTGCACTGGTACCCGGGTGGCACCGCTGCGGAGTCGCTGGCGCGCACCAACCACATTCCCGACGCGACCTACCTGCTGCGGCAGCAACTCACCCGGTACGCCGGCCCGAACGCCGACCGCGTCGGCATCAGCTTCACCGAGCTGAACGTCGGCACCGGCCAGAACACCCAGCCGGGGGCACTCTTCCTGGCCGACGTGTACAGCGGGCTGCTGGAGAACGGCGTCTTCACCGTCCAGTGGTGGAACGTGCACAACGGCATCGGCACCGTGTCCGAGGTGGCGGGTCAGACCGACTACGGCGACTTCGGCATGCTCTCCAGCGGCGGCTGCACCGCGGACGGCTCGGTCTGCGAGCCACCACTGAACACACCGTTCGCGCCGTACCACGGGTTGACCATGATGAAGCTCTTTGCCAAGGCCGGCGACCAGTTCGTCCGCGCCGGCACCGATGAGCCGCTGGTCAGCGCGCACGCGGTCCGCCGGGGCAACGGCGACCTCGCGGTGCTGCTGGTGAACAAGGACCCGGACAACGCTCACCCGGTCGCCATCGACTACGCCGGGTTCACCCCGTCGACCGTCGCGCCGACAGTGTCCACCCTCACCAACGGCGCCACCGGCATCGCCACCAGCCAGTCCGGCTCCGCGACAAGTCGGACGCTGCCGGCGTACTCGTTGACCACGCTCGTGTTGCGCCCGGCCGGCGCGACCGCCGGGCGGCCCTCGGCGCCGGGCCAGCCCACCGCCAGCGGCGTCACCGACCGCGCCGCGACGATCTCCTGGCCGGCCGCCACCCCGGGCGGCAGCCCGATCGCCAAGTACGAGGTGTACCGGCAGAACGGCGCGGTCAGCGAGCAACTCGGCGAGACGACGACCACCTCGTTCACGGTCGGCAACCTCGTTCCGGGCAGCAGGTACACCGTCAACGTGTTGGCCCGCGACACCGCCGGCCGGGTGTCCTGGGCCTCACCGCCGCTCACCTTCGCCACGGGCAGCCCGGCCGCCGGTGCGTGCACCGTCCGCTTCACCACCAACAGCGACTGGGGCAACGGCTACATCGGCGGCGTCGAGATCATCAACAATGGGACCAGCCCGATCAACGGCTGGACGCTCACCTGGACCTGGCCGACCGGCTGGCAGCAGGTGAGCAGCGGCTGGAGCGCCACCTGGGAGCAGGTCGGCGCTGCCGTGCGGGTCACCCCGACCGACGACAACCGGCAGATCGCCGCCGGCGGCAGCGTGAGCGCCGGCTTCGTCGGCGCGTACAGCGGGCCGAACGTGCTGCCCACGGCGTTCACCCTCAACGGCACCGTCTGCACCACCGGCTGACACCGTCGGCATGCTCCGGCTGGCCCGAACGAACGGGCCAGCCGGAGGCCGTTGCCTCAGCCGACCTGGCGCACGGTGACCGTCGCCGACCCGGTTTCGTCCGCCCACGGGTCGAGCACGAGAGCGTACGTGCCGCCCCTGGGGAGGGGACCCATCTCGAAGCGCCCCGCCCCGCCGATGACGCAGCCGCTGCCCAGTTGGTCGCCGTCCGGGCCGTTCACGATCAGGATCGCGCACCGGTCGGGGAGGCTGGCGCCGGTCACCTCGACGGTGAGACGCCGACCGGCGTCAGCGCTGAACCGGAGCCGGCTCACCGCGCCGGGCCGGCTGACCGACAGTGTGGCGGCCCGTCCATCCGCGACGGTGTCGAGTTGCTCGTCGCTGGCATCGCGGAGCCGCACGTCCGCCGAGCCGGTGTCGGTGGAGGTCCCGTCGACCTCCAGGACGTACCGGCCGGTCGCAGGCAGGACGAACCCGTCGACATATCCCTGGCCGCCGATCACGCAGCCGGTTGCCACCTGCTCGCCGGCCGGGCCGCGCAGGCGCAGCACGTTGCACCGGTCCGGCAGGGTCGCGTCGGTGACCTGGAGGAACACCTTCTGGCCGGCGCGGCCGTCGAACGCCAGGCGGCTGACCGCTCCCGGCTGGGCGAGCGTCGCCCGCACCGCGGGCCCCTCCACCGTGAGTGCCTTCTCCTCGTCGGTCACCGTGACGACCCGCACCGATGCCCGGCCGAGGTCGGAGTCCCATGGGTCGAGCACCACCTGGTGGTCGCCGGTGGCGGTCAACGTGGTCACGTCGATGAAGCCGACACCGGAGATGACGCAGCCGGTCGCCAGCTGACGGCCCTGCGGGTCCAGCAGCAACAGCACGCCGCAGCGATCCGGCACGGTGGCGGCGGGCACCTCCACGAAGACCTTCTGACCGGCCCGACCGGGCACCTTCAAGGCGGCGGTGGCACCGGCCCGGGTCACCTCCAGGTCGACGTCGCCGGCGGCGGGCGCGTCGCGCTGCGCCCGGGTGGCGTCCTCGGCGAACGCCACCTGCCCGGTGAGGCCGACGTCGAGCACACAGTCGGCGAAAATCTGCGGATCGGTGATCCCGGCCCGCCGGCAGACGAGTTCCGCGGTGGCCCGGTCGGGCAGGTCCCCGACGGTGAGCAGCCGGTCGGGGAAGCGTCGGTCGGTGAACGTGCCGGTGTCCTGGCCCGGCTCGTAGTCGAACAGCGACCGCCGTGCCTCGACCCGCCAACTGTCGGCGAAACCGGGGTACAGGGCCTCGAACGTCGGCGGCTGCGCCACCCGGCCTCCGTTACGGATGGTCAGGTCGTCGCCGGGGTCACCGTCGTGGTCGCCGAGCAGGCCCTCCAGCGTCCCGGCCCGTCCGGTCGGCGCGCTGACGCTCACGCTTAGCCCCCACACCCCGATCGGGTGCGCGTCCAGCCGCGCGCCGTCCGGCCAGTCCACCGTCACCGTGCCGTCGCCCCAGGTGGTGACGGTGCCACCGCGGGGCAGCTTCATCCCGGCCGGCGCGAAGACCGGCGGGGCTCCGTTCACCCGGGTCACCGGCCCGTCGGGCGTCGCGTACACGCCGACCCGGTCGCCGGCCACCCGCACCGCGACGGCGGAGTTGACGGCCACCACCGAACTGGCCGGAAACATCGTCTGCCGGGTTTGGACCTCGAAGTCGTCCCTGGTCGAGCGGCTGAGCACGAACTCCCCGGCCGCCTGGAAGTCGTACCGCAGGCCGTCGTACGTCAGCAGGTGCGGGTCGCCGTTGCTGTTCGCGCAGCGGTAACCCTTACCGATCACGGAGATCGAACAACCACCGCCGGGCCGTCGGGGCGCGGGCTTGTCGCAGTCCTTGCCGTTCGACGGCAGCTTCAATCCGCTGTACGTCGGGCGGAGCGGCACCCCGACGGCCTTGCGGTACGCGTTCTCCGCCAGCACCGCGTGCACCTCGCTGGGATCCACCTCGCTGGCGAACTGGCCACCCTGGGTGCAGAACTTGCCCCGATCGGTGTCGTTCGCCTCGTCGAGGGCGTGGTTCATCTCGTGGATCAGAGTGGCGCACTGGTCCTCGGTGAAGCCCGCCCCCTCCTCCTTCAGCGGTCGCCCGTCGTTCTCCGGCCACCAGTTGATCTGCACGTCACTGCCCGGTACGTAGGTGGTGGTGCTGCTCTCCGTACCGAAGATGGGTCTCCGCACTGTGATCTGCTTGCCGGAGCGTTCCAGCTCGTCGAGCACGGCGCCGTTGCCGGAGCCGCGGATCTGTCCGACGCAGCCCGCGTACTCCGTTTGCAGGTCGGCGTTGACGCTGACCACGGCGGACGCCGCCTGTGGGGCGAGCAGCACCAGGACGCCCGCCAGCACGACAACCAGCCGTATTCGGCTCCGCAACCCGGTCACCCGCCCTTCACCTCGAACGTCACCGTGCCCTGCTCGGTCGTCGCGGCGCAGGCGTCCGCCGGCACACCCCGCAGCGGCGCCCGCAGGTAGCCCAGCACCAGCCGGTACGCCCCCGGCTGGTCGACGGGCCACCAGGTGACGGTGGCCCCGCCGCGCCCGTCCGGCGCGGAGGTGGTCAGCGCCGCGCCGATCGGGCTCTGCGGGTCGCTGCCCAGAGTCAGCTCCACCGACCCGCGCGGCGGCACCCGCACCAGGTTCTCGATGAGGTACGCGGTGAAGTCCCGGTAGTACGTGGCACCACCGACCGCGGGTGCCACCGCAGCGCCGTCGCGGGTCAGCGACATCACCGTCACCGCCCCGTCCGGCACCCGACTCAGTTGGCATTCGGCGTCGCGGTTGTTGACCAGCTTGAGCCGCAGGTTGACCTGCTCACCCACCCGGTACGTCGGCTGGGAGGCGCTGACGCTGAGACCGACCGTCGCGGTGCCGCCGGTCGAGGCCGGGGTGGGACGGGACCGTCTGCACCCGACGGCCGTGACCATCAGCAGCAGAGCGAGGCAGCCGGCGAGCATGCCTCGGCCCGCCGACCCTGCCCGGGGTACGCCCATGGGCCGCGCGCCTCCTCCGGGTGGGTCACTAGTCGAAGATCCCGGCCAGCCTGCGCCGCAGGGTGTCGTGACCGCTGTCGTGATACGGCCCGGAGGGTGTCCGCTAGCCGACGCGAGGGACAGTTGATCGACCAGCGTGGACGTTATGCTGCGGGATCGGCGGGGGAGAGGTGGTCGTTGATGACGCAGTCGGAGCCCGAGGTTGGCCTGCAACCTGACAAGCCGAACGCGGCGAGGATGTTCGACTACTACCTCGGGGGCAAGGACAATTTCGCCGCCGACCGGGCTGCCGCAGAGATGGTGTTGCAGGTGGCGCCGTGGATGCCCGAGGCCGCCCGGCAGGGCCGCGACCTGATCGCCCGGACGGTCCGCCACCTCGTGCGGGAGCGGGGCGTCCGGCAGATCCTGGACCTCGGGTCCGGCCTGCCGACGAAGGACAACGTGCATGAGATCGCCCACCGCATCGACCCGGACGTGCGCGTCGTCTACGTCGACAACGACCCGGTGGTCTGCGCCCACGGGCGTGCCCTGCTCGCCGACACGAAGACGGTGTCGGTGGTGCAGGCCGACCTGAGGAACCCCGAGCAGGTCCTCGGCCACCCGGAGGTCAGCGCCGCGATCGACTTCGGCAGCCCGGTCGCGGTGCTCATGATGTTCGTCCTGCACCTGGTGCCCGACGACCATGATCCGCAGCAGATCGTGACGGCGTACCGTGGCGCTCTTGCCCCCGGCAGCTATCTGGCGCTGTCGCACGCCAGCACCGACGTGCACCCCGACCTGATGGCGCAGATCTCCGCGATCTACCAGCGCGCGAACAGCCCGTTCGTGCCGCGCAGTCACGCGGACGTCTCCCGGTTCTTCGGCGACTTCGTCCTCGAACCGCCCGGTCTGGTCAACATGTGGCCGCACGCCGAGCCGCCGGCCACCGAGGATCCGGTGGTCGCCCGCACCGGCTACAGCGGCGTCGGCCGCAAGCCCTAGCTGTGGGTCACTGGCGTGCGGGGTGGCGCAGGGGCGGGGTTGGGGTCCAGCCGGCTGCGACGAGTGCGCGGCGGACGGTCTCGGCGACCTCGTCGGGGCGGGCCCGAACCAGCCAGGCCGGGAAGCGCAGAATACGGTCGCCGCTGGTCCAGACGTCGTTTTGCCGACGCATGTCGGCCGCCCACTGCCGGGCGTCCATGTGATGCGCGCCGTCGATCTCCACCTGCACCCGCCACTCCCGCCAGTACGCGTCCAGCCAGCGGTTCCGGCCCGCCGCGTCGACCCGGTGTTCCTGCAGGTCGGGGGCGGGAAGCCGATGCCGGCGGCACAGCCGTAAGAAGTCGATCTCGGAGAGCGCCTGTGCGCCGCCCGCGATGTCGCTGACGGTCTGCCCGATCAGCCGCCGGCGGGGCGCACGAGGGAGGACGTCGAGCACCGCCTGCAACTCCTCGGGCAGCACCCGGCGCTGCTGGCAACCGGCGGCCAGCAACCCCTGCGCCTCGTCCACGCCAACCGCCCAGCCCGCCGCGTCCACGAGTGCTCTGGCCGTCGTGGTGCGCGGCGGGCGAGCGAGTTGACGATGAGATTCGGGCAGCACCGACGTGCGGTGCACGATCACCGCGGGCATGTCGATCGGAAGTCGACGCAGGGCGGTCCGCGCGGCCCGGCGGGCGGCCGGCACCAGCACGTGCAGTGGCTCGCGCCGCAGTCCCCGTACCCCGGCTTCTGCGGCGGCGGTTACCCCGGCCAGCACCGCCCCCGGCCCGGCTGCCAGCACCGCGACCCAGAGCTGTTGGTCGCGGGTCAGTCGGCCGTTGCCGGTCAGCAGGATTCCTCGGCAGATCGACCGCCAGCGCCCGGAGTGGATCCGGCCGCGCACCGTGCCTTCGCTGAGCAGCCCGGAGACCTGTGCGGTCGTCAGCACGCCCGCCTGTTCGAAGGCGAGCCAGTCGAGTGCGTCAGCGTCATCGGCGGGCAGCATCCTGACAGCCTTCGCCGCCGGACCGCCGCCGCGCCACCAGATCTTGGACAGTTCCCGTTATTCGCCGTGCCGCCGCCCGTGCCGCCGCCGCGCCGCCGCGCCGCCCGTGCCGCCGCCGCGCCGCCGTCCCGCCGCGCCAGATCTTGGACAGTTTCCGTTATCCGTTAACGGAAACTGTCCAAGATCTGCGGGGACGTCGCGCTGCCGTTGCGGGAGTGCGGTCTGTTATCGGGCTGACGCCCAGCCGGTGAAGCGATCGGTCAGCTTGGCCGGCGGCGCGGTCGGGTTCAGCGCGGCCAGGTTGCTGGCGGCCTCGGCCTGAAGCGTCGCCAGGTGGACGAGCAGGGCCGCGCGGTCGAGCCGGTACTCCGCGAGGAGCCGAAGTTTCGCGGGGGAGCAGGGCCAGGCGATGCCGCACGTTCCGCAGCGCCACGTCGGGCGGGCCGGCCGATGCTCGGAGGTGCGCCGGGCCATCAGCCGACCCTCAGCGAACCCTGCCGGATCGGACGCCGGGCAGCGGGCCGAGCAAATGGGGTGGGCAGCGAGGTGAGCCAGCGTGCGCCGGCCGGCATCAGGTACAGCTCGCGGCGCGCGATGGCGTCACCGTTCGAACCGAGCTGGTAGGCGTCGATCCACAACCAACCGTGGTACGTGTGTCGGTCGGTGAGGGCGCGGATCACCCGGACGGTGATGGGTCGAGCGAACTGTGGGCTCGCGGTACGGGTCAGGTGCAGCAGATCACCGGACCGCACCTGCGTTGGCTGGTCTGTGGACATGGTCCTCCCCCGGCTCGCGTTGGGAGGGGCCGCCCCGTGAGTGCTCGCCCAGAGGGGCGGCCCCGGTACGAACGCGTCCGCCGGGTCTCGGGTCCTCCACCGGCCGCGCCGCTGGTGACACTCTGCTGTGGAGACCACTACCCTCGGAAGGTGGTTCGCCGGTTCGGGCTGAGCTGGCGACACGTTCCACGCCGGGTGGCGGCGTGAGTAATTGATCTTCCGGTTTGGGGAGTGCCGAATGCCCGACTTGCCGCACCCGCTCGCCGCGTTCATCGTGGCCGAGATACGCCGCGCCCGAGGGGCCGCCGGAATGACGCAGGATGCCTTCGGTCGGGGCGCCGGCTTCAGCGCATCGCACGTCAGCGCCGTGGAGGGCGAGACGCGAGCGCTGACGATGGACTTCATCAAGGGCGCGGACCGAGCACTGAACAATGCCGGGCTGTTCGAGCGCATGGTGGGAAAGCTCGGTGCCCCGTCCTGGTTCCTGCCGTGGCTCGACGCGGAGCGCACGGCGACGCAGCTCAGGTCCTTTCAGCCGAACCTTGTTCCGGGCCTGCTCCAGACGGAGAACTACGGCCGCGCCGTCATCCGCTGCAACGAAACGCTGAGCGAGGACGAGGTCGAGAAGCGGCTGGCCAACCGGATCGACCGGCAGGAGATCATCACGAAGGCGAACGCGCCGCAGTTCATCGCCGTCATCGCCGAGGCGGTGCTCCGCCGCGCCGGCGCGGACTTCCGCGACATCATGGCGGGGCAGATAAAGCAGTTGACCACCCTCGCCGAGCGGCCGAACATCAGCGTTCACGTGCTGCCGGACGACGTCAGCATGCACGTCGGCTTGACCGGGCCCTTCAGCCTGGCGCGCCTGCCCGACCACAAGTGGGTGGGGGAGATGGAGAATCAGCTCGGCGGGGTTGTCATCGACCGCGACGACGATGTGGATACTCTGATGTCGAGGTGGGAGATGGTTCGCAGCGAGGCGCTACCCCGCCGTCAGTCGATCGAACTGATGAAGGAAGTTGCGACGTCATGGACCTGATCGGTGCTACGTGGCGCAAGTCCACCCGCAGCGGCTCCGGCGGCGGCAACTGCGTCGAGGTTGCGGACAATCTGCCCGGCATCGTCGGTGTGCGGGATTCCAAGGACCCCGAAGGGCCAGCGTTGGTCTTCGGGCCGGTCGCCTGGCGGGCGTTCGTCACCGAAGTCGCCCAGCAGTCATAGCCCCCCGAACGCGCCGAAGCGCCCGCCCCCAATCGAGGGGACGGGCGCTTCGCTGTGCAGGGTCCGTCAGCCGACCATCGAGCGCAGTGGCACCTTGGCGGCGTGCAGCGCGCGTACCAGATCTCCCGCGAACGGGTGTTCGTCGAACTGGAGTCCCTCCGGGTTCGGGATCACGACGTACACCGAACTGCCCTTCGCGGAGGTCTCCGCGTCGGTGGTGAAGCGTTCGACGATCGCCGTCGTGCGCGGCAGGTCCGCCGCCGCCACCTCGATGGTGATCGGCCGCCACCCGCCGCCCAGCTCCGGCGTCACCGGCGCGGCTGCGGCGCTGGCGCGCGCCGGGTCGATCCCGGCGGAGCGCCGGGCGTCCGGCGCGGCGGTCGCACCCGCCGGGTAGAGCAGCGCGTTGGCGACCAGGTGCAGACCATTCTCGTTGTACGCCCGGAAGAGCGGATTGAACGCGAACAGCACCGCCCGGCCAGCCCCGGTCGGCTCGTCGACCACGGCGGCCGTCCCCTTCAGCGTGTCCTCGCCGACGGTGTAACCGTTGGCCCAGAACGTGTCACCCGTCGGGTAGCTGAGCACGTTGATCCCGGTGGTGCTCGGGTTGAGGACCGGGTCGCTGTTGTTGAACTCGAAGTCCTCCGTCGGGCGACCCAGGGCGACCGGGCTGTCCTGGTCGACGTCGACCCGCAGGTGCGAGCCGATCACCGTGTAGTCAGCCGGCTTGGTCTTCTCGGTGGTGGAGGTGAGCCCGGCGGCGCGGGCCAGTCGGGTGCCCTCGTTGCGCAACCCGACGTAGGTGTGGCCCTGGGCGATCCAGTCGCGCAGGTTTGCCTGGCCGGTGGCGGTCAGACCGCCGGTCGCGCTGTTGCCGTCCGGCACCAACAGCACGGTACGTCCGGTGAACGCCTCGGTGTTGTCGTTGATGTCGGCCGTGGTGACCGGCGTCAGGTCGAGCCCCCAACGCTTGCCGAGCACGTACCGGGCCTCGCCGTGGGAGCCCGACGTGGTGGAAATGCCGGTGCCCTGGAACAGCCCCACCTTCGGCAGGTCGAGGCGGGTGCCGGCGGGCCGCCCGCCCGGGGTGAGGGTCACCCCGAGTCTTTCGGCCAGCTCGTCGACCGTACGGCTCAGCTTGGTCGCCGGGAGCGCGACCCTGCTGGTCTTCAGGTCACGGACGAGGGGGACGCCGCGTCCGAGCAGGGTGAACGTGAACTCCGCCGCCGCCGCCGAGTCCAGCGGGTACGTGTACGAGCCCCACGGCCACGCCGGCGCGGTCCGGCCGCCGGAGATCGTGCGGACCAGTTCGGCCTTCGGCCGGACGTTGTCTCCGGTGTAGATCGCGGAGACACCCATCAGCAGCGGGTTGCTCCAGGACGACACGTCGTAGAAGTAGGGGAACGGGGTGTACGGATCCTCGCCCATGATGGCCTGGATCCAGTGTTTCTGCGGTTGGTCCATCGGGATCCAGTACGCGCCCTTGGGCACGGTCAGGTTGGTGGCCGTCCGCCCGCCGAAGACCCGCGCGGTGGGCACCCGGGTCGGCTTCTGCACCTCGTACACCTCGACGTCCATGCGGCGTAGCCGCTCGACGAGTTGGCGGACGTCGGCGAGCTGCCGGTCGGGCAGCAGGAAGTACGAGCGGATCTTGACGTCCGGCACCGGGAACTGCACCTCGTTGGTGGGCTGCACCACCTCGTTCGGCTCCAGCGTGCCCGCCCTGCCCTGGGCCAGCGCGTCGGTCCAGATGTCGAAGTAGCCGCTCAGCACCTCACGCTTGTTCGCGGCGGCCCAGCCGAGCGTCGACCACTGGGTGTTGAACTGCTGCTGAACCCGGTCGGCCACCGCCGACGCGCTGCCCTTCTCGTACGTCATACCGGCCGCACCGAAGCCGGTGGTCGGCACCGTGTCGCCGTAACCCATGAAGAACATGTCGTACGTGTCGTAGTTGAAGTAGCACTCGGTGGTGACGGTCTCGTCGCAGGCGCCGTTGTAGCCGAAGCCGGCCTTGTTGGCCTCGCCGATCCGGTTGATCCAGTCCACCGCCTCACCGGCGATCTCGTGGTGGATCGGGTCCGCGTTGGGCGGGAAGAAGTACTCGCGGCCACCCATCTCGTGGGCGTCGATGAAGACCTGCGGCGGGTAGCGGCGCAGGAGTTCCAGCTTGCCGTCGGTCTCCTGCTGGGTGCGGGCGAACCAGTCCCGGTTCATGTCGAAGCCGAACTCGTTCTGCCGCCGGGTCGCGTCGCGGCCATCCGGGTTCTGGGTGGGAACGATGATGGTGACCAGGTTGTCGTTGCGCTTGGCGACCTCGCAGGACAGACCCGCCGCCAGCTCGTACAGCGTCTTGAGTGCCGCATCGGTGCCGCTCTTCTCGCCGCCGTGCACGTTCGCGGTGACCCAGACGATGGCCGGGCTGTCCTTCGCCGTCCGGGCGGCTGTCCGCGCGCTGGTCCGGCGCGGGTCGCGCAGGTCCCGGACATCGTCGGCGATCTCACGCAGCGCGGCGGGCCGTACGTTGCGCTCGTTGGACACCACCGCGTACGGCAGTGGCTGGCCGAGCACACTGGTGGCCAGCACGCCGGTGGTGACGCGGTCGGAGGCGCCGTCCACGGCCCCAAGATAGGTCCGGACCTCGGCGTTCGTGACGACCCGCTCCTGCCCCGCGCCGAGCGGGAAGCCGAGCACAGCCTCCGGGGTGGGCACCGCGCTCAGCCGGGCGGTCGGGTCGTTACTACAGGGGGAGGGGCGGGCGGCGCTCGCGGCCGACGTGCCGCTGAGCAGGGGAGTCATGCCGAGGAGGAGCGCGACCGTGGCGGCACTCGCCAGCCGCCTCGGGGGGACCGTCCAGAACGGACGCGACGATGGAGCCATGTCTCGGGTTCCCTTCTCGGGGGAAAGCCTCGCAGTGGCCGGAGCCTATGAACCGTCGATACGGCGGTCAAGAGCTGATCGACTTCTGTGATTGCGTGGGATGCCGGCGTCGGAGCCGGCTGGCAGGATGGTGACGTGCCGGAGCTGACGCTGTTCGCCGACTATCGGCAGATCCACGTGTTCGATGAGGCTGCCGACGAGGACCTCGACGACGAGATCACCGACGAGGCGCTCGGCGATGGTCTGGTGGTGGGCCGCTGCGCGCTGATTGTGTGCACGGAGGTCAGCGTCGACGTGGCCGTCCTGGTGGAGGTGTCGGCGCAGCCTCCGGTCGACGACGTCGCGGCGTTCGATCACGTGGTCGAAGGCAGCATCGAGGTCAGCTCGGGCCGGCTCGTCGTCATGGGCTGCACGGACTACCTGCCGGACGCCACCCGGGTTGAGGTGCCCGCCGGTTGGCTGCGGGTCCGGGCGTCCCGCGCCAACCTCGCCGCGGCGCAGGCCGCCGACATCGACTCGGCCGAAGATTCGGCGACCATGGAACGCCTCCGCATCCAGCTCTGGCCGGCCCCGCCCGCCGCACGCACGGTGCTGAGGCACTGGCAGTCAGCGGGCGAGAACTCGCAGCCGTGATGGTACGAACGCGGCACTGGGATCCGCGCGGTAGATAGATCACTATTGGTTGTCGTGTCCGTACTCGTTGTCCGCAACCGGAAGGAGGAGACGTTGCCGCCGTCTCTGGAGACGATCACACTTTCGGCTCACCCGGATCTTCCCTCCGCCGATGCACGGCGTTCTCTGGCATCCTGGCTGCGCGCCGAGGACCGGCTGCGCGAGAGGGTGACCGCGACGCCGCCGGACGAGGTGTCGGCGGCCGGCGCGGACGTGCTGCGGGTAACGGTCGACGGCGCTGGCACCGTCATGGTGCTGGTGCAGGCGATCGCCAGCTGGCTGACCCACCGCCGCGACGATGTGACGGTGAGACTCACCTGTCCAGACGGCTGGTCGGCCGAGTTGGACGTACGCCGGGCCCGGGACATGGACCAGGTGACCGCGCTCATCGAGGCCGCCATACGCGCGGTAACCCCCGAGACCTAGACGCCCCGCCCCGCCCCCGCCCCGCCCCCGCCCCGCCGATCATGGAGTTGTGGTGCCTGCACTTGGCCACATAACGGGTGCTTTGTCGCCCACCACAACTCCATGATCGACGAGGCAGTACGGGTTGACGAACAGCCGCTCCGTCTCACGACCTGCTTCTCATCGCTTGATCACCGTCAACGCCGGGTGCGCCTACCAGGTCGTCAGGCCGAGGCCGATCGTCTTGGTCAGCGTGGCGTTGTCGTCGTCACCGTCCAGCGACCAGATCATGGCTCCGCCCAGACCAGCCTTCCGGATGTAGAGCATCTTCTGCAGCACGACCGCCGGATCGTCGTACGTCCAGAGCGTCGTACCGTCGAACAACCAGGCGTGCCCGGTGCGGAGGTCGCGGTGCACGGCGTAGCCGTTGCCGGCCAGGGTCTTGAGCTTCTTGTAGTCCTCGTAACCGGCCTCGAAGGTGGCCGGTGCGGGCCCGGCGGCGGGCTTGAACAGGCCGTTGCCGCCTCCGGTGACGCCGGTCCAGCCCCGACCGTAGTACGGGATGCCGAGGACGAGCTTGTCGCGTGGGGCACCACGGGCGATCCAGCCGTCGATGGCCACCTCGGCGGAGAAGTCCGGGTTGTCGGGAGCGCCCGCTGGTACGCGTAGCGCCGACTGCTGGTTGGTCACCGCGTCCCAGCCGCCGTGGAAGTCGTACCCCTGCACGGTCGCGAAGTCCAGGTACTTGAAGATCTTGCGGCCCTCGTAGCCGGCGTCCATGGTGGCGGGGTTGGCCGGCAGGAAGGCGGTCAGCGGGTGGTGCGCGCGGGTCGTGCGCCCGTACGCGTCGAGCTGCCGGCGGAATTCGGCGAGCAGCTTGGTGAAGTTCTCCCGGTCCTCCGGACGGATGACGTTGCCGGGCTCACCTTCCCAGTTGGGCCACTCCCAGTCGAGGTCGATGCCGTCGAAGACACCGGCGGCGGCGCCCGGGCCGCCCGGCAGGTTGCCCTTGAGGTACAGGTCGATGCAGGACGTGACGAACGCCTTGCGGGAGGCATCGGTGCGGGCTGCGTTCGAGAAGTACGTCGACCAGGTCCAGCCGCCCAGCGAGATCAGCACCTTCAGTTGGGGGTGCTTGGCCTTCAGCTTGGCGAGCTGCCCGAAGTTGCCGTTGAGCGCCTGGCCGGGGGCGTCCGCGACGCCGTCGACGCTCTCCTCCGCAGGGACGGGTCGCTGGTAGTCGGCCCAGGCGTCGCCCTCGCCCGGCCCGCCATCGACGTAGCAGCGTCCGTCCTCGCTGACGTTGCCGAAGGCGTAGTTGACGTGGGTGAGGCGGCTGGCCGCCCCGGAGGTGTCGAGCTTCTTGACCGGGAAGGCCCGGCCGTAGATGCCCCACTGGGTGAAGTAGCCGACGCGGTGGTAACCGGCGCGGCGTTGCTGGTTGTCGCCCGCACTCGCGGCCGTGGGCGGGGCGGCGGTGATCAGTAGGGTCGCCAGGGCCACGACGGCGGTGAGACGGCGGTGGCGGAATGGTCGCATCGGCACACTCCCATGAGGAATCAAGCAGAATTAGTTAAGAGACTTATCTGATTGATGAAGTTAAGCCGATCACGGTGCTCGGTCAAGAGCCGGCCAGCCACACGGGGGATTGTGAACGCGTTACCGGGTGGTAACGATGTTGTGCCATGGACTCAGCCTTGACCTTGATCGGTCTGCCCATCGCTCTCGGCATCATCATGCTCGGCCTGGGTCTCGGGCTGACCATTGCGGACTTCCGTCGGGTGGCCCAGCACCCGAGAGCCGCCGTCATCGCGCTGGTGTGCCAGGTGCTGGTGCTGCCGGCGCTCTGCTTCGGCCTCGTCCTCGCCTTCGACCTGGCACCGGAACTGGCCGTCGGCATGATGCTGCTGGCCGCCTCGCCCGGCGGCACGACGGCCAACCTCTTCAGCCACCTGTTCGGCGGGCACGTGGCCCTGAACATCACCCTGACCGCCATCAACTCGGTGCTCGCCGTGTTCACCCTGCCGATCCTGGTCAACCTGTCGGCCGCGTACTTCCTGCCGGACGGGAGGAGCCTCGGCCTGCAGTTCGACAAGGTGCTGCAGGTCTTCGCCATCGTGCTCGTCCCGGTCGCGATCGGCATGCTGATCCGGGCCCGGCTGCCGCAGGTCGCCGAGCGCCTGAACCGCCCGGTCCGGATCCTGTCCGTCATCGTGCTCGTCGCGGTGATCGCCGGCGCCGTACTCGGCGAACGGGAGAACATCGCCGACTACTTCGTCTCGGTCGGCCTGGCCGTGCTCGCGTTCAACCTGCTGAGTCTCGCCATCGGGTACGGGGTGCCCCGACTCGCCGGGGTCGACCGGAGCGCCGCGACGGCCGCCGGGTTCGAGATCGGCATCCACAACAGCACCCTGGCCATCACGATCGCGCTCAGCCCGGCGCTGCTCAACAGCACCCAGATGGCGATCCCGGGGGCCGTCTACAGCATCGTCATGTTCTTCACCGCAGCGGCCTTCGGCTACCTGGTGACCCGCGTCGGCACCCGATCCGCCGCCACCCTGACGCCCTGACCGACGCCGGTGCTGGCCCGGTCAACCCCCCAGCTGACCGGGCCAGCCTCTCAGCCGATCTGGCTGTTGTCCTTGAGCGAGCCCCAGCCGTGCCAGCGGTCGATCTCGATCAGGGCGCTGACCCGAGCGCGCTCCCGCCGTGGGTACGCGTTACCGGTGTAGTGCTCAGACAGCCGGTCGATGTCCGCGAGGCCCTCGTCGGCGCGCAACTCGGCGACGTGCCCGATGATGCTGACGTGGGTGTACCAGCCGGCCTCGTCGAGCACGGTGAGGGACACCCGGGGGTCGTTGCGGACGTGCTCCAGCCGGCGGCGACTCTCGTCCATGTTCACCAGGATCCGGCCGTCCTCCCACAGGTACCAGGTGGCGGCGGACACCGGCTGACCACCGTTGCGAAGCGTGGTCATCACGGCGGGGTTCGGCTTCTGGAGCATGGCGACCGCGGCCTCGGGAAGCGGTGGCTTGGACATGAAGTCTCCTCGTCGCGTCAGCGGTTACCCCTGCACGTTACGCACCCGGCTCCTCCGTCGCCCTGTGTTCTGAATCGTGGCGGAGGTAGTAGCTCGGTCGGTTACCAGCGTGGCTACTCCTGCTGCGCGCCTTCCCTCAACGATGCGCAGAACTTGATAAGTTCAATTGACCAGCGGAATCCTGTGACAAGTTTTGTTCATCGATATCCGATCGGCAGATAGCTTGAGAAGAGGTGTGTGTGGTCGGAAGGGGTCGTCCAAGCCGCGCCACCGTCTACCTGCGGCTCGATCACGCGTTGGGGGAACTGAACCAGCGTCTCGGTGGCCTTCCTAACCCAAAGGAGGCGCAGACGATCTGGGAAGACATCTGGCACCAGGAGGCCCACCACTCCACTGCGCTGGAGGGCAACACGCTAGTGCTGCGCGAGGTGCAGGCGCTACTGGAACGGGGCCGGGCCGTCGGGTCAAAGCCGCTGAGGGAATACAACGAGGTCCGCGGCTATGCCGACGCCGCCCGGTGGGTCTACAGCCAGGCCCTGGAACCCGACGGATGGCACGATGGCCGTCTGGTCAGCGTCACAGAGGTCCGCCAGGTCCATCGCACCGCTATGACTCCCGTCTGGGACGTTGAACCTCCCGCCGAGGCCACCGGCAGCGAGGGGCCCGGAAACTTCCGGCGGCATGACATCCGCCCGTTCTCCGCAGGGATGGCCCCGCCAGCATGGCCCCTGGTGCCGGCCCAGGTCGACCAGTGGGTCGAGGAAGCCTGCGAGACCGGGGAGCGTCTTGCGGCCGGCGGCTCGCTGGATCGGCCGTTGCCGGAGGAACTCGCCCGGCTGCACGACGACTTCGAGCGGGTGCACCCCTTCATTGACGGAAACGGGCGAGCGGGGCGGCTACTGCTCAACCTGATCCTCGTACGCCTCGGCTACCCACCCGTGATCATCTTCAAGCGCCAGCGTGACGCCTATCTTGCCGCGATGCAGAGGGCGGACGTCGGAGACTATGGTGCGCTGGGAGAGCTCATCGCGCGTGCAATGTATGACAACCTAAATCGCTTCATTGTGCCGAACGTCGCGGGCCCTGCCCGCCTCGTGCCGCTCGCGGCCCTCGTGACAACGGAGTTCAGCCTTCCGGCGTTGCGACAGGCTGCCCAGCGCGGGCGTCTCGACGCAGTGCAGGGGTCGGACGGCATCTGGCGAAGTTCCCGCAAGGCTGTCGAGGCGTACCGGGCTACGAGGAACCAGAAGCGGTACCGCTCCGGAGGAACCTGATCCAGTTGCCGCGCGGTCGGGTAGGTGTCGAACAGGGCCGGTTGCTGCTAGCAGAAAGCGTGGCGGCGCATGGCGTAAGAGAGCTGCACCCGCGTGAGCGGCATCGCGCCTTGCCGGAGAGGATGTGGTCATGACCAACTCCGCACTGCCCAGGCGTGTTGTCGTCACCGGTGCCACCGGCAAGCTCGGCCGCGCCGTGGTCGCCCACCTGCGCGCCGTGGGCGTCGACGTGCTGGCGGTGGACCGCGCCGGCGGACGCGACCCCCGCGACATGGCAGGCGAGTTCCTCCTCGTCGACCTCACCGACTACGGGCAGGTGGTGGAGGCGTTCACCGGGGGCGCCGACGAGCACGCCGACGGGGTCGACGCGATCGTGCACCTGGCGGCGGTCCCCGCCCCCGGGCTGATGTCGAACGCCACCACGTTCGCGAACAACTCCGCCGCCACGTACAACGTGTTCGCCGCGGCCAGGGCGGCCGGGATCAAGCGAGTGGTGTGGGCGTCGAGCGAGACGGTGCTCGGGCTGCCGTTCGACACCCCGCCGCCGTACGCGCCGGTCGACGAGGAGTACGCGCCGCGGCCGGAGTCGACGTACTCGCTGAACAAGGCGCTGGAGGAGGAGATGGCGCGGCACTTCTGCCGCTGGGACCCGGAGCTGGTCATGGTGGGTCTGCGCTTCTCCAACGTGATGGACGTCGAGGACTACGCACCATTCCCCTCGTTCGACGCCGACCCGCAGCTGCGCCGGTGGAACCTGTGGGGCTACATCGACGCCCGCGACGGGGCGCAGGCGGTCGAGCGTGCGCTCGCCCACGACCAGCCCGGTGCCGACGTCTTCATCATCGCCAACGCCGACACCGTCATGAGCAGGTCCAGCGCCAGTCTCATGGCCGAGGTCCACCCGGGCGTCGAGGTCCGCAAGGAGCTTGGTGAGCACGAAACGCTGCTCAGCATCGACAAGGCGCGACGGGTGCTGGGTTACCAGCCGCGCCACTCCTGGCGGAACCACGTGGACCAGACGTAGTCCAGGTCAGCGTGCGGCCTGGTAGGCGCGACCGACGGCGGTCGCCGTGCTGCCGGTGCGGAAGAGCCCCGTCTGGTCCTTGTCCGTGGCGGGCAGGCCGAACCACGCGTACCGCTGTAGCCAGGACAGGCCGCCCAGCATCCGGGTGGCCGCGGTGAGGAACGCGGCCTGCTGTGCCTGGGTCGGGAAGCGAACGCCGTTGGAGAAGTCGATCAGGGCGAACTCGGTGAGCCAGATCGGCAGCTTGTATCGGTCGTGCACGGCCTGGAGATACGACTTGAGCTGGTTGACGGCGTTGGCGGTGGTGAAGTCGCCGCCGTACCAGTGCAGGGCGATGAAGTCGACGCGGTAACCGCGCTGCTTCGCGCCGGCCATGAAGCGGTCGAGCCACTCGCCCGGCCGGTCACCGCCCCACGCCACCGCCGGGCTGCCCAGCGGAAGGCCCGTGGCTTCCAGTTGCGGCCACAGCTCCAACGCCTGCTCCACGGTCATCTCCGCCTGACCATTCATGTCCGGCTCGTTGAACCCGAGCAGGTAGCGGCCGTTCTTCCTGGCCTGTTGCAGGTTGGTGGCGGTGACGCTCTTCGCCCCCCAGATCATCGGAACGAACTCGGCGTCCTTCGGGCTGGTGACGCCCTGGTGGGCCACGTCCCAGGTGTAGTACCAACTCGCTCCGGAGTTGGCCAGTGCCTGGCTGACGCCGTCGAAGGTCCACACCCCGACACCCTTGCGCTTCGAGGTCACCGCGGGCACTGCCGGGGCGACCGAACGCCCGGTCGTCGGCTTCGCCGTCGGCGTTGCCGTCGGGGTCACCCCCGCCGGGCTCGTCGTGGCGGCGGGCGTGGTCGCGGTGGGTGGGCTGGGCTCCGGACCCGTGGGCGTCAGGGCGTCGACCGCCTGCGTCGCCGCGGGGGCGGGCGTCGGCCCGGTCGGTTGCACCACGACGATCACACCGGTCACCAGTACGGCGACCAGGGCGGCCACGGCGAGCGGCCACAGCAGACGCGTCGCGCCACTCGGGAGGCGACCGCGCAGCCCGCGCCGGCGTCGCGCGTGGGCGCCACCGGTCACCACTGCGGTGTCGGCTCCATCCGGACCGGTTCCGCGCATCGTCTCGACTCCTTCTTGTGGTCGTACCGCTACCTGTCGTGGGGGGTGGCGGAAGATCCGCTACATGCCTCCCCTCAGGAGACTGGTCGGCCGCACCGGGATAACAGTTTCCACCGCTGGTGTCGGCCGTCGATCATCACCCGTCGAGGCAGAACAGATTCATCGACGTGAACGTCTTCACTTGACCAAAACGAGCGCGTAGCCTACCTGAAACGATTCATTGGGCGGAGGCCGACGCGACCCGACGTACTCCTGCTGCCGAACCACGCAGAGAAGGAAGAGGACCAGGAATGATGCGCACGTCGCGGCGCCACGCCGCATTTTCCGCGCTTCTCGTGCTGCTGCTCGGCCTGACGCCGATGGTGGTGCCGGGCTCGGCCACCGCCGCGCCGGCCGCCGCAGCGCTGACGGCGACCGACCTGACCGCTGAACGGGCCACCGCACCGATCGGGTTGGACGTGCCACAACCCCGCCTCGGCTGGCGGATCGACGCCACCGCCCGGGGCGTGCTCCAGGAGTCCTACCAGGTGCGCGTCGCCACCAGCGCGGATCGCCTCGGCGCCCCCGACGTCTGGGACAGCGGCCGGGTCCGGTCACGGCAGAGCACCCTCGTCCCGTACGCCGGCCCGCAACTGCGACCCCGCACCCGGTACGCCTGGCAGGTCCAGGTCTGGGACACCGCCGGCAACGCGTCCGGCTGGAGCGCGCCCGCGTCCTGGGAGACCGGCGTACGCGGTGGTGCGGGCTGGCAGGCCGACTGGATCGGCATGCCGTCGCCGACCGAGGCCTGGACCGACTACACCGTGCAGACGACGGTACGGCTGGAACGCGACGCGGCCGGAATCTACCTACGTGCCCGGGGCGCGGCGAACGCGTACATGTGGCAGTTCTCCATCACCAACGGCAGCGCGAAACTGCGCCCGCACGCCCGGGTCAACGGCGCCTGGACGGTGCTCAAGGAAGTGTCGCTCAGCGGTGTCGTACCGGCCGACAAGCTGACCACGCCGCACACCCTGCGCATCACCGTGGCCGGGAACACCATCACCACCTGGGTCGACGGCACCCAGGTCGACGTCACCACCAGCACCGCGCACCAGGCCGGCTCGGTCGGGCTGCGGACGAACGGGTTGGAGTCCGGCGTCTTCTCCAACTTCTCGGTGACCAGCGGTGGTCAGACGCTCTTCGCGGCCCCGCTCACCGACGGGGTGAACCCGTTCGGGGCGGGCACGGTCACCTCGGCCGGCCTGCGGGTCGGCGGCGACACCGAGGCCATGCTCATCGCGCTGGACGCGAACCCGTTGCTGCGCCGGGCCTTCCGGGTCGACGGCACGGTCGCCCGAGCTCGGATCTACGCCACCGCGCTCGGCGTCTACCAGCTCTCCCTCAACGGCCAGCGGGTCGGCGACCACGAGCTGGCGCCCGGCTGGACCGACTACCACAAGCGGGTGCAGTACCAGACATACGACGTGACCAGCCAGCTCCGTGCGGGCGACAACGCCCTCGGCGCCCTGCTCGGCGACGGCTGGTACGCGGGCAGCATCGCCTGGTTCGGCACCGACAACTACGGCTCCCGGCCGCATCTGAGCGCCCAACTGCTGATCGACTACACCGACGGGCGTAGCGCGACCATCGGCACCGACGGGTCGTGGCGTGCCACGGCCGGGCCGTTCCTGCAGAGCGATCTGATCCACGGCGAGACCTACGACGCGCGGCGGTTGCCGGCCGGCTGGAACCAGCCGGGGTTCAACGACGCCGGCTGGAAGCCCGCCACCGTCGACGACGTCGACGCCACCGACAAGATCGTCGCCCAGGTCGACCCGCCGGTGCGGGTCACGCAGGAACTGCCGGCCCGGGCGCTGACCCAGCCCACTCCCGGCACCTGGATCTTCGACCTCGGTCAGAACATGGTGGGCAAGGTGCGGCTGAAGGTCAACGGCCCGGCCGGTTCGACGGTCCGTATCCGGCACGCCGAGGTGCTCAACCCGAACGGCACCGCGTACACCGCCAACCTGCGTTCGGCCCGGGCCACCGACCTGTACACGCTGCGGGGCGGCGGCGCCGAGGTCTACGAGCCGACGTTCACCTTCCACGGCTTCCGTTACGTCGAGCTGACCGGCTACCCGGGCACCCCCGACCTGTCCTCGGTCACCGGCCTGGTCATGCACACCGACGGGGAGCTGACCAGCGAGTTCCAGACCTCCAACGCCATGGTGAACAAGCTGCACAGCAACATCACCTGGGGGCAGCGCGGCAACTTCCTGTCCATTCCGACCGACACCCCGGCCCGCGACGAACGGCTCGGCTGGACCGGCGACATCAACGTCTTCGCCAACACCGCGACGTTCAACATGGACAGCCTGACGTTCCTCAGCAAGTGGTTGCAGGACCTGCGTGACGCGCAGTCGGCCAACGGCGCGTACCCCGACGTCGCACCGCGCGCCTGCTGCGGGGATGGCGCGACCGGCTGGGCCGACGCCGGGATCACCGTGCCGTACGCGCTCTGGCAGCGCTACGGCGACACCCGGGTCGTCGAGGAGCACTACGCCTCGATGGTGCGGTACGCGTCCTGGTTGGAGAGCACCAGCTCGGGCAACCTGCGGACCAACGCCGGCCCGTACCTCGACTGGCTCAACCTCGACGATGTGACGCCGGCCGGCGTGGTCGGCACCGCCTACTACGCGTACAGCATCCGGCTGCTGGGGGAGTTGGCGGCCGCCATCGGGCGCAACGCCGATGCGACCCGCTACGCGGCGCTGTCCAGGACCATCACCCAGGCGTTCGTCAACAGCTACGTCGCGGCCGACGGCACCGTGCAGGGCGACAGCCAGACCGGGTACGTGCTGGCCATCGGCATGGGCCTGCTGACCGACCCGCTGCGGGCCAGGGCCGCCGACCGGCTGGTCGCCAACGTGCAACGGCACGACTGGCACCTCTCCACCGGCTTCCTCGGCACCCCGGACCTGCTGCCGGCGCTGACCGCCACCGGGCACCTGGATGTCGCCTACCGGCTGCTGCTCAACGACACCTACCCGTCCTGGGGTTACGAGATCGCCAAGGGCGCGACCACGATCTGGGAGCGCTGGGACTCGATCAAACCCGACGGCAGCTTCGGCGACGTGGGGATGAACTCCTTCAACCACTACGCGTACGGCGCGGTGGGCGACTGGATGTATCGGACGGTTGCCGGCATCCAGCCCGACGCCGCCAACCCCGGGTACGCGCACGTCACGTTCGCCCCCCAGCCGGGTGGCAACCTCACCTCGGCCAAGGCGTCGTATCGCTCGGCGTACGGGACGATCGGCAGCGACTGGGACATCGACGCGCGCGGCGACATGCGGCTGCGCCTCACCCTGCCGGCGAACACCACGGCGACGGTGCGCTTCCCGGCGCCCGGACGCGAGGCGGTCACCGAGGGCGGCCGGCCGGCGGAGCAGGCTGACGGGGTGCGGTTCGTCCGGATGGACGGCGCGGTCGCCGTGTACGAGATCGGGTCCGGTTCCTACTCCTTCGCGGTCGTCCCACCGACGGGCGCGTACGACCACGTCGACCTCGGCGTTGCGGCGTCCGAGCAGGCGCACCGCCTCACCGCCTCCACCTACTCGGCCACCAGCACCGAGGCCGGGCTGACCCGCCGGTACACCGACGTGACCCGCCCCGGCGGTTGGTTCGAGTTCGATCTCGCGGTCCGGCCCGGTGAACCGTTCGTGCTGCGCTCGGTGGAGACGTACGACGGGCCACAGCTCAAGGACTACCAGGTGGTCGTGGACGGGGTGGTGGCGCACACCCGCTCGTGGCAGCGCACGGCGGGCGGGCCCGGCGCGGTCAGCTACCAGTTCGTCGTCAACCTGCCGGACGCGACCCGGGACGGCGTGGTGCGGGTGCGGTACCAGGACACCGGCACCGGCTATGACCCGTCGATCGCCGACGTCTGGTCGATGCCCGTCCCGGCGGCCTGACCAACCGGGTGTTGCAGAGGGGAGGCGGGCGGGCATCCGCCCGTCTTCTCGGTCGTCGCCGAGGCCGGTCAGCGCCGGGCGCGTCGGGGCTGGTCGCTGGAGCGGCGGACGACCAGCTCGGGCTGGAACACCACGTGCCGGTGCCGGTGGGTGTCGCCGGACTCGGCCTCTTCCAGCAGCAGTTCCGCTGCGGTGCGGCCGAGCTGGTCGCGGGGTTGGCGCACCGACGACAGCGGCACCGCCGCCGCGTCGGCGAACTCGATGTCGTCGTAGCCGACGATGGCCACGTCGGCCGGCACCCGCAACCCACGCGCGGTCAGTTCCTGGAGTACGCCGAGGGCGATCAGGTCGTTGGCGCAGAACACGGCGGTGGGGCGCTGCCGGACCGGCAACGCCAGCAGCTCTTCGGCGGCGCGTCGGCCGGCGGCGACGGTCAGGCTGGTGGTCACCGCCACCCGGAGTTCGGCTGTGCTGCCACGTTCCTCCAGCGCTGCGGCGGCCCCGGCGTGCCGGTCGGCGACCTGGGCGAT
Source organism: Micromonospora sp. LH3U1 (assembly GCF_028475105.1). Classification (NCBI taxonomy): domain Bacteria; kingdom Bacillati; phylum Actinomycetota; class Actinomycetes; order Micromonosporales; family Micromonosporaceae; genus Micromonospora; species Micromonospora sp. LH3U1. The sequence goes on along the minus strand of NZ_CP116936.1, from coordinate 4,332,502 downwards.
GGAGAGCGGGCCACCGAGGTAGGCGATGCGCTGATGGCCCTGGTCCAGCAGGTGGTCCATGGCGAGTCGGCCTCCGAGGACGTCGTCGACCGCCACCGAGCAACGGTTCGCCCGGCCCGTGCCCCGGTCCACCAGCACCACGGGGATGCCCCGCTCGATGAGCTTGTCCAGGTTGGGTTGGGGGCCGTGGCCGACCGGGGTGATGAGGACGCCGCGGACCCGCTGCTCCTCCAGCAACTCCAGGTGGCGGCGCTCCCGGGCGCTGTCCTCGCCGCTGTTGCAGACGACGAGCATGGCGCCGGCTTCCTCGATCACCTGTTCGGCACCCCGGACGACGTCGGTGAAGAACGGGTTGGCCACGTCCAGGACGACGATGGCGACGGTGCGGCTGTGCCCGGCACGCAGTTGACGCGCGGAGTCGTTGCGGACGTAGCCGAGGGTGGTGATGGCGTCGAGCACCCGTTGGCGGGTGGCGGGGGCGACCATGTCGGGCCGGTTGAGCACGTTGCTCACGGTGCCGAGGGAGACGCCGGCGTGCCGGGCGACCTCCTTGATGTTCGCCGTTGCCATGACTCCCTCGATGCCTGGTGCGGTGGTCGCGGCCCGCGCCCGGCGTCGGGCAGCGCGGTCGCGGTGGTCCCCGGAAGGCCGGTCACGGGTGGCGTGGGACGGCACGACCAGATCGCCCCGGCAGTCTATAGCGGCTAAAACGTTTCATCCATTCGGTCCGAGGTGCCGCGCGGCGGGCCGTCATCGGGCGGGCGGTGCCGGAGCGGTCGGACAGCCCGGACCGGCAACAAGGAAGAAATGGCGGTGAAACTCTTGACGCTCTCGAAGGGCGGCCCCTACCGTCCATGAACGACGCATGAAACGATTCAGGAGGGGTCGGATGACCGCCGAAGCACCAGGCACGGACCGCGCTCCGCTGCTGGTACTCGACGGCGTGACGAAGTCCTTCGGGGCCGTCGCCGCGCTGCGCGAGGTGCACCTGGAGCTGCACTCCGGTGAGGCTCACGCCCTGGTCGGCGAGAATGGGGCCGGCAAGTCCACCCTGGTGAAGATCCTGGCCGGCGCGCACGGTCCGGACTCCGGCGAGATGACCCTCGACGGGCAGGCGCTGCGCCTTCGCGGCCCCGGTGACGCCCGGGCCGCCGGCATCGCCGTCATCTACCAGGAGCCGACGCTCTTCCCGGATCTGTCGGTAGCGGAGAACATCTTCATGGGCCGGCAACCGCTGCGCGGCCTGCGCCGCATCGACACGGCGGCGATGCACCGAGATGCCGAGCGGCTCTTCCAGCGGCTGGGCGTCCGGATCGACCCGACCCGCCCCGCTCGCGGGCTCTCCATCGCCGATCAGCAGCTCGTCGAGATCGCCAAGGCGATCTCCTTCGATGCCCGGGTCCTGGTCATGGACGAACCCACCGCCGCGCTGTCCGGTGTGGAGGTCGAGCGGCTGTTCGCGGTCACCCGGTCGCTCTGCGAGCGCGGGGCGGCGGTGCTGTTCATCTCGCACCGGTTCGACGAGGTGTTCGAGCTCTGCCACCGCATCACCGTGCTGCGCGACGGCGCCTGGGTCTCCAGCGATCACACCGCAGACCTCACCGTCGACGAGGTGGTGCGACGCATGGTCGGTCGGGACGTCTCCTCGCTCTTTCCCAAACAGGACGCCGAGCTGCGGGACACCCTGCTCGAGGTCCGTGGGCTCACCCGCGCCGGTGTCTTCACCAACGTGTCGTTCTCCCTACGAGGTGGGGAGATCGTCGCCCTCGCCGGGCTGGTCGGCGCTGGGCGCAGCGAGGTCGCCCGCGCCATCTTCGGAGTCGACCGCTACGACGCGGGCGAGGTGCTGGTGGCCGGCCGCGCCGTCCGGGCCGGTAACCCGGGTCGGGCGATCGCCGCCGGCATGGCGCTGGTCCCGGAGGACCGCCGACAGCAGGGCCTGGTCATGGAGCTGTCGGTCGAGCGCAACGCCACCCTGGCCCGCCGCCGGGCCCTGAGCCGGCTCGGCCTCCTGCTCGGCGGCGCCGAGCGCACCGAAGCCCACCGTTGGACGCGGCGGCTGCAGGTGAAGGCCGCCCGACTCGGGGCGCCCGTGGCGACCCTCTCCGGCGGCAACCAGCAGAAGGTCGTACTCGCCAAGTGGCTGGCCACCGAACCGCAGATCCTGATCATCGACGAGCCCACCCGTGGCATCGACGTCGGCACCAAGTCCGAGGTGCACCGCCTGCTCTCCGAGCTGGCCGGCGAGGGCCTGGCCATCCTCATGATCAGCAGTGAGCTGCCCGAGGTGCTCGGCATGGCCGACCGGGTTCTCGTCATGCACGAGGGGCGACTGGTCCGCGAGCTGTCCCGGGCCGAGGCGGACGAGACCTCCATCATGTTCGCCGCCACCGGTCAAGGAGCGACCGTATGAGCCTCACTGACGCCGGCGCGCCCGAGCGGGCCGCCGTGGACGGCCCGACCGACCCCGGCCGGCAGCGCCGCGGCCTCACCGAGCGGCTGCTGGCCGTACGCGAGCTGAGCCTGCTGATCGCGCTCGGCCTGCTGGTCCTGGTCACCACCCTGCGCAACGACCGGTTCCTCACTGGCCAGAGCGTCAAGGACCTGCTGCTGGGCTGCGCGATCCTGGTGATCCTGGCGGTCGGCCAGACCCTGGTCATCGTCACCCGCAACGTCGACCTCTCCGTCGGCTCGATCCTGGGTCTGGTCGCCTTCGCCACCGGCACGCTGTTCGTCTCCGCGCCCGGCACCCCGTGGCCGGTGGCGCTCGTCCTGGGCGTCGCGCTGGGCGCGCTCTGCGGGGTTGTCAACGGTGGCCTGATCGCGGTGGCACGGGTGCCCGCCCTGGTCATCACCCTCGGCACCCTCTACGCCTTCCGCGGCGTCGACTACTACTGGGCGTCCGGGCGCCAGATCAACGCCGCCGACATGCCCCCGTCGTTCCTGCGGCTGGGCAACCAGACGGTGCTCGGCGTACCCGTGCTGTTCCTCGTCGCGCTGGTCGTGGTCGCCGCCCTCGGCTTCTACCTGCGGTCGTACCGCAGTGGCCGGGAGCTCTACGCGATCGGTTCCGAACCGGCCGCCGCCCGGCTCTCCGGCATCCCGGTGGGCCGGCGGGTGTTCGCCGTGTTCGTCGCCAACGGCGCGCTCGCCGGCCTCGCCGGCGTGCTCTACGCGGCCCGGTTCGGGACCCTGGACGCGGCCGCCGGCACAGGTCTGGAACTCCAGGTCGTCGCAGCGGCGGTGGTCGGCGGGGTGGCGATCTTCGGCGGCAGCGGCAGCGCCTACGGCGCGGCGCTCGGCGCCGTGCTGCTGACCACGATCGGCAGCTCACTCGCCGTCCTGCGTATCGACCCGTTCTGGCAGCAGGCCGTGGTCGGCGCACTCATCCTTGCCGCCATCGGGCTGGACCGGCTCCTGGCCCTGCGGGTGGCGGCCCGGCTCCGAGGGAGAAGCGCCCATGGCGCATGACAGCCTGTACGCGGCACCGCCCACCGCGGAGGCCGAGCCCGGCGCGGGCCGCATCGCCAGCCTGCGCGGGCTGCTCGGTAGCTGGGACGCGGTGATCGTCGCCGCTCTCGTGGTGGCCGTGCTGATTGCCGGCCTGACCGTGGAGAACTTCGCCACCGGTCGCAACGCGCAGTTCCTGCTGCTCGATCTGGTGCCGCTGGCGCTCATCGCGCTGCCGATGACCCTGATCGTGATCACCGGTGAGATCGACCTCTCGGTGGCCAGCATGGTCGGCCTGTGTAGCAGCCTGATGGGCCAGCTCTGGCTCTCCAGCGGGCTGTCCCTGGAGCTGATCTGCGTTCTCGTGGTGCTGCTCGGCGCCGTGCTCGGCGGGGTGAACGGCCTCTTCGTCACCGGCTTCGGCCTGCCGTCGCTGGCGGTCACCATCGGCACGCTCGCGCTCTACCGGGGGCTGTCCTTCGTGGTGCTCGGCGACCAGGCCGTCGCGGACTTCCCGGCCGACTGGACGGCCGCCGTGGTGCGCGACATTCCCGGTACGTCGATCCCGGTCGTGGTGGTGCCGCTGCTGCTGCTCGCGGTGGTCTTCGCGGTCGTGCTGCACGCCACCCCGGCCGGGCGGGCGCTCTACGCCATGGGCAACAACGATCAGGCCGCCAGGTTCACCGGCGTCTCGGTGGCCCGGACGAAGTTCTGGCTCTTCGTGGTCTCGGGTGCCGTCTGCGGGCTGGTCGGCATCTTCTGGACCCTCCGCTACGCCAGTGCCCGCGGCGACAACGCCACCGGCCTGGAGTTGACCGTGGTGACCGCCGTACTGCTCGGGGGTGTGTCGATCTTCGGTGGTCGAGGTGGTCTGCTCGGCGTGCTGGCGGGCGTCCTCCTCCTCGGCGTCCTCCGCAACGCGCTGCAGCTCGCCGACATCGACGCCAACGCGCTGACGATCGTCACCGGCACGCTGCTCATCGCATCCGTCGTACTGCCCAACGCCGTCGCGGACGTTCGCGCCCGGCTGCACCGTCGACGACAGCGGCACCCCGTCGTGCCGTGACCTCCCCCGCGTACCACCCACCCCCCGGAAGGATGACGATGTCCGCGTACCGCAGAGGGCTCCGTGTCGGGGCCACCAGCCTCACTCTCGCCGCACTGCTGCTCAGCGCCACGGCCTGTGGCGGCACCACCCGCGACAACACCGACAAGGACACCGGCGCCGGCAACCAGGCGAGCGGCGCCGCCAATCCCAACGCCGCCCTCAAGGAAGGGCTGAAGATCGCCTTCCTGCCGAAACAGCTCAACAACCCGTACTTCACGGTCTCGGACAATGGCGGCAAGGACGCGGTCACCGAGATCAAGGGTGAGTTCAAGGAGGTCGGCCCCTCCGAGGCCAGCGCCTCGTCCCAGGTCAGCTATATCAACACCCTGTCCCAGCAGGGCATGGACGTGATCGTCACCTCGGCCAACGACCCCAATGCCATCTGCGGGGCGCTCAACCAGGCGAAGGCGGCCGGCGCGAAGATCGTCACCTTCGACTCGGACACCAAGCCGGAGTGCCGCCAGATCTTCGTCAACCAGGTGACCGCCGAGGGCATCGCGGAAAACCAGGTCAAGCTCGTCTCACAGCAGATCGGCGGCGAGGGAGAGATCGCGATTCTCTCCGCGACCGCCAACGCGACCAACCAGAACGCCTGGATCGCGTTGATGAAGACCGAGCTGGCGAAGCCCGAGTACAGCAAGATCAAGCTGGTCACCGTGGCGTACGGCAACGACGACGACCAGAAGTCCTTCCAGGAGACCCAGGGTCTGCTGCAGTCGTACCCGAACCTCAAGGGCATCATCTCGCCCACCACGGTCGGCGTCGCCGCCGCGGCCCGCTACCTCAGCGGATCGCAGTACAAGGGCAAGGTCAAGCTGACCGGTCTGGGTACCCCGAACCAGATGCGTCAGTACGTCAAGGACGGCACCGTCGACGCGTTCGCCCTGTGGAGCCCGGCCGACCTCGGCTACCTCGCCGCGTACGCCGGTGCGGCCCTGGCCTCCGGCCAGATCACCGGCGCCGAGGGCGACACGTTCAAGGCCGGCAAGCTCGGCGAGTTCACCGTCGCGAAGGACGGAGTGGTCATCCTCGGCCCACCCACCGTGTTCGACAAGAACAACATCGACCAGTTCCAGTTCTGACCGCACTCCCGGTCGGTGCACGCCGTGCACCGACCGGGGGAGCCGACGGGAGAGACACCATGACGCAGCCCGACGCGCAGACCCTCGAAAGGGTCAAGCTGGCCCTGCGGTCCCAGCGCATCGAGACGCCATCCTGGGCGTACGCCAACTCCGGGACCCGCTTCAAGGTCTTCCCGCAGGAGGGGGTGCCGCGTAACCCGTACGAGAAGGTGGCCGACGCGGCGGTCGTACACCAGCTCACCGGCATCGCACCCACGGTGGCGCTGCACATCCCGTGGGACCGGGTCGACGACTACGCCGATCTGGCCGCGTACGCGGGGGATCACAATGTCCGCCTGGGCGCGATCAACGCCAACGTCTTCCAGGACAACGACTACAAGCTGGGCAGCGTCACCAACCCGGACCCTGGGGTGCGCCGCAAGGCCATCGACCACCTGATCGAGTGCGTGGACATCATGGACCGCACCGGCTCCCGCGACCTGAAGCTCTGGTTCTCCGACGGCACCAACTATCCCGGCCAGGACGACATCCGTGCCCGGCAGGACCGGCTCGCGGCGGCGCTGCGCGAGACCTACGACCGGCTCGGCGACGACCAACGGTTGCTGCTGGAGTACAAGCTCTTCGAGCCGGCCTTCTACACCACCGACGTGCCGGACTGGGGCACCGCGTACGCGCACTGCCTGGAGCTGGGCCCGAAGGCGCAGGTGGTCATCGACACCGGGCACCATGCCCCGGGCACGAACATCGAGTTCATCGTGGCGTTCCTGCTGCGCGTCGGCAAGCTCGGCGCGTTCGACTTCAACTCGCGCTTCTACGCCGACGACGACCTGATGGTCGGCTCGGCGGACCCGTTCCAGTTGTTCCGGATCATGTACGAGATCGTCCGTGGCGACGCGTTGGCGCCCGAGGCCGGCATCGCGTTCATGCTCGACCAGTGCCACAACATCGAGGCGAAGATCCCGGCCATCATCCGCTCGGTGCTGAACGTGCAGGAGGCGACCGCGAAGGCGCTGCTCGTCGACGCGGACGCACTGGCCGCCGCGCAGCGCAGCGGTGACGTGCTCGCCGCCAACGCCGTGCTGATGGACGCGTACAACACCGACGTCCGGCCGCTGCTCGCCGAGCTCCGTACGGACCTGGGCCTGGATCCGGACCCGATGACCGCGTACGCCCGCTCCGGCTACTTCGACAGGATCCGCGCCGAACGCGCCGGTGGCCAGCAGGCCGGCTGGGGCGCCTGACCATCACTGCAGAAACTCAGACTGGGGACGTGAGGACGATGCAAGACGAGGTGCAGGCGCTGATCGCGCGCAGCAACCGGCTCGGCGCCGACCCGACCACGACGAACTACGCCGGGGGCAACACCTCCGCCAAGGGTGCGGCCACCGACCCGGTCACCGGCGGTCCGGTCGAGTTGCTCTGGGTCAAGGGCTCCGGCGGCGACCTCGGCACCCTCACCCGGTCCGGGTTGGCCGCTCTGCGGCTGGACCGGCTCCGCGCCCTCGTGGACGTCTACCCCGGCGTCGAGCGGGAGGACGAGATGGTCGCGGCGTTCGACTACTGCCTGCACGGCCGGGGCGGAGCCGCGCCGTCCATCGACACGGCCATGCACGGACTGGTCGACGCCGCGCACGTCGACCACCTGCACCCCGACGCCGGCATCGCGATCGCCGCCGCCGCCGACGGGCCGGAACTGACCAAGGAGATCTTCGGCGACCGGGTGCTGTGGGTCCCCTGGCGGCGGCCCGGTTTCCAACTCGGCCTCGACATCGCCGCGGTGGCACGGGCCAACCCGCAGGCGATCGGCGTGATCCTCGGCGGGCACGGCATCACGGCGTGGGGCACGACCAGCGACGAGTGCGAACGCCACTCGCTGGAGATCGTCCGCAGCGCGCAGACGTACCTCGACGAGCGGGGCCGGGCCGAGCCGCTCGGCCCGGTCATCGCCGGCTACGCGCCGCTGCCGACCGACGAACGCCGACGTCGGGCGGCGGCGTTGTTTCCGGTGCTGCGGGGGCTGGCGTCCACCGACCGGCCGCAGGTGGGCCACTACACCGACAGTGACGTGGTGCTCGACTTCGTCGCGCGGGAGAAGCACCCAGCCCTCGCGGCCCTCGGCACCTCCTGCCCGGACCACTTCCTGCGCACGAAGGTCCGCCCGATGGTGCTCGACCTGCCGCCCACCGCCCCCACCGAGGAGGTGATCGCCCGCCTCCAGGAGCTGCACACCTCCTACCGCGACGACTACCGCGCCTACTACGAGCGGCACGCCAGCGCGGGCAGCCCGCCGATGCGGGGCGCCGATCCGGCCGTGGTCCTGGTGCCCGGTGTGGGCATGTTCAGCTTCGGCGCCAACAAGCAGACCGCCCGCGTCGCCGGCGAGTTCTATGTCAACGCGATCAACGTGATGCGCGGCGCGGAAGCCGTGTCGCGCTACGCGCCGATCGACGAGGCCGAGAAGTTCCGGATCGAGTACTGGGCCCTGGAGGAGGCGAAGCTTCAGCGGATGCCGAAGCCGAAGGCCCTCGCCACACGGGTCGCGTTCGTCACCGGAGGTGGCTCCGGGATCGGCCGGGCGATCGCCCACCGGCTCGCCGCGGAGGGCGCGTGTGTCGTGGTCGCCGACCGTGACGCCGAGGCGGCCGCCGCCGTGGCCGCCGAGATCGGCAGCGCGGACGTGGCAGTCGCCGTCGCGGCCGACGTCAGCGACGCAACGGCTGTCGCTGACGCTCTGCGCGAGGCCGTGCTCGCCTTCGGCGGGGTGGACCTGGTGGTGAACAACGCGGGGCTCTCGCTGTCCAGGTCGCTGCTGGAGACGACCGAGGCGGACTGGGACGTCCAGCACGACGTGATGGCCAAGGGCTCCTTCCTCGTCTCCCGGGAGGCCACGCGGGTGCTGCTGGCGCAGGGGATGGGCGGGGACATCGTCTACATCTCCAGCAAGAACTCCCTGTTCGCCGGTCCGAACAACGTGGCGTACGGCGCGGCGAAGGCCGACCAGGCGCACCAGGTCCGGCTCCTCGCCGCCGAACTCGGCGGGCACGGCATCCGGGTCAACGGTGTCAACCCGGACGGGGTGGTCCGTGGCTCCGGCATCTTCGCCGGGGGCTGGGGTGCCCAGCGGGCCGCCGTCTACGGCGTGCCGGAGGAGAAGCTGGGCGAGTTCTACGCCCAGCGCACGCTGCTCAAGCGCGAGGTGCTGCCCGAGCACGTCGCCAACGCGGTCTTCGTGCTCACCGGCGGCGAGCTGTCCCACACCACGGGACTGCACGTCCCGGTGGACGCCGGTGTCGCCGCGGCCTTCCTCCGCTGATGACCGCGCTGCGACTGGCCGCTGTGGACGTGGGCGCGTCCAGCGGCCGGGTCATGCTCGCGCGCGTCGGGCCGGGGACGCTGGAGCTCACCGAGGCCCACCGGTTCCGCAACGAGCCCGTGCGGGTGGCGGGCACCCTGCACTGGGACGTCCTGGCGCTCTACCAGGGCGTCCTGGAAGGGCTGCGCGCCGCTGGCCCGGTCGCCGGGATCGGCATCGACACCTGGGCGGTGGACTACGGGCTACTCGACGCCACCGGGGCTCTGCTCGGCAACCCCGTGCACTACCGCGACGGGCGCACCGAGGGCGTCGGCGACCGGGTGGCGAAGCAACTCGGACCGGAGCGGCTCTACGCCACGACGGGGCTGCAACACCTGCCGTTCAACACCCTCTACCAGCTCGCCGCCGCCGCCGGTACGCCCCAACTGGAGGCCGCGCACCGGTTGCTGCTGATCCCGGACCTCATCGCGTACTGGCTCACCGGTGAGGTCGGCGCCGAGGTCACCAACGCCTCCACCACCCAGCTCTACGACCTGTGTCGCCGCGCCTGGGCGACCGACCTGATGGCCGACGCCGGGATTCGCGGCGAACTGTTCGCGCCGCTGCGCGAGCCGGGCACCCGGATCGGCCCGGTCCTGCCCACGCTCGACCTACCCGGATCGCCCGACGTGGTGGCGGTGGGATCGCACGACACGGCCTCGGCGGTGGTCGGGGTGCCGGCGGAGGGTGAGCACTTCGCCTACATCTCCTGCGGCACCTGGTCACTGGTCGGCGTCGAGCTGCACGCCCCCGTGCTCAGCGAGTCGAGTCGGCGGGCCAACTTCACCAATGAATCCGGTGTCGACGGCACGATCCGCTACCTGCGTAACGTGATGGGCCTCTGGCCACTGCAGGAGTCGCTGCGTACCTGGGGCACCACGGACCTGCCCGCTCTGCTCCGGCAGGCGGCCGAGAAACCGGCCTTTCGCTCCGTCGTGGATCCGGACGACCCGACCTTCCTGCCACCCGGCGACATGCCCGCCCGCATCGCCGAGGCTTGCCGGCGTACGGGGGAGCCCGTGCCGGACAGCCCGCCGGCCACGGTCCGGTGCATCCTGGACAGTCTCGCGCTGGCGCACCGGCGCGCTGTCCAGCAGGCGCAGCAGCTCTCCGGGCGGCACGTCGACGCCGTGCACGTCGTCGGCGGTGGCGCCCGCAACGACCTGCTCTGTCAACTCACCGCCGACGCTTGCGGCCTGCCGGTGCTCGCCGGGCCGGTCGAGGCGACCGCCCTGGGCAACGCCCTGGTGCAGGCCCGGGCCCTCGGCGTGATCGGTGGTGGCCTGGCGGAGCTGCGGTCCGTGCTGCGCGCGACGCAACAGATCGTGCGGTACGAGCCACACGCCGACGTGACGGCATGGCGGGCGGCTGCCCGACGCCTGGGATGGGAGGACTGAGCGTCCGGTATGTCATCCCTAGAGACCGCCCGTCACTGGCGCAGCGTCGCGGATGGTGAGGTGCCGAATCGCGTCCGATAGTCGGTCGCGAACCGGCCGAGGTGCACGAAGCCGTGTTGCAGGGCGATGCTCGTGACGGACGCCCCGGGATCGCCCGCGCGCAGCGCGCGGTGCACCGCGTCGAGCCGGCAGGCACGCAGGTACGCCGTCGGCGTGGTGTGCAACTCGCGGCGGAAGCAGTCCTGCAGCGTTCGTACGCTCACCCGCAACGCCTCCGCGACATCACCGACGGTCAGTGCCTCGCTGTGGTGGTCGGAGATCAGGGCGCAGGCCCGGCGGACGAGGCGCCCGGGGTTGGGGTGGCGGCCCGGCTCGGCGAGCAGGTCGGAATGGGTGTGCTGGTGGGCCAGCAACAGCTTGCCGATGAGCCCCTGTTCGAAACGGGCGGCGACCTGCGGGTGGTCGAACAGGGACGCGTCGGTCGGCTGTGACAACTCGTCGGCGAGGAACGCCACCCCGCGTGCCCACGCCCGCGCGGTCGACGTGGTCATGACCATGCCGATGTCGAAGCGGACCGGCTCGTCCAACGGGCGGCCCAGGAGGCGGGCGAGTTCCCGGTCGACGGTGCGCCGGTCGGCGTAGAAGATCTGGTGCGGTGACCCCTCGGACCACTGCATGTCCGAAGAGTCGTACGGGGACAGGACGGAGGCGACCCCGGGCGTCGAGGTCACGGTGTGACCGGCGTGCCGGACCACCGTGCTGCCGGCGCGGGGGATCTGAACGAGGTAGAAGGTCTCCAGTGCGGGCGGTTGAATGCGCACCGCCTGCCCGTAGTCGAGGTCGACGACACCCACCCCGCCCACCCGGCGTGCCGCCATCCGCAGTTGGACGCTGCGTACGCCCGTCTGGGGGGTGAGCCGGTGCGGACAGAAGACCCGGCCCACCTCGGCGCGAGCCTGCTCGACGTCGTCCGTCCGGACCGTCACAGCATCCATCCGACACCTCCCGGGCGTCCTGATGCGCTGACCATAAGGCGTGACCGGGCAGGACAGCGTGCGAAAGCCGCCGACCCGACAACCGGCGGCCCGGCTGCGTACAGCGGATACTGCCCGCGTCCCACGGATAGCGACCTTTCCGGTCTGCTCGTTAGCGTGCGGTCAACGCTGGTGCGGTTCCCGGCAGCGGTTCACGCCTTTCGGAGGAAGCCATGAGGATTGCCGTCGTCGGCGCTGGGTTCGCCGGCCTGAGCGCAGCGAAGGTGCTGCGGCAGAGCGGATTCGACGTCGCCGTGTTCGAGAAGGCACCCGACGTCGGTGGGGTGTGGAGTCGTACCCGGCGTTATCCCGGTCTGCACACCCAGAACGACAAGGGCACCTATCACCTGTCCGATCTGCCGATGCCCGCCCACTACCCGCAGTGGCCGTCTGGCGAGCAGGTCCAGCAGTACCTTGAGAGCTACGTGGAGAAGTTCGGGCTCGCCGCCGTGCTGCGGCTGTCCACGGAGGTCGTCTCCGCCGAACTCGTCAACGACGAGACCGGGTGGCTGATCGCGTCGCGGCCGGCGGGCGCCCAGGCCCCCCTGACGGTCGAACGGTACGACCACCTGATCGTCGCCAACGGCATCTTCTCCGACCCGGTCGTCCCGTCCTTCGACGGTCACGCGGACTTCACCGCCGCCGGAGGACGCGTGCTGGCGGCGGGGGAGTTCCACGACATCGAGGCGGCCCGAGGGAGGAACGTCCTCGTCGTCGGGTACGGCAAGTCGTCCTGCGACGTCGCGATCCCGTTGAGCGAGGTCGCCGCCCAGACCCACGTCGTGGCTCGCGAACTGCTCTGGAAGATGCCCAGGAAGCTCGGCGGGGCGCTCAACTACAAATACCTGCTGCTCACCCGGATGGGTGAGGCGCTGTTCCGCTACATCGACCTGAAGGGATTCGAGCGGTTCCTGCACGGCCCGGGAAACGGTCTGCGCCGAAACATGGTCGACAGTGTCGGCTCGGTCGCGACCAGGCAGCTCAAGCTGCGCGAACTGGGTCTCGTGCCGAACGGCAGCTTCGAGGACATCGCCCGCAGCACGGTCAGCCTCGCCACCGAGGGCTTCTTCGAGCGCGTCGCCGACGGCCGCATCGCCGTGCACCGGGACCAGGTGATCACAGAGTTACTGGTCGACGGTGGCCGGCCCGCCGCCCGCCTGGCCGACGGCACGGTGCTCCCCGCCGACCTGGTGATCTGTGGCACCGGCTTCCGCCAGCACGTACCGTTCTTCGATGACGCGCTGCACGCCCGGCTGCAGGACGGCGCGGGCAACTTCATGCTCTACCGTCAGATCCTGCCGATCGGCGTGCCACGCCTGACATTCGCCGGCTACAACTCGTCGTTCTTCAGCCCGCTCAGCGCGGAGATGGCGGCGGTCTGGACGGCCGTGCACCTGCGGGGCGGGATCACCCTGCCGCCCGAGGGCCGGATGCGCGACGAGGTGCGCGCCCGCCTGGCCTGGATGGCGGAACGCACCAAGGGGCGGCACGCCCGTGGCACGAACATCATCCCGTTCTCGATGCACAACGTCGACGAGGTGCTCAACGAACTGGGGCTCAACGTCGGCCCGCTGACCCGGGCCCGGCAGTGGCTGTTCCCCGTCGACCCGCGCTCCTACCGGAGGGTGACGGCGCGCATGATCCGGCGTACCGCCGATGAGGGCGCGGCGGGCCAGGTCGAACCGACCCGGCCCGCGCGCGCGACGCGGTGAGAGCGACAGGGCTACGGGCGGACGCAGCCCGGATACGGGGGACGCTCGGGCGCTGTCTGGGCCGCACCGACCGTCCGTACGCCGTGGTCGGGCTCGCACCTGCCCGCCGGGTTGCGCCGCTTGGACCTTGCCACCGTCGTCCTTTCTCACCTCGCTCGGGGTGGTCCTTCACCCCGACGTCGTCCAGCACATCGCATCCGCTCGGCCCGGGACAAGGATCTTCACGCGCACTAGACGGCCGATGCGCGAGTTTTCACGCCGTCGATACGCCAACTCCGAATTAGCCCATCATGTCTGTCCCTGCCCTATATGCGGATAAAATGCGCAGACAGTGTCAGGCGGGACCGGTTGGCGGGGAGGCTCGGGAGCGATGACAGCGGGGCAGATCGCCGAACGCCGTCACCACCTCGGCGCACCCCTGGCCGGCTGAGCTGTCCCGCCGTCCGTGCTGACGCGCACCGCGTTTCGTGGGCTCGGAGACAGTAGGAGCCCGAACTCGGCGACGGTCCTGGAGCTGCTGTTCGACATCGTCTACGTCTTCGCGCTCGCCCGCCTCGCCGGGCGGGTCACGGACGACCTGACCATCGTCCGGCAGACGCTGCTGTCGGAGGCGGGCCAGACGGTGCTGTTCTTCACTGCGATGTGGATGATCTGGTCGCTCAACGCTCTCCTGGCCAGCACCTACGACCCTCGGCGCGCCGACCTGCAGGCCGTTCTGCTGGCGACGATGTTCGGCACGCTGGTGCTGGCTGTCTCGTTGCCGCAGGCGTTCGGCCAGCGCGGCGTGATCTTCGCCTGCACCTACGTTGTCATCCAGATCGGCCGACCGCTCTTCCTGACGTTCGCCCTGCGGGGTCACCCCGGTCATTCATTCGCGGTCCGGGTGCTGATCTGGCACATGGCGTCCGGCGTGCTCTGGATCAGCGGCGGCATCAGCGGTGGTCTCGGTCGGGGTGTCTTCTGGACCCTCGCTCTCGCCATCGAGCTGACCGGCGCCGCCATCACCTGGCCCGTGCCCCGCCTCGGCGGGAAACGGCTCGGCCGCACGGGAGTCACCGTCTCCCAGGAGCACCTCGCCGAGCGGTACAACCAGTTCTTCATGATCGCGCTCGCCGAGGTGGTGCTCGAAGCAGGTGCGGCCGTCAGCTTTCCGGGCTTCTCGACCGAGGGGACCATCACCCTCGTCGCCGCGTTCGTGGCGGCGGTTTCGTTCTGGCGGATCTACTTCTACCACGTCGGGTCCGGTCAGGCCTCGACCTCGGGAGGGGAGGGGATACGCCTGTCCCGATGGGCGAGCTACAGCCTGTTGCTCATCGTCGGCGGCATCATCTGCACCGCCGTCGGCTTCGGCCAGATCATCGAGGATCCACACCCGCCGATCGACTGGGCCCTGGTGGCCATCATCTTCGGCGGCCCGGTTCTGTTCCTGGTCGGGCGGAGCTTTTTGGAGCAGGAAAGCCGAACCGCGCCGCGCTGCCGGGCGCTCTACATCGGCGCGCTGGTGCTGGTCGTGGCGGCGCTACCGATGGTGCTGCTCCCGCCGGTCGCCGTCGGGGCCGCAGCGGGGTTGATCCTGGTCGGCATCGCCGTCTTCGACCAGAGAGCACACCGGCGTGGGTCGGAGACCAACCCGACGCTGTAACAATCCGTTGCGGGCCGGCGACCGTTGCGCGTATGTTCGTCGGGCACGCCGTCGAGCCGGGAGGAGGTCAGAACAATGTCCGATGTTCTGCGCCCCCTCCGCGCTCCGGCGTCCGCGCGGATCTGACCGGGGCGCTCGCTTCCCGGAGGACCAAGCCATGACTGATCTGGTCATTCGTCCGCTCGTCGCGGGCGAGGAAAATCTGTTCGACTCCATGCCTGATCCGCTGCCCCAACTACGTCAGGTCCCCTACGCCGACGGGATCGCCGGCGGCGGCTACCGGCCCGAGACCACCTGGGTCGCCCTCCGCGCCGGCCGGGTGGTTGGCCGGGCTGCCTGGCTCCTACCGCCGGGTGCCGTCGGTGCCCCATGGCTGGAGCGGTTCGATCTGGACGCCGAGCCGGAGGTGGGCGCCGAGCTGCTCCGCTCCGCCCACGAGGCGCTGGGCGGTCCCGGTCTGTACTACGCGGCCCTGCCGGCACACTGGCGGCGTCGCCCCGAGGTGCTGGCCGTGGTGCGGGCACCGATGGCGGCGGCCCAGCTCGCCGGGCTGATCGAGCGGGGGGAGCGCATCCGGTGCTCCTGGACCGGCACGCCCCTGCCGGCGCCCTCCGGGCGCTACGACTTCCGTTCACCCGTCGACGCGGCGGAGATCAACGCTTTGGTCGCCCGGATCACCGAGCCGGACGTGCTGACCGGCGCCGAGACCGCGTGGGCGGTCAGCGGCGTCGACCTCGCCACCGACCCGCTCGCCTGGCGGCCGGACCGCGTTGACGAATGGCGCATCGCGTTGGAGTCCGGGAAGCCGGTCGGGCTGGTCGGCCCGGCCGGGGACGCCTGCTACCCGCTCATCGCCTACCTCGGTCTGCTCGACGAGGCGGCCCGGCCCGAGCTGCTGGCCGAGGCGGTCCGGGTGCTGGCTGACGGCGGTGCCCGGGAGGTCCTCGCCGACGCGGACGCCCACCGGGTGGCGGTGCTGGCGGAGCTGGAGCGGACCGGGTTCCGGCAGCTGCGCTCCCGGATCCTCTTCGCGCCGC
The DNA here is from genome assembly GCF_028475105.1 of Micromonospora sp. LH3U1. Classification (NCBI taxonomy): domain Bacteria; kingdom Bacillati; phylum Actinomycetota; class Actinomycetes; order Micromonosporales; family Micromonosporaceae; genus Micromonospora; species Micromonospora sp. LH3U1. Next base: position 4,316,688 of record NZ_CP116936.1, on the reverse strand, counting down.
CGAACGGTCAGGAATAGCTGATCGGGGTGCGCCCTGTCACCGGGGCGCACCCCTCAGCCAGCGCCGGCCTCCTGCCCTGTCAGCATCTGACCATGCCGGAGATCATCGCGCTCATCGTCGGCGGGTTGGCGCTGGTCGTGGCGGCGGTCGCCGGGCTCTACCTCTGGCCGATACGCCGCCGTGAGCTGCGGGTCGCACCGGCGCATCCGCTCGACTTCGACACCGCCACCCGTGCCGCGAAGGCCATCATCGCGGCCGAGGCGGCGGATCCGGAGGTCCGGCCGGAGTCGCGGAGCCGCTTGCTGAGCCACGGCTCCCGTACCGGCAAGGTCGTGCTTCTGCTGCACGGTTACACCCTCGCGCCCGACCAGTACGACGGACTGGCCGAGGAGTTCTTCGACCGTGGGTACAACGTCTGGATTCCGCGGGCTCCCCAGCACGGGACCGTCGACCGGCGGGCCCACCACCGGGTCGAGGCCGGTGAGCTGAGGACGTACGCCGCGCAGGCGTTGGCCGTCGCGGCGGGCCTGGGTGACGAGGTGGGCGTCGTGGGGATCTCCGGCGGTGCCGTGCTGGCCGCCGGGCTGGCCCAGGTGCCAGGCAATGTCGTACGGCATCTGCTGTTGCTGTCGCCGTTCTTCGGCCCGGACCCCCGCCAGGCGCCGGCCTTCGCGGTCAAACCGCTCATCGTGCTGTACGGGCGCCGCATCCTCCCGGATCGCGTCACGTCGCGCGGGTACTCGCTCTCGGCCGTCGCCCAGTACCTGACGATCGCGCGCAGTCTGCCGAATCCACCGCGGCGGACCGGTCTGCGGACCGCGGCGGTCGTGATCAGCCCGCTCGACGGCGTGGTGGACCGCATCGCGGCGGTGACCGTGCCACGCCGGATCGCCGACGCGAACGCGATCCCGCTCCAGGTCCGCACCCTGCCGCAGGTGTTGGGCGTCGGCCACAACATCCTCAACCTCGCAGCCCTCGGCGCCGAGGGGTCTGAGCTGCGCCGGCTGTATATCGCGCTCTACGAGGGGGAGACGGCGCAGGACGGGGTCTCGTCCGGCCGCGAGTAGGCCACCAGAATCTGCGGGCGATCGCGGTGAATCCAGCTATTGACGCGGCGGCATGTTAGCGCTAACTTGTCGCACCCAGCTTCTATCCGGTCGACACCGTGGCACACCGCAATGGGGTACGCCGCCCGTGTCGCCGCCGATCCGCACCCCCGACCTGAGAGGCGCCACCTTCAATGAGTACGGCCGGATCAGCCGACCTGCGCACCGCAGTCCTCGCCGCGAACCGCCTCATCCCCGAGGCCGGCCTGGCCGCGCTGACGTGGGGCAACGTGAGCGGGGTCGACCGAGAGGCGGGTATCTATGTGATCAAGCCTTCCGGCGTGGCATACCGGGACCTCACGGCCGACCTCCTCGTCCCCGTGGATCTGGAGACCGGGCGGGTCACCGCTGGAGAGCTCAAGCCCTCCGTGGACAGCGAGACCCATCGCGCGTTCTACCTGCAATGGCCCTCCGTGGGCGGAGTGACCCACACGCATTCGACGCACGCCGTCGCCTTCGCGCAGGCGGGGAGGGACGTGCCGGTGCTCGGCACCACGCATGCCGACACCTTCGCCGGCCCGATCCGGGTGACCCGGGACCTGACGGCCGACGAATGTGCCCACGACTATGAGCTCAACACGGCTCGCGCGATCATCGAGCTCGTCGGGGGAGAAGCCGAGGCGCTGGCCGGGCCTGCCGCCCTCGCCGCCAACCACGGCCCCTTCACCTGGGCGGCGGACCCACTCAAGTCCGTGGAGAACGCGATCGTCTGCGAGGCGGTCGCAGAGATGGCCCTGAAGACGCTGTCGCTGAACCCCACAGCGACCGCACCACAGTGGTTGCTGGACCGCCATTTCACCCGTAAGCACGGCGCCGGCGCCTACTACGGCAACCAGCTCACCTGAAGTGTCCAGGCAGGCGCGGGTAGCGCATCGCGATCTCCTTCGCCTTGGTGATGACGCCCTGGAACTGTTCGTCACCCTGCTGGCCAGATGGCCGGCCGCCAGGTTCCTTCACCTGGTGGGCTGGGTGGCGCCGTTGAACACCGGCGGGGCGTAACCGGCCGGCTTGTCGCCGATGCCGAGGCCGGGGCTCACCACCCAGGACTGGTACTGCGGGGTGAACATGGCGTACGGCAACCCGACGTTCGGGGCGCTGGCGTCCTCCAGTCGGCGACGGGCGTCCGCCGGGATCTCGAAGTCGAGCGCACCGACGTTGCTGGCGAGTTGCTCGGGGCTGCTCGCCCCGATGATCACCGATGCGACGGCGGGCTGGGTGGCCACCCAGTTGATCGCGACCTGGGCCATGCTGCGGCCCAGGTCGGCGGCCACGTCGTCCAGGACCTCGATGACCTTCCAGTCGCTGGGGCTGATCTCCCGACCGCCGGCGTCGGGGTTGGTCAACCGGCCGGTCCCGCTCATGCCGTCGCCGTCGCGCTTGTACTTGCCGCTGAGCAGACCGCCGCCGATCGGGCTCCACGCGGTGAGACCCATGCCCAGCGTCTGGGCCATCGACACGAACTCCGCCTCGATGCCCCGGCTGACCAGGGAGTACGGAAGCTGCAGGTTGATCATCGGGGCCAACCCGTGCGCCTCGGCGTAGCTCTGCGCCCGGGCCGCGTACCAGGCTGGTACGTCGGAGAGCCCGGCGTACCGGATCTTGCCGGCGCGTACCAGGTCGTCGAGGGTGTGCACGACCTCCTCGACCGGGGTGATCCGGTCCCAGGTGTGCAGCAGGTACAGGTCGATGTAGTCGGTGCCGAGCCGACTCAGCGACGCCTCCACGGCCCGCATGATGTGCTTGCGGCCGTTGCCGCTGGCGTTCGGGTCGGTCGGGTCGACGGTGTTGGTGGCCTTGCTGGTGAGCACGAGCCGGTCGCGAACACCGGCCCGGTCGATCAGGCGGCCGAGGATCTTCTCGCTCTCCCCGGCGGTGTAGAAGTCCGCCGTATCGATGAAGTTGCCGCCCGCCTCCAGATATTGGCGGAAGATCGGCTCCGCCTCCTCCTCGGTCTTGCCGTACGCGGCGTGGAAACCGTCGACGCCGAAGTTCATGGTGCCCAGCGCCAGTCGGCTCACCCGCAGACCGGACCGCCCGAGCAGGTAGTAGTTGTTCATCGTTGCGTCCCCCTGATCGTGTGTCGGCCCCGAGCGGACCGCGCGTTGCAGACCTTTGCTCGCCAAAAATGGACCTGCAAGTCCAAAGTTCGAGCTAGGGTTTGCAGCGGCGGGTCCGGACGAGAATTGGTGACGGAGGTCCCATGACACGGGCGTTGACCCGCAAGGGCGAGGCGACCCGGGCGCGGATCGTCGCCGGCGCGGCCGCCGAGATCCGCGAGCGCGGTGTCGACGAGGTACGCCTCGAGGACGTGATGGCCCACACCGGCACCAGCAAGGGGCAGCTCTTCCACTACTTCCCCGAGGGTAAGGAGGGGCTGCTGCTCGCGGTGGCCCAGCACGAGGCCGACCAGGTGCTCATCGACCAGGAGCCGATGCTCAGCAACCTGACGTCGTGGCCGGCCTGGCTGGCGTGGCGGGACCGGCTCATCGAGCGCTACCTCGCGCAGGGCGTGAAGTGCCCGCTCAATGGTCTGCTCGGTCAGACCGGCCGACGCGCGCCGGGCGCGCAGGCGATCGTGACCGGGCTCATGTGGCGTTGGCAGAAGGCGATCACCGAGGGCATCCGGCACATGCAGTCGACCGGCGACATCGCACCCGAGGTGGACGCCGACCGCGCCGCAGCGGCGCTGCTGGCCGGCATCCAGGGCGGCGTGCTGCTGTTGCTCTCCACCGGAAAGATCGATCACCTTGAGGCGGTCCTCGACCTCACCATCGACTCCCTTCGGGCAAGCGTCCGGGTGACCGGGATGCAGGAGAGGCACGTCGATGAATGACGACGAGAACCGCCCACCGTTGGTGATGCCGCACGGCGGTCCAGCATGACGGCAGGAACGATGGCAGCGCTGCTGGGCGGCGGGATCGTGCTCTTCGCCCTGCTGCTTCTGACGATCATTGGCGCGCTGGGGCGTCGGGCGCGGGCCGGGCGGCGGACGGGCCGATACACCTCGCGGCCGGGCAACTCGTCGGACAACAGCTCGTCGAGCATGGGCGGAAGCTGAGCCGAGGCCGCCACCAGCCTGTCCGAGGTCGACACCTCGTCTACCTGACGGCCTACCAGCTGGACCGCGGCGAATCGAGTCCTCCCACTCCCCGTTCCTGTCCCATCCGATCGAGCCGGGCGACCTCGGCGCTGCCCGTCCGGACCACCGCCGTGGCAAGGGCGGTGGTCGCGGGATGAAGCCCGCTCCGCTGCTCGGCGGCGCCGATCCGGACCGCCTGTGCCAGGTGCGCGCGCACGTGCTGGCCTGCCAGCCGGTGGAACGCGACACCGGTGGCCGACCGCAACGCGGCCAACTCCTCGTCGGTGACCATGCCTGGCATGTCGTGGCCCTCGTGCGGGTTCGTCGCCGGGGCACCGGATTCGGCAAGCAGCCGACGGGCCCGGCCCAGGTCTTCACGGTGTGCCGCGCCGAGTTGAGCGGCCAACTGTCGCCAGGCCGGGTCGGTGGTCCGGCTCGGCACCATGTCGAGCACTGGCAGCAGGCGTTCGGTCATCGCCACTGTCAGCTGAAGCCACGCGATGTCGGTGGCGTTGAACTGGCCGGCCGTCCCGGTGGACGGCATCCGGCCGGTTGGCGCGTCAGTCGGTGGCGTGGCGGTCGGTGGCGCGGAAGTCGACGGCGCGGCGGTCGGTGGCGCGGTTTCGGCAGGCCCCGGCGATCCGGGGGCGCAGCCGCTGACGAGCAGCGCCACGAGAAGTAGGGGCATGGGTGCGGTCACGGGGGTCCGCATCCGGCCTCCTCTCGCCCCGGACGACGGGCCCGGTGTGGCCGGGCCCGCCTCCGCGGTGTGAACCTGTCGGCTCAGATCGGTCGGCCGTCGTGACCGCACTTGATGACGGGACGGATGCAGTCCTGGACCCGGCGGGCCATCTCCGCCACCGGCCAGGCGTTGAAGAAGTCGCCGTGCATGGTGTAGCCCGGCCCGGAGGCCAGCCGGAACCGCGACGGATCACCGGTGACCGGGTATCGCAGGACCTGCCGCAACTTCGGCACGTGCACCGGGTGGGTGCTCGGGCAGGCCTGGTTCACCGGGTACGCCAGGTGGCTCTTGTGGTCCGGCGAGTCCAGGTCCCGGCCGTTCCAGCACTGCGGGAAGTCCAGGTACGACTCCAGCATCGTGCCGGCCGGGCAGTTGACGAAGTCCTTCGACGGCGGCACCTGCCCGGCGTGCAGGCATGACCAGCGGGCGATGCTGTCGTTCGGTCCGGTGGCTCGCGCGTTGCCGGCGACGAGTCGCAGTCCCAACGGGAACGGCTGGGTGTTCGCGACGACGTCGGCGCGTACACCCTCGCCCAGGTAGTAGAACGTGGAGATTGCCGGCTCCACCGGCACGTTGTCGCGGTACAGGGTCGGCACCCAGTAGGACGAGACGTCCACTCGCGGGTTGCAGGTGGTGGAGGAACGGACCAGGTCGGGAAGCGTGGTGTGGGCGTTCGTCACCGTGCTGCCGAAGAAGCTGTGCATGTGCGAGGCCCCGGGCAGCCCGGGGAAGACGATCGGGTCGTCCGGCAGCCGGTGGCTGTAGGTGCAGTCGGCGGGGAACTCGGCGACCCGGATGGCGTTGACGCCGGGGGCGGCGTCGGCCCGTGCGGTGGTGGAAACGAGGTACGTGCCGAGTAGCACCAGCAGTGCGCCGATCGCCGTGGCGAGGCGCAGCCGGCGGTGGATGCCGGAGAGGGGTGCGGCCCTGTCCATCTCGTGACTCCTGTCGGGGGGACGGGTCAGGGGCAGCTCCGGCGCCGCCGCCGAAGACATCGGAGATTGCCCTGGCCAGACTGGTGGTGGCCGGTTGAGCAGGTGCGAGAGAGCGCTCTCAGCAATCCAAGCCTCACCCCGATGTCGAAGCTTGTCAATACGTGCCGCAGTTGGTGGAAATGACGACGCCGAAGGGCCGGGCCCCCGTGGTGGGGGTCCGGCCCTTCGGTGTTGTGTTGGTGGGTCAGCTGGTGGAGTAGCCGCGGGTGGCGATCCAGTCGGCGAGGTGCTCGACGCTGATCTCGTAGGAGGCGGTGTTCGGGTTGGCGGAGTCGGCGATGGTGACGACGGTGCCGTTGTCGCGGTAGCCGACGACGCTGATGTAGTGCCCGCCCTCGAAGGAGTGGGTGGTGCCGTCGGTGTCGGTGGTGGTGCCGGCGATGTTCGCGACCACGGCGCGGCCGTCGTCGACGGTCTTGACGATGTCGGTGCGCAGCTTGTCGGTCTGCTTGTCATCGGCGTTGGGGTTGCTGATCTCCACGGAGTGGTAGGCGTCGTTCTTGCCGGTTTCCTTGTTCAGGACCGGGGTGATGTCGTTGATGGAGTTGGTGCCGTCCTCGGTGGTGCCCATTTCCTTGGCCATGTCGTCGACGCTGATGTTCTTGCCCTGCACGCTCAGGGCGTTACGCGCGGCGGCGGGGCCGCAGTAGTAGAAGTTCGGCTGCGCCTCGTAGCGCACGCCCAGTTGCCGCTCGCCCGAGGGCTTGCGGTCGGTCTGCGTCTGGGTGGTCGGCTTGGCGTCCGACGCGGCGTACGCGGCGGTGATGGGGCCGGCGATGGCGCCGCCGGTGAAGGCGAGTCCAGCAGCGGTCAGTGCGGTCTTACGGATCAGATCGGTACGCATGATGGCGTGCTCCTCTGCATCGGGGGTGCGCACGGCACTTCAAGGGGGGTCAAGGCGACCGTGCGGAGAAGTTCAAAGGGGATCTGCCCGGCGGCCCGGGGGCCGGCGTCGGGTGTCTCAGGGGGATGTAACCGTGGCGGCCCGGCGGGTGTTCCCGGCTGGGCGCCGCACACCAGAGCCCGGGGGCTGCGGTCGTCTGCCAGGTATAACGACTCCGGCCGGCCCACGATTCCACCCTGAGGGTGCCACCGGCCACAGGACAAAACCCCCACACGGAACAAACCGACGGGTCGAGCCGGCGCAGCGGCCGACCGGGCGGTGATCCACTCCGGTTCGGCGATATCGCGGTATCCACCGGCCAGGGATGCCCCCGTATCGGCGAAACCGAGTCGATCACGTCACGTCTGGGACGTCCGGTTGACGCCGTCGAGTTGGGCCCCGGGGGTCCGATTCGGGGCTCCCAGGCAAGCGGAGTCGGACAAAAATTGCTAAACCGCCCATTCCTGGCCGGGCTCGATCGAGGGCCTCTCCCGGCACGTTCGGGTTCAGCCCGGACCACACCGTCGAGGCTCGGACCACCCGCCCTCGGGACCCGGTCGGACGCCACCGAGCTGCGGCTCGCCGACCCAAGATCGTGCTCGATCCAGGAAACAGGCCCTTCGCGGGTGGACGAGGCCACTACATCCAGGATCGAGCACGATCATCTGAGGCCTGGATGCGCAGGTGGGGCAGCCCTGTCATTCGGGCTGCCCCACCTGTGTGGGTAGAACCGGAATCAGAACCCGAGGACGCCGCGTCCGCCGACCACCGGCAGTCGCAGTTCGCTGTCGTTCGGCGCGACCCGCAGCTCGGTGCCGCCCAACGGCAGCAGGGTGTACTCCTGGTCGCTGGAGAACACGACCACGCCGATCCGGTGCCCCGCCGGGAAGACGTAGTCCTTCGGCTCCATGGTCCACCGGTAGTCGTACAGCTTGCCCTGCTTCACCGGCTCGGTGCGCGCGGCGTTCTTGCGGTTCTGCGGGTCCATCCAGCCACGGGTCACCACGGTCGGCGCGGCGGTCGACCCGGCCGGGCCGTAGTCGACGAGGTACGCGGTGAGGTTCGCGTCCGGTTTGTTGTCGATCGCCATCCGCAGCCGCATCTCTGGACGTCCGGAGATGCGGACGTCCTGTGTCAGCGCGGGGGAGCGGTAGGCGAGTCGGTTCGGGCTCGCCGTGTCCGGGTTGGCGACCAGGGTGTCCGGGTGGATGGTCCGGCCCTCGTCGACGAAGCTCTGCTCGACCTTGCCCTTCGGGGGCTTGCCCGTGGTGAGCGCGCCCGGGGCGGTGGCGTCGGTGGCGGCGAACCGCAGCCCGACCTCACGCGCTGCCGGGTCGGGCCAGTTGGCGTACGTGGTGTACGCGCGGTCCTCGCGCTGCAGCACCGCCGTCGGCTCGTCCATGATGCCGTTGCGCACGTTCCACAGCCAGAAGTCGAACCAGCGGTTCTCGGTCTGCTTGTACGTCCAGGTCTGCCCGCTCGGCAGGGTCACCGAGGCGTTGCTACCCGGGCCGCCGTGCCCGCCCTGGTGCAGCCAGATCTTGCGCGGTACGTCGCGCTTGGCGAGCTGGTCCCACCAGCCGGCGAAGTGCTCGGTCTTCACGTTCCAGTCGTTGAGGCCGTGCACGACGAAGACGCTCGCCTTGACGTTGCGGGCGTCGAGGTAGTCGCGATCCCGCCAGAAGTCCGAGTAGTCACCGGTGACCCGGTCCTGCTCCTCGGTGATCGTCGCGAGCTCGTCGGCGCAGGGCCCCTCGGCCCGTGCCTGCCCAGCGGTGTACTGGGCCAGGATGTCGAGGTCCTCGCCCTGGAACGTCCCGGGTGCGACTACCAGGCCGTTGGCCCGGTAGTAGTCGTACCAGCTGCTGATGGCGGAGACCGGCACGATGGTCTTGAGTCCCTTGACCCCGGTGGTGGCCACCTGGTTGGGCAGCGTCCCGTTGTAGGAGACGCCGGTCATGCCGACCGCGCCGGTGGTCCAGCCGGCGGTGACCGGGGCGCCGTTCGCGTCGTACCCCTTGGCCCGGCCGTTGAGCCAGTCGATGACGGCCTTGGTGCCGAGCGTCTCGGCCTGGTCGCCGCTGGTCGGGCAGCCGTCCGAGTCGCCGGTGCCGACGCTCTGGCCGAGCACCACCGCGTACCCGCGTGGCACGTAGTAGTCGTCGAGCGAGCCGGGCAGGTTGGCCTTGGCCTGGGCTCGCTGTGCGTCCGCGTCGAGCGAGCGACGCCCGGACCGGTCGGTCAGGCCGTTCTGCGGCAGGTCGTCGACCAGCACGCTCGGGTACGGCACGTCGCCCCAGGTGCCCTTGCGGTACGGGCTGTGCTCGAAGATGACCGGCACCTTGAAGCCCTGCGTGGCGGTCTCCCGGGGCCGGGAGATGTCGATCGCCACCCGGTCGAGCCGGCCGTCGTGATCGGTGTCCACAGGGGTCTGGACGAATACCCGCTCCTCGATCGCGTCGGCGAGCGAGAACACGGGTTGGGTCATGCCGTCGCTGACCACGATGCCGGTGGGCGTGGGCGCCGTGGGTGGGGCAGCGGCCGCTGTCGGGGCTGCGCTCAGGACCAGGGCGCCGGACACACCGACGCTGAGTAGTGCCAGATGGCGGGGTCGACGCACGCGCGTCTCCCTTCGGTTGGGCTGGTTGCCGGGGTCGGCAGGGGCCAATCTCGAAGATCCATTCGTCGACATGCTAGGTCGGAGCCGGCGTTCCGTCGATCCCTTCGGGTAGGGATGCACCATCCGTCCACAATGTGCGCTCAGGGAGTCGGCGGCGTGCGCTCAGGGAGTCGGCGGCGTCACCGCGATGATCAGGTGTGCGCCCTGGTCGCTGGCGTTGCGATAGAGGTGCGCCAGGCGGGAGTCGAAGGTGACCGACTCGCCGACGGTGAGGGTGTACGACTCCCCGTCGATCTCGGCGACGACCGCACCGCTGATGACGATCGCGCACTCGGTCGACGGGTGTGCCCACGGTTCGGCCGAGCTGGCGTCGCCGGGCGCGAGGTGCGCCTGGAGCACCTCCAGGTCGCCGCGGCCGGGAGTGAGTCGCTCGTAGGTGATCTGGCCGGGTGGGGCGGCCAGTCGGGTCCGGGCGCCGACCCGGCTGACGTGCACCGGCGGCGCCTCGGGCTCGGAGAACAGCTCCGCGATCGAGGTATCGAAGACCTGGGCGAGTTTTCGCAGGGTGGACAGGCTGGGATCGGTCGCGCCGTTCTCGATCTGGCTGAGCAGCGCGGGGGACACGTCGGCGGCTGTGGCGAGCTGTCGCAGCGTGAGGGAGTGCTGCTGGCGCAGGTCGCGGAGCCGGTCACCGAGCATGTTTCCTCGTTCCAACAGTGTGACTGAATCTTGATTGACCAAACTATACGGCGCTGTTTAGGGTTACTGAACATCAGGCGGCAATGTTCGACACGACTGAACAAGCCGCGCCGAGGCGCAAACCGGACGACTGTCAGTCCGGCCTACATCCAACCCCGAGACGATGCTCCCGAGAAACCCCGCGTCGCCGTCATCCCATCGGCCCGGCCGGTGGATGGTGTCGCCTTGTCGGGGCATCGACGCCCCGCGGACCCGCGCAGCGGGCCGCGCGATACGAAGGTAGGAACAGCATGTCGGTGTCCCCCCGCCGGCTCCTCGCCGGAGCGTCCGCTCTGGCGACGCTGGCCGTCCTGTCCGTCAGCGCCTGTAGCGCCGGCGGCAGCGGTGGAAACGCGAACGGTGCCGCCAAGACCCTTACCGTGAACACGTCGTTCGTGCTCAAGACCCTCGACCCCGGGCGGGTCTACGAGGCGACCGGCCTGACCGCCGTGCACGCCCTCTACGACACCCTGCTCACCTTCAAGGGCTCGGACGTGAGCAAGCCCGCGCCCGCACTCGCCGAGTCGTACGAGGCATCTCCGGACGCCAAGACCTTCACCTTCAAGCTCCGGCAGGGCGTGACGTTCGCCGACGGCAGCCCACTCACCGCCGACGACGTCGTCTTCTCCCTCAACCGCCTGAAGAACATCAAGGCCAGCCCGGCGGTCACCGTCAGTGGCCTGACCGTGACCAAGACCGACGACAGCACCGTCGTGGTCGCCTCGAACACCCCGGACCCGAACATCCCGGTGGTGCTGTCGATGCCGTCGACCGCGGTGCTCAACTCGAAGGCCGCCAAGGAGCACGGCGCCACCGACGGCGCTGACGCCGCCCAGGGCGACACCGCCCAGCAGTATCTGGACACCAACTCGCTCGGCAGCGGGCCGTACGTGTTGAAGTCGTACGACCCCTCGTCGCAGGTGGTGCTGGAGGCCAACCCGAAGTACTGGGGAACCAAGCCCCAGTTCTCCCGGGTGGTGCTGCGCAACATGGACGTGCAGACCCAGAAGCTGACCATGCAGCGCGCCGAGAGCGCCGAGATCTCCCTGGACATCTCCGGCAAGCTCCTCGACGGGCTGCCGGGCAGCCTGCAGACCTCCGGCGTGCAGGACACCGTCTACTTCCTCTTCCTCAACGCCGACCCGGCCGTGTCGAAGGTGACGTCGAACCCGAAGTTCAACCAGGCCCTGCGGGCCGCCATCGACTACCAGGGGATCGCCGCCCTCTACGGCAAGGGCGCCGCCCCGGGCGCCGGACTGGTCGCACCCGCGTTCCCGGGCACGTTGCCGGCCGGCGAGGAGTCCAAGCGAGACGTGGCCAAGGCCAAGGCGCTGCTCGCCGAGGCCGGCCTGACCAACCCCACGGTGAAGTTCACCTACCCGGCCATCACCTACAAGGGCGTGGACCTGGGCACTGTGGCCACCAAGGTGCAGGGCGACGCCGCCGAGGCCGGCATCAAGCTGGAGTTGAACCCGCAGCCGCTGACCACCTTCCTCGACGAGATGCGCGGCGGGAAGTCGCCACTCGGCTTCACCCCGCAGAGCCTGAACTACCCCGTCGCCGACTCGCTGATCAACAACATGGCGCCGGGGCAGGCGACCGCGCTGCGCTCGGGCTGGACCGTCGAACGGGCCGACCCGGCCGTGGTGGCCGCCGGCAAGAAGGTCACCGAGACCCTCGACCTGGCCGGTCGGGCCGCCGCGATGCAGGAGTGGCAGCGGCTGATGAATCAGTCCTCGCCGTACCTCGTACTGGCCAGCAACTCCTCCATCGTGGTGGCGACCAGCGATCTGACCGGGGCGGACTACAACGCCGCCGGCTGGCAGGTCGACATCGCCGCCGTCGGCCGCAAGTAGTCGCGACGACATGACGACAGTCCACGACGGTGAGCCGGGCGCGGTCAGCACGACCGCGTCCCGGCCCCGGGGTGCCCACCCGCTGCTGATCTTCCTGGCCAAGCGGGTGGCGATCACCGCCGGATTGCTGCTGGGCGTCACGGTGGTGACGTTCGGGCTGGTCAACGTGGTCCCCGGTGACCCGGTGACCGCCAACCTGTCCGACCAGGCGCTCAACGACCCGGCGGCGGTGGCCGCGTTCCGCGAGAAGTGGGGTCTGGACCAGCCACTCTGGGCCCAGTACCTGCACTACCTGGGCAACCTGCTGCACGGCGACCTGGGCCACTCCCAGCAGACCGGCCGGGCCGTCCTGGACGACCTGCTCCACTACGTGCCGGCCACCCTGGAACTGGCCATCCCGAGCATGGTGCTGGCGCTGCTGATCGGCACCGGGATCGGCATGCTCGCGGCGGTCCGCAACGGTCGGCTCACCGACCAGCTCGTCCGGATCGGCGCCCTGCTCGGGCTCTCCACCCCGCCGTTCTGGCTGTCCCTCGTCGTGCTCTACGTCTTCTTCTACCAGCTCGGCCTGGCACCCAGTGGCGGACGCCTCTCCACCGACTTCAGCCCACCGCCCACCGTCACCGGCATGTACACCGTCGACGCGGCGCTCGCCGGGCAGTGGGACGTCGCCTGGGACGCCGCTCAGCACCTGTCCCTACCGGTGCTCGTGCTGACCTCGCTGACCGTGGCGATGCTGGTCCGGTTCGTCCGCTCCGCGATGCTCGAGGTGCTTCAGCAGGACTACATCCGTGCGGCGTACGCCAAGGGTCTGCCGACCCGGGTGGTGCTGCGCCGGCACCTGCTGCGCGCCGGCCTCGTCCCGGTGGTCACCGTCTCCGGGCTGGCCTTCGCCTCACTGCTCTCCGGGACAGTGCTGGTTGAGAGCATCTTCGGCTGGCCCGGCGTCGGCCAGTACGCGTACCGCAGCGCCACGGCGTTGGACCTGCCCGCGATCCTCGGCGTCAGCCTGTTCGTGGCGCTTGTCTACACACTGGTCAACCTGACCGTCGACCTGCTGTACGGGCTCATCGACCCGAGGATCCGCCTGTCATGACGACACTTGCAGACCCGAAGGCCGAGCGGGCTCTGGGCCGGCGCCGCTGGCTCGGCCGACTGCGTGGCGGCTCGACCAGCCGGCCGGTCTGGCGTCAGCCGATCACCGTGGTGGCGCTGACCATCCTCGGCGGATGGTTGCTGCTGGCGCTGCTCGCCGGAGTTCTCGCGCCGTACGACCCACTGGCGCAGAGCCCCGACACCTACGCACCGCCCTCCGGGGCGCACTGGTTCGGCACGGACTCGCTCGGCCGGGACATCCTCAGCCGGGTCATCCACGGCGCCCGCCTGTCGATCCCGCTGGCCCTGGCCATCGTCTCGCTGGCCCTGCTGGTCGGCGGGCTGCTCGGACTCGTCGCCGGATACGTCGGCCGGTTCGTCGACGAGGCGCTGATGCGCCTGACCGACCTGGTGTTCGCGTTCCCGCAGATCATCCTGGCCATGGCGGTGACCGCGGCGTTCGGCCCGAACACCCGCAACGCCGTGCTGGCGCTGGTCATCGTCTCCTGGCCGGTCTATGCCCGGGTCATCCGCAGCGCCGTGCTGAGTATGCGCGGCGACGACTACCTCAACGCCGCCCGACTGCTCGGCGTCGGGCCGATCCGCGCGCTGCGCCGCGACGTGCTGCCCAACAGCATCGGCCCGGCGATCGTGCTGGCCACCCTGGAGCTCGGCAACGCGGTGCTGCTGCTCGCCGCGCTGTCGTTCCTCGGCCTGGGGCCCCGCCCACCGGCCGCCGAGTGGGGCTCGATGGTGGCCCTCGGCGCGCAGGACCTGTCGATGTGGTGGGTCAGCGTGTTTCCCGGTCTGGCCATCCTGACCGTGGTGATGGCCTTCAACGTGCTCGGCGACGCACTGCGTGACCGGCTCGACCCCCGCTACGCGAAGGGACGCTGAGGTGGCACCGCTGCTCGACGTCGACTCCCTGGCCGTCACCCTGCCCTCGCCCCGTGGCCCGCTGCCGATCCTGCACGACGTGTCGTTGACCGTCGACGAGGGGGAGTTGGTCGGCATCGCGGGGGAGAGCGGCTGCGGTAAGAGCCTCACCGCGCAGACCCTGCTCGGGTTGCTGCCCCCGGGTGCGGCGGTCAGTGGCTCAGCCCGGTACGCCGGCACCGAACTGCTGAGCCTGGACAGCCGAGGCTGGCAGCGGGTCCGTGGGGCCGGCATCGCGATGGTGTTCCAGGATCCCAGCGCCGCACTCCACCCGATGCTCACCGTCGGCCGGCAACTCACCGAACACATGCGGGTGCACCTGCGAATGGACCGCCGGGCTGCCGGCCGCCGTGCCGTGGAGCTGCTCGACCAGGTCCGCATCCCGGACCCGGAGCAGGCCCTGCGCGCCTACCCGCACCAGTTCTCCGGCGGCATGCGGCAGCGGGTCGCCATCGCCATCGCCCTGGCCGCCCGTCCCCGACTGCTGATCGCCGACGAACCGACGACCGCCCTCGACGTCACCGTGCAGGCCGGCATCCTCGCCCTGCTGGATCGGCTGCGCGCCGAGACCGGGCTGGCCGTCGCGTTCATCACCCACGACCTCGGGGTGCTCAGCGCCCTCACCACCCGTGGATACATCTTCTACGCCGGTCGGGTCGTCGAGACCGGCCCGACGGGCGCTCTGCTCACCGCCCCCACGCACCCGTACACGGCGGCGCTGCTCGGCGCCCGACCGCACGGCACCCAGACCGGCGGGACCCTGCGGCCCATCCCGGGCGCCCCACCGGCACCCGGCGAGGCACCACCGGGATGCCCGTTCGAACCCCGATGCGGGTACGCCGAACCGTCCTGCGGCACCGCCCCGCCCCCGCTCACCCCCGCCGGTGTGGACCGGTCGGTGGCCTGCGTGGTCCGTCCGCACCTGGAGGTGGCCGCATGAACACCCCAGCGCCCGCCCGGCTGTCCTTCACCGACGTCGAGGTCGAGTACCGCTCCCGAGGGCGTGGGCGCGTGCGCGCCGTCGCCGGGGTCAGTCTGGAGGTGCTGCCCGGCCAGATCGTCGGCCTGGTCGGCGAGTCCGGCTGCGGCAAGTCCTCGTTGGCGCGCGTCGCGGTCGGGCTGAGCGCACCGAGCGCCGGCACCGTCGAGTACGCCGGCCGACCGGTCACCCCGCTGGGCTGGCGACCCCGGCCCGGCGCCGAGGTCGGTCTCCAGATGGTCTTCCAGAATCCGTACGCCTCGCTGAACCCTCGACGCACCATCGGCTCCCAACTCCTCGACGGTGTGCCGGCGGCGGTCACCGGCGCGGCCCGCCAGGCCCGGGTGCGCGACCTGCTCGATCGGGTGGCGATGCCGGCAAGCGCCGCCGAGCGGTATCCGCACCAGTTCTCCGGCGGTCAACGGCAGCGCCTGGCGATCGCCCGCGCGCTCGCCCCGGAACCCCGGATGATCATCGCCGACGAGCCGGTTACCGCGTTGGACGCCTCGTCCCAGGCCCAGGTGGTCAACCTGCTCGTCGGGCTGGTCCGCGACCTCGACATGGGCATGCTGTTCATCTCCCACGACCTGGCGCTGGTGCACGAGATCGCCGACGTGACCGCCGTGATGTACCTGGGCCGGATCGTCGAGGCCGCGCCCACCCGCGAGCTGTGGCGCGAGCCCCAGCACCCGTACACCCGGGCGCTGATCGACGCGGTGCCGCAGATCGGTCCCACTCCGCGTCTGCCCGCCGTCCTCGCCGGGGAGGTGCCCGACCCGGCCAACGCCCCCACCGGGTGCCGGTTCCGGCCGCGCTGCCCGCACGCCTTCGACCCGTGCGGCGACCAGCCGCCCACCGTCGACCTGGGCGGCCGCAGCGTCGCCTGCTGGCTCACCGACCCCGCCACGGCACCGACCGTCGCGCGCTCACTCTGAGGACGCACCCATGCGCATGCCCACCGAACAGGTCCTGGTCAACCTCGCCCTCTACGACGGTGTCGAGGACGCCCTCCAGCCGGATCACGGCATCTGGATCGGCGCCGACGGGATGATCCGCGCCGTCGGCCAGGTCGACGACGTCCTCGCCGAGGCCGGTGACGCCCGGGTGGTCGACCTCGGCGGCGACCACGTCATGCCCGGCCTGACCAACATGCACGTGCACCTCTCGCTCGGGCTCCCCGGCCACCTCGCCGACACGGTGCACAGCTCCAACCTGGCCGAGTTGGTGCTGCTGATGGCCGATTCAGCGCGGCGCACCCTGCACTCCGGCGTCACCACCGCCCGCCTCGTCGGGGAGAGCCGCTACGCGGACTTCGCCCTGCGCAAGGGAATCGAGGCCGGTGCCGTCGACGGACCGCGCATCTTCACCGCCGGTCACGCGCTCTGCTGCACCGGCGGGCACGGCTGGGAGGCCGACGCACTTGAGGCCGACGGCGCGGACGGGTTCCGCCGGGCCACCCGCGAACAGCTCCGCGCCGGCGCCGACCTGATCAAGGTCTGCATCTCCGGCGGCATCGCCGGCCAGCACGAGGCGATCGACACCCCGCAGCTGCTCGACGACGAGATGGCAGCCGTCATCCGCGTCGCCCACGACTGGGGGCGCAAGGTCACCGCGCACGCCGGCCCGGCCGACTCGGTCCGCCGCGCGGTGGAGCTCGGCCTCGACTGCGTCGAGCACGGCTACGAGCTGACCGACGACGTCACCAGGCTGATGGCCGAGCGGAACGTCTGGTACGTGCCGACCATCGTGGTGAGCCGCTGCGAGCAGTTCTTCCGCGACTCCGGGGTGCCCGGCTGGCTGATGGACCGGGCCCTCGCGGCCGGGCCCCGGCACTGGGAAAGCCTCCAGCACGCCATCCGCAACGGCGTGCCGATCGCCCTGGGCAGCGACATGCCCCCGCACGCGGGTTACGACGAGACGACGGCCACGGTCCGCGAACTGGAGTTCATGGTGGACGCGGGAATGTCCGTCGCGGACGCCCTGAAGGCCGCCACCACCCGCCCCGCGCAGTGGCTGGACCGCGCCGACACCCTCGGCACCGTCGAGACGGGCAAGCACGCCGACCTGCTGGTGCTGCGCGACGACCCGACCCGCTCGGTCTCCGCGTTGCGCACGCTGCACGCGGTGCTCAAGGGCGGCGTCGCGTACCGCGACGACCACGGCCGACTAGGCGTACCGCGATGACCAGCATCACCGACGTCGCCGACGGGTACCTCGACGCGCTCGCCGACCTGGACCCGCAGGCGGCCGAAGCGGCGGGGCGTACACCCGAATCGCAGGTCCCGGATCTCTCACCGGACGGGTTCGACGCACGCGCGGAGTTGGCCCGACGCACCGCGACGGCCGCCGCCGCGGCGACCACGCACGGCCCCGGCGAGCGGGCCCTGGCCGACGCCCTGCTCGACCGGATGGCCAGCGAGGTCGACCTGTACGACGCGGGCTTCACCACCCGGCTGCTCGCCCCGCTGGCCACCCCGGTGCACCTGCTCCGGCAGGTCTTCGACAACCTCCCCAGGGACACCGAGGACGACTGGGCGGTGGTCGCCGCCCACCTGCGCCAGGTGCCCGACGCCCTCCACCGGTACGCCGCGACGCTGCGCCGGTCGGCACAGCGTGGCCACGTGGTCGCCCGCCGGCAGGTGCTCGTGGTCGCCAACCAGTGCACGGCCTGGACCGTCGCCGACTTCTACGGACGGCTGGTCGACGGCTGTCCCGGCGGGTCTCTCGGCGCGCAGCTGCACCTGGGCGCACGGCTGGCAACCGCCGCCACGGCGGACTTCGCCGCGTTCCTCCGCACCGAACTGGCACCCGTCGCGTCCGAGGTGGACGGTGTCGGCGCCGACCTCTACCGGGTCACCGCCCGCAGTTTCCTCGGTGCGACCGTCGACCTCGACGAGGTGTACGCCTACGGGTGGGCGGAGTTGGCCCGCACCGCCAGCGAGCTGCGTACCGTCGCGGGCGAGCTCGGCCACCCGGACGTGGCCGCCGCGCGGGCGGCGTTGGACGCCGACCCGGCGGGCCGGGTGCCGGCCGGTCCCGCGCTGGAGGAGTGGCTGCGACAGCGCACCGAGCAGCTGACCGACGCGCTCGACGGCACGCACTTCGACATCCCGTCCGCCACGCGTCGGGTGGTGTGCCGGATCAGCCCCGCCACGTCCGGCGTCATGTACTACACGCCACCCGACCCGGCGTTGACCCGTCCCGGCGCGATCTGGTGGTCGGTGCCTTCGGGCGAGCCGACCGTGCCGGTGTGGCGGCACGTCGGGACGCTCTGCCACGAAGGGCTTCCCGGCCATCATCTCCAGCACGCCCTCACCCTCACCACCGCCAATCTGCACCCCTGGCAACGCCACCTCTGCCAGGTGCACGGGTACGCCGAAGGGTGGGCGCACTACGCCGAGCGGCTCGCGGACGAGATCGGCCTGTACGCCGGCCCCGCCGAGCGGCTCGGCATGCTCGACGGCCAGATGTGGCGTGCCGCCCGCGTGGTCATCGACCTGGGTCTGCACCTCGGGCTGCCGATCCCGACCGGCAATGGCTTCACCCAGGAGCGGCGGTGGACTCCCGCGCTCGCGGTGGACGTTCTCACCCGTGTCGCCGGCCTGGACGCCGAGACCGCGCGCTTCGAGGTCGACCGGTACCTCGGCTGGCCGGCGCAGGCCCTGGCCTTCAAGGTCGGGGCGCGGCTGTGGCAGCAGGCCCGCCGGGAGGCCGAGCAGCGCGAGGGCGCCACATTCGACCGGAAACGTTTTCACCACACCGCGTTGGCGCTTGGACCCATGGGACTGGACCCACTCCGCGCCCGCATGGCCGACCTGCCCTGACCACCGCACCACCACACCCCGATCGGGAGTGACCACCGATGACCACCGATGAGCTCACCACCACCATCACCGATCTGTACCGGTCGCTCGGCGACCGGCCCGCCTTCGACGCGCACCTGCACCCCGACCTGACGTTCTGGGAGTCCGACGCGGACGGCCTGCTGTCCGGCCTGGGCGCGCTGGACGACCTGCGGGACCGGCGGGCGACCCGGGTGGCCGCCGGGTCACCTCCGCTCTCGGTGGCGCCGGAACATCTGCACGCCGACGCCTGGGGAGACACCGGCCTGGTGCGCTACGTGCTGCGAGCCCGTTACGGCGACACGCGGTCGGACGAGTGTTTCCGGGTGACCGACGTGCTGCGCCGCGAGGGTGGCACCTGGCGGATCGTGCACCACCACGCGGAGGCCGTGCGATGAGCGCCGAGGAACCAACCACCGACCTGTACGACCTACGGGTCGTGGTGGAGCGGATCGAGGGCCGCTCGGTGTGTGGCCTCACGCCGGGCGACCACTTCGACGTGACCGGCTCGAACCGGCTCACCATTCCCGAAGGCAAACACTTCTGCCTGTACGCCCTGGCCGCGTGCCTGCCCCTGCTGCCGGCGAAGCAGCGGGAGTTGGCCGAGGGCGACTGGATGGCCCGGGACAGCCATGTCGCCTGCCCGGACCCGGACGAGCGGGTCGTCATGCGCATCGAGCGGACCAGCCGTCGGCGGATCCCCACCGGAGAGCTGACGTGAGCGCTGGGCTGGTCGGCATCGGCCTGCAGTCCGACAAGTCCGCCGACGAGTACGCCGAACTGGCCGAGCTGACCGAACGGCACGGTTTCGACGTGCTGTCGGTCTTCGGTGACCTGATGTACCAACCGCCGATCTTCCCGCTGTTGGTGGCGGCCCGGCACACCCGGCGGATCCGCCTGGGCGCGGCGTGCCTCAACCCGTTCACCATGCACCCGGTGGAGGTCGCCGGTCAGGTGGCCGCACTGGACCTTGCCTCGCATGGCCGGGCCTACCTCGGGCTGGCCCGGGGCACCTGGCTCAACGAGGTCGGTGTGCCGCAGGTCCGGCCCATCCGGCGCATCGTCGAGACCGTCGACGTCGTCCGACTGCTGCTCGCCGGCGACGACAGCGGCTATCAGGGCGGGGAGTTCACCGTGGCGCCGGGCACGTCACTGCGGTACACCCCGGCCCGTGCCGACGTGCCCGTCCTGGTCGGCACCTGGGGGAGGCAGACCGCGCGGGCGGCGGCCGGGTTCGCCAGCGAGGTCAAGGTCGGTGGGTCGGCGAACCCGGCGATGGCCCGGACGATGCGAGCCTGGCTGGACGACGCGGCCCCCGTGGAACGCGACCGAACAGGTGTCGTGCTCGGGGCGGTCACCGTCGTCGACGAGGACGGTGTGCTGGCGCGTCGGGTGGCGCGCCGGGAAGTGGCCATGTACCTCGCGGTGGTCGCCGCCCTCGACCCGACGATCGAGGTGGACCCGGAGTTGCTGGCGCGGATCCAGCAGCACGTCGGCCGCCGGGAGGACGACCTGGCCGGTGCGCTGATCGGTGACGACCTGCTCGACCTGTTCGCCTTCTCGGGCACCCCCGAGCACGTCGCGGCGCAGGCCGCGGCGGTGTTCGACGCCGGGGCGACCCGGGTCGAGTTCGGCACCCCGCACGGGTTGACGCCGCACCACGGCATCGACCTGCTCGGCCGGCGGGTGCTTCCGCTGCTGCACGGGTGAAAATCCCCTCGTCGAGGGCCCGCGAAGATCATGCTCCCGTGCATATGATCTTGCAGGAAGTCGCCCGAAGAGGCGCTTTCGTCCACATTAGACGAGGAGCAACATGCTCAGGAAAACGCGATGGCTGTTGGCCGTCGCCGTCACGGCCACGGCACTGACCGCCCTACCGGGCGGCTCTGCCACGGCCGGGCCGAGCGGCATCGGCACGACCGGCACACCCACCGCCTCGGTCGGCGGAAAGACGCACACCGTCACCCTGCTGACCGGGGACGTAGTGACCGTACGGACCACCGGACCAGGATGCCCGCAGGCCACGGTGCGGCCGGCCGACGCGAACGCGGTGATCCGCCAGACCTGCGGGCCGGACGGACACCTGCACGTCATCCCCGCCCGCGTCGCCTCCCAGATCGGCTCGGTCCTCGACCCCGACCTCTTCGACGTCACCACGCTGATCGCGGACGGTTACGACGACGAGAACACCTCCGAGTTGCCGGTCATCGTGCAGCCCGCCACCGCGTCCGCCCGGGTGGCCGCGCTCGGCGACGTGCTGCCGCTGCCCAGCATCGGCGCGGTCGCCGGCCACGTACCCAAGAAGAGCCCGGCCACCGCGAAGCTCGCGACCAACTCGCTGCTCGCCGGTGCGAAGAAGGTCTGGCTCGACCGTAAGGTCCGCGCCAGCGCCCTCACCGGCGGCGGACAGCACGGTGACCTCGACCGCAACCTGGGGCAGATCGCCGCGCCCGACGCCTGGAAGGCCGGCTACACCGGCAAGGGCGTCCGGGTCGCGGTGCTCGACACCGGTGCCGACTTCACCCACCCGGACCTGGTGGGCCGGGTCGCCGACCGGGCCGACTTCACCGCCGAGGGCGGTGACGCCGTCGACCACAACGGCCACGGTACGCACGTCGCCTCGACCATCGCCGGCACCGGCGCGGCCGCACACGGCCAGCGCCACGGCGTGGCGCCGGACGCCAAGCTGGTGATCGGCAAGGTCCTCGACGACCACGGCTCCGGCGAAGACTCCGGGATCATCGCCGGCATGGAGTGGGCCGCCACCCGGGCCGACGTCATCAACATGAGCCTCGGCGGCAGCGACTCGGACGACGGAAACGACCCGCTCTCGCTCGCCGTCGACGGCCTGAGCACGTCCACCGGCGCGCTCTTCGTCATCGCCGCCGGCAACAGCGGCGGCGCCATCTCCTCGCCCGGCTCCGCCGCCAGCGCGCTGACCGTCGGTGCCGTCGACCGTGACGACAAGCTCGCCGACTTCTCCAGCCGCGGACCGCTGGTCACCAGCAACGTGGCCAAGCCGGAACTGGTCGCGCCCGGCGTCGACATCGTCGCCGCCCGTGCCGCCGGCACCGACCTGCAGGACCCGATCGACCAGTACTACGAGGGTTCCACCGGCACGTCGATGGCCAGCCCGCACGTGGCGGGGGCCGCCGCGTTGCTCGCCCAGCGGCACCCGGACTGGACCGGCGCACAGCTCAAGGCCGCGCTCGTCGGCGCCGCCGACCCGCTGACCGGCGTCGACGCGTACGCCGTCGGAGCCGGCCGGCTCAACGCGGCCCGGGCCCTCGGCGGCCCGACCAGCGACCAGCCGGTGGTCAACCTCGGCACGTTCGCGTACCCGCAGTCCGGCACCAGCGAGGCGAAGCTGAGCTGGACCGGTGCGGCGACCTCGGCGACGGACGTCCTCGACCTCGACGTGGCGGTCGTCAACCACGACGGCAAGCCGGTGCCGCGCGGCGCGGCGTCGCTGTCGACGAGCCGGGTGACGCTCAAGCGCGGCGGCACCGCCGGGGCGACCCTGCGGATCAACCGCGCGGCGCTGGCAGCCCGGCCGGGCTTCTACCTGGCCACCGTCACGGCCCGCACCGCCGCCCGCAAGCTGGTCTCGACCACACCGGTGAGTTTCTCCGTCGAGCAGCCCAGCTATGACCTGACACTCCACACGAAGCCGCTGTCGGGCTTGACGGAAGGCGCGGAGAGCTGGATCGACATCCTCATCACCAACCTCGCCGACCCGGTGATCTACTACGGTGGCGTGGGCGGGGCCCCCGGAGACACCTTCACCACGCGCGTGCCGGCCGGCCGGTACGCGATCCTCGGCTCCTCCGTCGCCTACTACGCCGACAGTGACGTGTTGCAGACGACGATTGTCGGTGAGACCGACCTGAGCGTCACCGGCAACCGGAGCGTGACGCTCGACCCGGCGCGCGCCAAGCCAGTGCAGGCCACGGTCGACGGGGTCGCCACCACGCCCACCAAGATCGACCTCACCAGCCTCCAGACCGCGCCCAACGGCCTGTCCTGGCGGAACCAGATCAGCGGCTACGGGGCCGCGACGACCGTCCGCACCTCCGCGCTGCCGAAGCCGGGCGTCGGGTCCCGGCGCAGCTGGGCGGCCGTCAACCTCGATTCACTGGCCGGCACGGCCAAGCCGTACCGCTACAACCTCATCCACGAGTACCCGGACGGCGTGCCGGCCGACCCCGCCTACCGGGTGACCAAGGCGGAGCAGGCCAAGCTTGCTCGGATCGAGGAGCGGTTCCACCAGGCGGACTCGGAGGGGATGGTCACCCAGCTGATCCGCAGCGGCCTCACCCCCGACGGGTTGGAGCTCACCCAGACCCACGAGGGGAACCTGCCCCCGTACCGCACCGACTACCTCTCGCCCGGCTTCCTCTGGGCCGACGAGGGTGTCTACGGTGGCCTGTCGGCCCAGGAGGCGCCCCGCCGCTACCAGCCGGGCAGCCGGCAGTCCAAGGTCTGGGCGCGGCAGCCGCTGCACTCAGGCTTCTACGACGACCCGGCCGGTGCCACCTGGAGCTGTGCCACCGCACCGTCGCGGACCCGGGGCAACCTGCACATCGACCTGGTGTCGCTGACCGATCAGCAGCAGCGGGCCGACTGCCTGCAGGGCAACTCGATCGGCGTGAACCGCAAGCTGTCCCTGTACCGCAACGGCAAGCTGGTCGAGGAACGGAACAGGCCGCTCGCCGACTTCACCGTTCCGCAGCAGATGTCGGACTACCGGCTGACCCTCGACGTCGACACGAGCATGATCCTGCCGATCTCGACCAAGGTGAACACCTCGTGGACGTTCCGGTCCGCCGGGCCGGACGGGACCGGGAGTGTGCCGTTGTCGCTGCTCGCGGTGGACTACGCGCTGCCGATGGACACCAACAACCACGCCACCGGCGGAACGGCCGAGCTGACCGTCCGGCACGCGCGAGGTGTCAAGGCGCAGAAGGTGACGTCGTTCCAGGTGTGGACCTCGACGGACGACGGTGCCACCTGGAAGTCGGCCCGGGTCACCGGTAGTGCTGACAGCTACCGGGTCGCGCTGCCGAACGCCGCCTCCGGGCAGGCCGTCTCGCTGCGGGTGAAGGCCGCCGCGAACGGTGGCAGCGGCATCGACCAGACCATCATCCGGGCGTACCACGCCAGCTGATGGTCATCCCGCTGGTGCGGCCCGGCCCCCTAACCGGGCCGCACCAGCACCCCCACTTTCGTCCACCGGTGGTGTCGATCCGGCCCTGCCTCGTTCGTCGTGACGATAGAACGTGACGCCGACACGAGAGGTGCCCCCATGACGTCCCTGACGACTGTCCCCGAGACCCGGCTCCGCCGAACCCGGTTCCTGCTGGGCTGCGGCACGGTCGCCGGCCTTCTCTTCCCTGCCCTGTCGTTCGGGCAGGCGTTCACCCGATCCGGGTTCGACCTGCGCCGACACGCGTTGAGCGCACTCACCCTCGGGGACCTCGGCTGGCTGCAGTTCATCGCGTTCGTGGGCACCGGCCTGCTGGCCATCGCCTTCGCGGCGGGCCTGTGGCGGGCGCTGCGTCCGGGCCGGGCCGGCACGGTGGGGCCGCTACTGGTCGGCGTCTACGGGGTGGCGATGGTCGGCGGCGGGATCTTCGTCCCCGATCCCGCGCTCGGCTGGCCACCCGGTGCCCCGACCGGACTGCCCGAGCAGGCCAGCACGGGCAGCATTCTGCACACGGTCTGCGGCGCGGCGGCGTTCCTGTCGCTCATCGCGGCCGGCCTGCTGCTCGCTCGGCGCTTCGCCGGCCAGGGCCGCCGGGGCTGGGCGCTCTACAGCGCTGCGAGCGGTGCCGTCGCGTTCGTGCTCACCGCCCTGCCGTGGAGCGAGGAGAGTGCGAGCATCCGCTTCGCTGTCGGAGCGGTGCTCATCTCGGGTTGGCTCGTGGCCCTCTCCTGGCGAGCACGCGACGAGGTGGCCTGACCGTCACTGCCCCGTCCAGACCGCCTTCGCCCCGGAGTCGCCGGTGCGGATCACGTAATACACGGCGATGCCGGCGGCCACCAACGACAAGACCTGCAACGCCAGGGTCAGCGCCCGACCGGGCCGCCTCTCGTCCGTGGCTCCCGGCGCGGCGGCGCTCGGCGCGGCGGCTCTCGGCGGGACGAACCAGACCAGTGCCAGCGCCACGATCGCCAGCCCGATGGTGGCGTAGAGCGTGAGGTCGCCGAACTCCTGGTGCGCCTCAATCGTCGGCACGAATTCGGGGGTGACCCGGTTGGCGGCGCGCATGCGCTCGAAGAAGGCATCGCCGGAGAGCTTCGCCAGCAGGGCGGCGACCGGCGCGCCCAGGGCGAGCAGCCCCAGCACCCACCGAGTGTGCGGCCGGATCGGCGCGACGAGCGCGTAGCCGACCGCCAGGAGGGCCAGCAGCGGCACGAACACGACCGCGGCGTGTAGCACCAGAGGGTGGGCGGGAATGCCCATGAACTCCTCGAACATCGGCGTCTCCTCCGGTGACATCGGGTGGACGTCGATCGTCCAGGAATGGACGTTATCGGTACCGCCGGGGCGTGTCAGCCCCCAAGATTGCCAGCGGCGCACCTCCGGCTCAGGTCACCGCCGCGACTCCCCGCATTCTCAGACCACCACCCGGTAGTGGGTGGTGAGCAGACCGGTGTCGTCGTACACGTGGAATGCGACGCCGGGCGGCTGGGCCTGCGTGGTCAGCGGCCCGTCGCCCTCCCAGGGCATCCGGAGGGTGGAGACCACACCCGGTGCGATCAGCAGCGGGCGGCCGGCGAAGGTGCTCGCGGCGGCGGTGTGGAAATGCCCGGTCAGCACGGCGACCACCTGCGGATGGGCGGCGACCAGCTCGGCCAGGGGATCGGCGGGCAGCAGCCGCATCGGGTCGATGACCGGGTGGTGCAGCACCACCGGCGGGTGATGGAAGGCGACGAACGTCGGCGTCTCGGCCGGCACCGAGCGCAGTTCGTCGGCGAGCCACGCCATGGTTTCCTCGTCCAGGTGACCGTCGTCCGCGCCCGGCACGGAGGAGTCGGCGAGGAGGAAAACCGCTCCGGCCACGTCGTGACGGGTGTTGATCGGGCCGGCGCCGCCGCGGTCGTCACCGAGCAGACCCTTGCGGTACGCGTCGCGCACATCGTGGTTGCCGGGACAGATCATGACCGGCAGCGGTGATTCGAAGAGCTTCGCGGCGGTCTCGTATTCGGCCACCTCGCCGTGGTCGGCGACGTCCCCGGTGATCAGGATCGCGTCGACCGGTCGCGGCAGGGCGTGCAGGTGGTCCATGACCCGGGCGGTCCGTTCGGCCGATCGAGGATGGCTGTCGAGGTGGGTGTCACTGAGATGCGCGATGACCAGCACGAGGGCCTCCTAATGGCTATTTCTGTCAAAGCCGTTAGGGAAGCTACTCCGGGCCTTCAGCTACGGGAGCGCGGCAGGCAGTCCTTCTTGTACTTGAGGCCCGATCCGCACCAGCAGGCGTCGTTGCGCTCCG
This sequence comes from Micromonospora sp. LH3U1, assembly GCF_028475105.1. Taxonomy (NCBI): domain Bacteria; kingdom Bacillati; phylum Actinomycetota; class Actinomycetes; order Micromonosporales; family Micromonosporaceae; genus Micromonospora; species Micromonospora sp. LH3U1. The sequence continues at coordinate 4,290,318 of NZ_CP116936.1, read as the reverse complement.
GTGGCCAGGAGATCCGCGCGCTGGGTCGAGCCGACACCTCGGCCGCGTAGCCCGCCCGGACCGCCGCATCGGTCGGGTCGCCGTCACGTCGACCGGCGAAGGCGTTCAGCCCGTCCACGGTCGCGCTGAACACCGCCAACCCGGCCTGACCGGCACCCGTCAGCCGCACCAGCTCCTTCTCCAGCAGAGCCCGGTGCGCGTCCCAGTCCGACCCGTACACCTCGGCGAGCCCGGCATGCTCGGACAGCAGACGATCGAATTCGGCCCGAGGCCAGAAGAGCAGATCGGACCCGGCGCCCCTGCGCTCCCCGGCCCGGCGGACGAGCTGGGTCTCCAGCCGGTCCGCCAGATCGTCCTGCCGGTCGTGCGGCAGGTTCAGATCCCGGCGTACCCGATGCCGCTGTTGCAGCAGGAAGAAGAGGACACCGGGTGCCTCCGGCGGGCCGAGATCCACCACCGGGTCGATCGCGGTGATCGCCTGCGCGGGCTTCCCGGCCGCGCTCGCGCGCTCGCCGAGCAGGCTGTCGACCGCCTCGCTCAGCCACGTCTCGGCGGTCGCCGAACGACCACCGGCGTCCAGCGCCGCGCTCACGTAGGCGGGGGCGTCGGGCTGCACGAGCAGGAACGGACGCAGCGCGGTCAGCTCCGCCATCGCCTCGTCGTCCCGACCGCCGGCCCGGAACAGGGCCCGGGCCCGCAGCGCCCGGGCGAACCCGGCCCGAGGGTCATCGCCGGACGGGTACGCCGCCAGAGCCTGCTCCGCGTACCGCAGGGCGGCATCGGGTCTCGCCCGGATCTCGGCGATCTCGGCGGCCAGGCTCAGAGCGTCCCCGGCGTCGTCCGGATCTTCCAGCCGACCCTGCTCCGCCGCCTCGGCGAGATCGGCGGCCACGCCCAACGGGTTGGCCGTCCCGAGCGCCGAGCGGCGAAGTTCGGCGAGGTCAGCCTTGGTCAGTACGTCTCTCGTCGGCACGATCTCACGGTACGTCGGGGTGCTCCCGGTGTGCGGGCAGATCACCCTCTTGCGCCGGCCCCGCGCGTCTCGCGGGCTCGCCGGCGGGTCGTCGAGAGGTTGCAAAACCATCCAACTGTGGCCATCTGGTGTCAACCCACCGTCGGTAGCGTCCGGTCGCCAGTTTCCCGAACACAGCACGCGATGGGGGAGTTATGGGCACGGTGGATCGGCGCACATTCCTCAAGGCGATGGGAGTTCCCGCGATCGGCGCGGCGCTTCCGTTGGACCTCAGCAAAGCGCTCGCCATCCCGGCGAACAACCGGACGGGCTCGATCAAGGACGTCGAACACGTCATCATCCTGATGCAGGAGAACCGCTCCTTCGACCACTACTTCGGCACCATGCGGGGCGTACGCGGTTTCGGTGACCCGCATCCGGCGACACTGCCGTCCGGCAAGGACGTGTGGCACCAGCCCAACGGCGCCGACGAGCTGCTGCCCTTCCGCCCCGAGGTGAAGGATCTCGGCCAGACCTTCCTGCCGGACCCGCCGCACGGCTGGAACGACGGGCACGCTGCCTGGAACGACGGCCGGTTCGACCAGTGGGTGCCGAACAAGGGCGTCACGGCGATGACCTACCACACCCGACAGGACCTGCCGTACCACTACGCGCTCGCCGACGCCTTCACCGTCTGCGACAGCTACCACTGCTCGCTGATGGGCCCGACCGACCCGAACCGCTACCACATGTGGAGCGGCTGGGTCGGCAACGACGGCAAGGGCGGCGGCCCGGTCATCACCAACGCGGAGGCCGGCTACGACTGGTCGACGTACCCGGAGCGGCTGGAGCGCAACGGGATCTCCTGGAAGATCTACCAGGACGTCGGCACCGGCCTCAACGCCGCCGGCTCCTGGGGTTGGACGAACGACCCGTACATCGGCAACTACGGCGACAACTCGCTGCTCTACTTCCACCAGTACCAGAACGCGCAGCCGGGAACACCGCTGGCCGACAAGGCCAAGACCGGCACCGAGGTCAGGACCCAGGGCCGCGACCCCGAGGCGCTGCTGGCCGACTTCCGCGCCGACGTCGAGGCGGGACGCCTGCCGGAGGTCTCCTGGATCACCGCGCCCGAGGCGTACACCGAGCACCCGAACTGGGAGCCGGCGTACGGCTCCTGGTACATCTCCCAGGTCATCGACATCCTGGCGTCGAACCCCGAGGTGTGGAGCAAGATGGCGCTCTTCATCACGTACGACGAGGAGGGCGGCTTCTTCGACCACGTGGTGCCGCCGACGCCCCCGCAGACGCGCGAGCACGGGCAGTCGACCGTGCCGACCACCAACGAGATCTTCCCCGGCGACGCCGACCACCCGGCGGGGCCGTACGGCCTCGGCCTGCGGGTACCGATGGTCATCGTTTCGCCGTGGACGCGCGGCGGCTACGTGAACTCGCAGGTCTTCGACCACACCTCGCTGATCAAGTTCCTCGAGGCGCGGTTCGGGCACGGCCGGCCGGACCTGATCGAAAAGAACATCACCCCGTGGCGGCGCGCCGTCGTGGGCGACCTGACCACGGCGTTCGACTTCCGGCACCCGAACCGCTCGCGCGAGGTCAGGTTGCCCGACACCGACGACTTCAAGCCCGAGGAACTGGTCCGGCACCCCGACGAGGTGCCGGTCCCGCCGGTGGACCAGCGGCTGCCGAAGCAGGAGCGTGGGGTACGCCCGGCGCGGGCTATCCCGTACACCCTGCACGCCGACGGGAACCTCAGCCACGGCTCGTTCCGCATCGACCTCCGCAACTCCGGCGGGGTCGCCGCGGTCTTCCAGGTCCGCCAGGCCGGCAGCGCGGACGCCCCGCGCAGCTATACCGTCGAGCCGGGCAAGCACCTGACGGACACCTGGACGATCGAGTCCGGGTACGACCTGTCGGTGCATGGACCGAACGGGTTCTTCCGCCGGTTCACGGGCGGCCGGTCACACCTCGACGTCACACCCTCGTACGACGAGCGCGACTATCAGGTCGCCCTCACGCTCAAGAATCGCGGGTCGAAGCGGATCGAGGTGACCGTCCGGGACCGGTACAACTCCCGCCCGGTGAAGCTGTCGCTGCGGCCCGGCCAGGCCGAGCGCGCGACGTGGGCGCTCACCCGCACCCACGGCTGGTACGACCTGACCCTCAGCGTCGCGGGTGACGCCGACTTCGCGTACCGCTACGCGGGCCACGTCGAGAACGGCAAGGACAGCATCAGCGACCCGTCCCTCGGCGGGCTCGTCTAAGCGACGCCGTGTCACCCGGGCCGCCGCTGGCCCGGGTGACACGACATCGTCGTCAGAACTCCTCGTACACCGCCGGGTCCTGGTCCGCGAGGCGCCCGTCCGGGCGGCCCGACGCCGTGATGGCCTCAACCTCCGCGTCGGTGAGCTTGATGCCGAAGGCATCCAGGTTCTCGACCTGCCGCTGCGGGGACGCCGCCTTGGGCAGCGGAATCACCTGGCGGGCCACATGCCAGGCGAGGATGGTCTGCGCCGGGCTGACGCCGTGGGCGGTCGCGATCTCCACCACGACGGGGTGCTCCTGCAGGTCGTTGCCACGACCGAGCGGGCTCCAGCCCTGCACGAGGATCCCGTGCTCCCGGTGGTAGTCGATCGCCTCCTGCTGTGGGAAGTACGGATGCACCTCGATCTGATTGACCACCGGGACGACCTCGGTCTCGGCCACCAGCCGGTCGATGTGCTCCGGCAGGAAGTTGGAGAGGCCGATGTGCGTGACCAGACCACGCTCGCGAGCCTCGATCAGCGCCCGCCACGCCTGCACGTACAGGTCGACCTTCGGGTTCGGCCAGTGGATCAGGTACAGGTCGACCCGGTCGAGGCCCGTGCGGAACACACTCTCCTCGATGGTGGTCAGCGCCTCGTCGTAGCGGTGGTGTCGCCCCGGCAGCTTCGAGGTGACAACCAGCTCGTCCCGCACGTCACCCGCCGCACGGGCGGCACGGCCAACGGCGCCCTCGTTCTCGTAGTTCACGGCCGAGTCGATCAACCGGTAGCCCGCCCGGATCGCCTGCCCGATCGCCTTGACACCCGCCGAGCCGTTCAGGCGGTACGTGCCGAGCCCGATCGCCGGCAGGGTGGTGCCGTCGGCGGCCGTCAGGTGGGGAATTGTCATGATTGGGACCCTACCCGTACGAGCTGCGCGCCGACGGAGGCTCGATGCTGAGCGCCCTGCGGTTACCGGGTGATCGCCCGTTCGGTCGAGGACCCGCCGCTCAGCAGCGGGTCGGTACGCCGCTCGGTCTCGGGTAGATCCATCGCTGCGGCCAGGAGGTTGGCGAGCCGGCGGGTGTCATCCAACCCTTGCCCCTTGCCAGCCCAGTCGTCGAAGGTGAGCCTGATGTTCTCGTCCGTGGTGATGATGTCCAGAACGGGGCCTCGCTTGTCGCGCTCGCGGAACCGCACGTAGCGAACGTCCGTGAGAGGGAACTCGCGCTCGATCGTGCCTTGTTTGCGAACTGAGCTCTGTGCCGAGATGAAGAGACGTGCGGGTGTCACTCCGAGGTAGGCGTCCTCGCCGACGAGACGGTCGAGATTGACATCGGCGATGGCCAGCAACGGTTCCTCGCCAGGCACGACCCACCGGAGGATTCGCAGCACCTCATCTGGTACAGCCTCGGCGAACACTGTGACAGGCGGATCCAGCGGAGCGGGTTGCGTGCGAACACGGTTGCGGAGGGCCG